>NZ_JAKRFE010000005.1:0-383521 GCF_022348225.1 Gordonia sp. McavH-238-E
GAACTCCCCATACGACACCACCCGCTCACCCACCCACACCGCCACATCACCCACCGACAACCCCACCCGCTCAGCAACCACCGACCCCACCGAACGACCCGACCACCCCAACCCCACACCCACACCACGCGACCAACCCTCGACCGTCGAGCGCATGGCCGCCGGCATCGGATCGAGCGCCGCCACCGGCAGCGTCGGATCGTCGAGCACCGCATCCAGAACATCGGTGAGCGTGGCCGCGACCACCTCGGCGACCCCGTCGCCGACGAGGGCCAGGTCCGCCTTGACCGTCAGACAGAGGTCGTCGCCCTCCGGCGCGGCGATGAGTGCCAGCGGATAGTGCGTGGCATCGGCGGTGCTCACGTCGCGGATCTCCAGGCCCGAGGTCCGTGACCCCTCCACCACCGTGTCCACGTCGACGGGGTACGACTCGAAGACCACGAGGGTGTCGAAGAGCCTCGGATGCCCCGTCGCGGCGGTGATGTCGCCGAGTCCGACGAACTGGTGGTCCAGCATCCGCGCCCGCGCGCGGTGCAACTCACCGATGAGTCCGGCCAGCGTCTGACGCGGATCGACGTCGGCTGCCACCGGCACGGTGTTGATGAACAGCCCGATCATGCCGTCGGCACCGTCGAGATCGGCGGGCCGCCCCGACACCGTCTCGCCGAAGACGACCCGCTGCTCCCCGGTGAAACGGGACAGCACGATCGACCACGCCGCATACAGCATCGTGCTCGTCGTCGTGCCCAACCGGCGTACGGTTCGTTCCACCGCCGCCCGGCGGTCCGCGGGAACCCGGACGGTCACCTCGTGGCGGCGGGGTCCATCGTCGGTGCCGGGGTGTTCCTGCGGAGCGAGCAGGGTCGGTCCGAAGTCGACGAGATGTTCACGCCAGGCGGCCACGGCGGCCTCGCGGTCGCGTCCGTCGAGCCACGCGAGGTAGGACTCGAAGTCGGCGGCCGGTGTGATCGCCGGCCGGCCCAGATGTGCCGCGAGGAGGTCGGCGACGAGGATCGGGCCCGACCAGCCGTCCAGGATGATGTGGTGCGCGGTGATGACCAGCGTGTGCGCCGGACCCGTCACCGTGTAATGCGACACCGCGGAGAACCGGATGAGCGGCGGGTCGTCCAGTACGAACGGGCGGCGCAGATCCTCGTCGGCGATCCGGACGATCCGCGCTGCCGCCTCGGCCATGCTCAGATCCTGCAGGTCCACCCCACGGAAGTCCGGCTCCGTGACCACGGGATCGTCGCCCGGCGGAACGACCACGACCAGACGGCCGGACGGAGTGCGGGTGAAACCCGAACGCAGGACGCGTTGCCTGGCCAGCAGTTCCCGGATCGCCGGCAGGATGGTGTCGACGGGATGATTGCCGTCGAACTCGATGATCGACTGGGTCACATAGGGATCGGCGCCGACCAGGCGCTCCGCCTCGTAGAACAAACCCTGTTGCAATGGCGTCGGCGGCCAGATCGCGTACCCGGCGCGCGGGCGTGGTGTGCTCGACCGGGTGGCGAGCACATGGTCGATGTCGGACTGATCCAGCCCGCCGATCACGTCGGTTTCGCTGAGGCCCGGATCGCCCACGTCGTCGACATACGCGGCGAGCGACGACAGCGCCGCCTCCCAGCGATCGGCGATACCGGCCAGAGCGGACTCGTCGAACACTCCCGCCGGCGCGGTGAGGTCCACCCGCAGTTCACGACCGCGTGCAGTCGCCAACGAGCCCGCCGTCACGGTGAGTGCGGCCAGCGCCACCATGTCTCCGCGGACCGACGGTGGAAGGGAGGGCGCGTCCGCCACCGGAGCGAATTCCGTTGCAGCCATGTCGATACCGGCATCCCCAGGAATGTTCGGCCCGCTCGCTCCGCTCCCGGCGCCGGTGCCATTCGGCCCGCTCGCTCCGCTCCCGGCGCCGGTGTGATTCGGCCCGCTCGCTCCGCTCCCGGCGCCGCCACCACTCGGCCCGCTCGCTCCGCTCCCGGCGCCGGCACCACTCGGCCCGCTCGCTCCGCTCCCGGCGCCGGCACCCAGCAGACCCAGATAGTTCACCGTGATCGGCGGGAGGGGCCGACCCCGCAACGGTGAGTCGGGACGCGACCAGCGCAGTGGGCCGAAGGCGATCCCGTTGTCCGGCATGCGGGCCTGGGTGTCCTTGAGCGCTTTGACCATCGCCGCCAGCGGACGACCCGGGGTGGCGTCGGTCTCGACCGGGCCGGTCGAACTCCCGGCCCACGCGACTCCCGGGACATCGACACTCACCGGGACGAACGAGGTGAACCACCCGACCGTCTCGGCCAGGTCGGCGCCGGACGCGATGCTCTCGTCGCGGCCATGGTTCTCGATCATCATCGACACCGGACCCGAGGCCGGCACCGACTCCCGGACCGCGAGCGCGAGCGCTGCGGCCAGCACGGTGTCCGGGCGCGCGCCGAACGACTCGGTGACCGTGCCCAGCACCCGCTCGGCGAGACCGGGCTCGACGCTGCGGATCACCGAGACCGTGGTGGCGAGTCGGTCCCGGGCTCGGTCGATGGTCAATTCCGGCGGCACAGGTGGCAGTTGTCGAGTCCACCAGTCGATCTCCGCTGTCCGGTCGGCGAGTTCGGCCAGGACGCCCGACCAGCGCCGGAACGAGGTGCCCGACGCGGTGAGGGCCGGCGACTCCCCGTTGCGGTACTGCCACCACGCGCGACCCAGACCCGACACGATGGTCGGCCACGACACGGCGTCGACACCGAGATGGTGGGCCGCGACGACCACCCGGCCGGTACCGTCGGCGAACCGGACACCGACCGCGGCGAGCAATCGCCCGTCGGCCGGCGACAAGGTCGCCAGAGCTCGCGAATGCGCGGCGCGGATGGCGTCGTCCACCACGGGCGACGAAGTCGTCCCGGCGCCGGGGACGTCGGCACGGTCGAGGATCTCGACCGTGACGTCACCGGGGTCGCCGTCGCCGGCCAGGATCGTCGGCGAGCCATCGGCGTCGAGGCGCAACGACACGGTGAGCATCGGGTGGGCTGCGGCGACCGCGGTCACCACCGCCCGCATCGCCGGCTCGTCGGCCTCGGCAGGAAGTGTGAGCACGGTGCTCTGCGAGAAGTCCGCGATGTCGTCCGGTTCGTCGGCGAGTTCGAGCATCCACGCCGCCCCCGGTGTCAGCTCGACCGGACCGACTGCGCCGCCGGGCAATTCGTCGAGGACAGCGTCCGGCTCCGTTCGTGCGGCGCCGGCGAGCTCACGGATCGTCGACGCCGTGAACACATCGCGCGGGGTGAGGTGCAGCCCCGCTGCGCGCAACATCGACGTGAGCCGGATGGACGCGATCGAGTCCCCGCCGAGTTCGAAGAACGAACGGGTCAGCGGCACGTCCTCGAGCCCGAGCACCGACGCGACGATGGCGGCGACCATCTGTTCCGACTCACCGACGGGAGCAGAGTCGCTGTCCTCGGTCCCCGACAACAGATCGAAACGCGGAAGGGGCAGCGACTTGCGGTCCAGTTTGCCGGTGCTGCCGAGCGGGGCCTCGGTCAGCGAGACCCAGTGGGTCGGACGCATGTACGCCGGCAGCGACGCGGTCACCGCCTCTCGTGCGCGTCCGACGACCTCATCCCCGTTCGTTCCGCCGCCGTCCGGCGCGATGAGGTAGCCCACCAGGTGTTCCGAACCGCCCGGGGTGCTCGCGACGGTGACCACGGCCTGGCGGACACCGTCGACCGTCGCCAGGACCGCCTCGATCTCACCGAGCTCGATCCGCTGACCGCGGAGTTTGACCTGGAAGTCGCTGCGTCCCAGGTACTCCAGGTCGCCGGCGCGGTTGCGTCGGACCAGGTCGCCGGTTCGGTACAGCCGCGCTCCGCCGCCGGCGGGATCGGCGACGAAACGCTCGGCGGTGAGGTCGGGCCGGCCTGCGTAGCCGCGCGCGAGCTGGACACCACCGAGGTACAACTCACCGGTGATGCCGGCGGGCACGGGACGCAGCCGCGCGTCGAGGACGAACGTCCGGGTGTTCCACACCGGTCGTCCGATCGGCACCACCACGGCGTCGGGGTGCGGCGTCGCCGCGGTGACCTCGACGGCTGCTTCGGTCGGACCGAACAGGTTGGAGACGCGAACATGTGGGAGCGCGGCGCGCGTCGACTGCAGCACGGCCGGCGGCAACGCCTCACCGGAGCAGTAGAGGTGGCGCAGGGTCGGCAGAAGTGGGCGCCCGGCGGCGCCGGGAGCGAAGCGAGCGGGCCGAATCGCACCCGCGCCGGGAGCGAAGCGAGCGGGCTGAATCGCACCCGCGCCGGGCGCGGAGCGAGCGGGCCGAATCGCACCCGCGCCGGGAGCGGAGCGAGCGGGCTGGAGTTCACCGATGAAAACCGCGAGCAGCGAGGGGACGAAGTGCACCGTGGTGATCTGTTCGGCATCGATGAGGCGCGCCATCGAGTGCGGGTCCAGGTGCGCGTCCTCGGGCGCGATGACCAGCCGGGCGCCGGTCAGCGCGGGGGTCAGCAGTTCGGGCACCGACACGTCGAAGGTGACAGGTGTCTTCAGCAGGATCGAGTCGTCCGGTCCGATCCCGAATTCGTCCACCCCCCACCGCAATCGGTTCAGCACGGCGCGGTGACCGACCGTGACGCCCTTCGGCCGGCCGGTCGAGCCCGAGGTGAAGATGGTGTAGGCCGCGTGCTCGGGGCGCAGCACCGACCGGCGTTCGTCGTCGGCGACCGGCACCGTGTCGAGGGCGACGGGGCTTCCGGCGTCCACCAGGAGGGTGCGCGGGACAACGCGTGCGGCGGGTACCCGTTCGTCGCATACCAGCGCGATCGTCGCGCGCGAGGTGTCGACCATGTAGCGGACGCGGTCGGCCGGTGCATCGGGTGCCACCGGCATGTACTGTCCGCCGGCGGTGAGGACCGCATGGACCGCGACGACCAGTTCGACCGACCGGGGCATGCACACCACGACGCAGTCCTCCGGGCCGACCCCGAGACCGATGAGTTCCCGTGCGAGAGCGGCCACCCGCGCGGCGAACTCGCGATGGGTGAGAGAGCGCTCGCCGCAGCGCAGCGCGATGGCGTCCGGAGATCGCAGCTGGTCGGCGGCCGCGATCGCCGCCGGCACCGTGAGGTCCGGCAGGACGACGGCGCGTCCGATCGAGAGCTGTTGCTGGGCCGCGGCTTCGGCCGTCGTGAGAATCGGGATGTCGGCGACCGGGAGGTCCGCGTCGGCGGCGAGGGCGGCGAGGACCGAGGACAGCGCCGAGGAGATGGTCTCCGCGGTCGCCGCGTCGAACAGCGCGGTGGTATAGGTGATCGAGCCGGCCAGCCCCCCGTCCGAGGTCTCGCGGAAGCCGATGGCGAGGTCGAACTTCGCGACGCTGTCCTCGAGTTCGACGAACTCGGCGTCGAGATCGTCGAGTGCACCGAGGGTGGGGTCGCCGTTGACGGTGTGGACGAGCAGGACCTGCGCGAGCGGTTCCACGTTCTCGATCCGCCGCGGGTCGGCAGCGTCGATCACGCGCTCGAACGGGACGTCGGCGTTGTCGAATGCCGCGAGGTCGGCGCTCTTCACCTGCTCGAGCAAGGCGGCGACGGTGAGGTGCGGCTCGACGTCGACCGACAGGACGACGGTGTTGACGAACATGCCGATCAGCTGGTCGATCTCCGCACGGCCGCGGCCGGCGACCGGTGTGGCCACCGCGATCCGGGTCGTCGACGTCAGGCGCGCGAGCACCGCGGCGGTGGCCGTGTGGGCCACCATGAACAGGGAGGCACGTCGGGCCGCTGCTCGCCGCCGCAGTTGCGTGACGGTCGACGCCGGCAGCGACCACCGCACCGTGGCCGCCCGCCCGTCGGGCACGGCGGGACGGGGCCGGTCCGTCGGCAACGGGAGCACGTCGGGCAGGCCGGTGAGCCGTTCGGCCCAGAACCGCAGCTGTCGCGCCATCAGGGATTCGGGGTCGGAGGCGTCACCGAGCCGGTGTCGTTGCCACACCGCGTAATCCGCGTACTGGAACCGCAGGGCCGGCCAGTCCGGCGCCCGACCCGATCGTCGCGCCCGGTAGGCGCGGGCGATCTCCGCCGCCAGCACCGGCGCCGACTCACCGTCGGCGGCGATGTGGTGCAGCGCGATCACGAGTACGTGTTCGGTCGGCGACACGGAGACGATGCGAGCACGCACCGGCAGGTCGGCTGTCACGTCGAACGCGGCTGCGACGAGCTCGTGGATCTCCTGGTCCACGACCTCGTCGGACGATGGGACGGCCCGCGGCGTGATCACCGTGTGGCCGATCGAGAGCCGTCCCGCCCAGTCGTCCAGCACGAGCGCCACGGGTTCGACACCGACCGGCACGGCGCCATCGGGCCGTCCGGCCCCGTTCGCCACGGCGTCCGAGAGATCGGCGGCGTCGGCGTCGGGAGTCCCCGTCGGGTAGACCGTGCGCAGCACCTCGTGCCGGTCGACGACATCGAGGATCGCCGCGCGCATCGCGGGCACGTCGAGGTCGCCGCGCAGGCGGACCACGATCGGGATCACGTAGGCGGTCGACTCCGGGTCGAACTGGTTGAGGAACCACATCCGGCGCTGCGCGTACGAGAGGGGCACCGGGTGCGGCCGGCGGATGGCCTCGAGTGCCGGCAGGTCGCTGCCGGCGTGTTCCCCGGCGTCGACGGCGGCGGCCAGCGCGCGGACGGTGGGCGTCTCGAACAGCGCCCGCACCGATATCTCGACGCCGAGTGCGACTCCCAGGCGTGCCATGACCCGGGTCGCCGACAGCGATGTCCCGCCGAGATCGAAGAACGACGCCTCCGCCGACACCTCCTGGGCGTCGAGTCCCAGTACCTCGGCATAGACCGTCGCGACCGTCTGCTCGGTCGCCGTTTCCGGCGGGACGTGGACCTCCCCGCCGAACCGCGGCGTCGGCAGTGCTCTGCTGTCGAGCTTTCCGGTGGCCGTCAGCGGGATCTCGTCGAGCGGCAGGATGGCGGTGGGCACCATGTGGGCGGGCAGCCGACGCGCCGCGTGGGCCGCCACTTCCCCGGCGTCGGGCGCGACGCCGGCGACACCGTGGACCCAGGAGACGAGGACCGTCTCTCCCGACGTCGGGTGCTCGACTCCGGCGGTCGTCGAGAAATCCACCGACTCGTGCTCGCCGAGGACGGCGTCGATCTCACCGAGTTCGATCCGGAAGCCGCGGATCTTGACCTGGAAGTCGCTGCGGCCGAGGAAGACCAGCGCCCATCGACCGTTTCGCATGCGCCACCGGACGAGGTCCCCGGTGCGGTACATCCGCTCTCCTGGCGCACCGAGCCCGGTGGTTGTGAACGGGGCCGCGACGAACCGTTCGGCGGTGAGCACAGTCTGGCCGAGGTAGCCGGCGGCGAGCGCGGAACCGGCCAGGTACAGCTCACCGGTCACCCCGGCCGGAACGGGATGCAGGCGCGGATCGAGCACCGCGACGGTGATCCCGGCGATCGGACCGCCGATGGTGACCGGTGAGTCCGGGCGCATCGGTTCGGACGACGTCGCCCAGATGGTGGTCTCGGTGGGGCCGTAGAGGTTTCGCATCACGCGACCGGGCGACCAGGCCCGGACCAGTTCCGGCGAGCAGACGTCGCCGGCCACGCAGATGACCTCGAGATCAGGGAAGCCGCCGGCAGACGACACCTCCGACTCCGTGTCGGCGAGCACGTCGGACACCGTCGCCAGCGCGGTCGGGGTGATGGTCGCGTGGGTGACGTGCTCCCGGCGCAGGATCGCCGCGAGTTCGCCGCCGCCCGTCACTCCGTCCGGTACCACGACCATCGTCGATGCGGCCGCCACCGCGACCAGTGTCTCGAAGACCGCGGCGTCGAAACCCGGTGCCGCGAAGCGGAGTACGCGCGCGGACGGCGTGAGTTCGAATCTGAGGCGGGCATCGGCGACCAGGTCGGCCAACTCTCGGTGGGTGACCGCGACGCCTTTCGGCCGGCCCGTCGACCCGGAGGTGAAGATGACGTAGGCGGTCTCGTCGGGTCTTGGACGAGTGGTCGCCTGGACTCCGGTCGAGACGTTCCCGGGCACGCCGCCCCCGGCCTCGTCGATCCCGAGGTGGTCTTCGACGGCGATCCATTCCACCGGCGCCGGGAGCGGAGCGAGCGGGCCGAATGACACCGGGCCGGATGGTGACAGCTCGGCGACGACTGCGGCCGAGGTGATCCCGAGGCGCACGTCGACGGTGTCCAGCATGTGGCGCAGGCGCTCGACCGGCAGGGCGGGATCGATGGGCGCCACGGCCGCACCCGTGCGCGCGATCGCCCAGAACCCGACCATGCCCGCGAGCGATCTCGGTGTGGCCAAGGCGATCACGGTGCCCGGTCCGGCGCCGCGCGCTCGGAGTACGGCGGCCAGCCGTCGCGTCTCGGCGTCGAGGCGGCCATAGGTCAGGTGCCGTCCGTTCTCGGTGACCGCGACGCCGCCGGGGTTCATCGAGATCGCCGCGTCCAACAGGTCTGCCAGGGTCGACCGCGACGACGCCATGCCCGGCGCGGCGACCACCGCGCCGGATTCGTCGTCCCCGGTGGGCAGGTCACCCACTGGCAGGTGCGGGTCGACCGCGGCGGCTCGCGCGAGGGCGACCATCCGCCGGAGGAATGCGTCCACGGTCTCGGCGTCGAACAGGGCCGTCGCATAGGTGATGATCACGCGGGTGTCGTCGTCGGCGGGGCGGCCCGGTTCGTCGAGGACGGTGACCTGCAGGTCGACCTTGGCCGTGGTGACCGGAGCCTCGATCTCGGCGACCACGAGATCCGGCAACTCGACCGCGGGCCGAGTCGCGTTCTGGAACGCGAGGGCGACCTGGACGAGGGGCGGATGTGCGGTGTTGCGCACCGCGACGACCTCGTCGACGACGGTCTCGAACGGGAGGTCGGCGTGATCGAGTGCGGCGACATCGATGTCGCGGATGACGTCGAGCAGGTCGTCGAACGCGACGTCACGAGGCACCCGGCTTCGCAGCGCGAGCGTGTTGACGAACATCCCGATCAGCGGATCCAGATCGCGCTCGCCGCGCCCGGCCACCGGGGTCCCGATGACGATGTCCTCGCCGGCACCGGACCGGACCAGTGTGACCGCGAGCAGCGCGTGGACGACCATGAACATCGTCGCGCCGTGTCGGCCGGCCAGATCTCGCAGACTGTTCCAGGTGACCGCGTCGAACGTCGAGGACACTTCCGCACCCGAGTCGTTGCGGACCGGCGCCCGCGGCCGATCCACCGGCAACTCGATGAGCTCCGGTGCCCCCGCCAGACCGGCGCGCCAGTACTCGAGTTGATGCGCCGCGAGCGACGTGGGATCGGCGGTGTCCCCGAGCCGCTGGTGCTGCCACACCGCGTAGTCGGCGTAATGGACCGGCAGCGGCGCCCAGCCGGGCTCCCGCCCGGCCAGGCGTGCCTCGTAGGCGGTGACGAAGTCAGTGACCATCGGCGCGACCGAACCACCGTCGCTGATGATGTGATGCACCACCAGGACGAGGATCATGTCGTCGTCGGCGACGCGGAGCAGCCGGGCCCGGACCGGCGCGATGTCCTCGAGATCGAAACCCCGGCTGGTGATCTCGGCGATAGTGGCGGAGATGTCGGTCTCGTTTGCGCCGCGCATGTCGATCGGGGGCACCACCCGGACGTCGTGTCGGGTGTCCCCGGCCGGTGCGATCACCTGCTCGGGGACACCGTCCACCGACACGAACCGCGTGCGGAGAACCTCGTGTCGGGCGAGTAGATCCGCGAGCGCGGCGGCGACCACCACCGGGTCCGGGGAACGGCGGCCGGCGCCGGGACCCGGGTCCGGCGCGGCACTCAGTCGGAGGACCGCGGGGATGAGATAACCGGCCCCGCCCGGGTCCAGGGTCTCCAGGAACCAGATACGTCGCTGCGCGGGCGACAGCGGGAGCACCCCGTCGCGGTCGACCCGAGTCAGCGGAATCCGGCGCCGGGTCACCGGATGCGCGGGCGCACCGGACCCCCCGGACTCTCCGTCGTCCTGATCGTCGATGACCGCCGCCAGACCGCGAACCGTGGGATCGGCGAACACCGCTCGCGCGGAGACCGTGGTGTCGAACCGCTCGGTTGCCCGGGCCGCCACCCGGGTTGCGGTCAGTGAGTTTCCGCCGAGATCGAACAGCGAGGTGGTGACTCCGACGTCGCTCACGCCCAGGATCTCGGCGACGAGCTCGGCCAGAGCGGCCTCGGTGGCGGTGGCGGGCGGCTCGGCGACGATCGGGCCGTCGTCCCCGGACGCCGGGTCGGGCAGGGCGCCTCGATCGAGCTTGCCGTTCACGGTGAGCGGGAGTCGCGGAAGCCGGACGAACCGGGTGGGCACCATGTAGTCGGGCACCGCCGTCGCGAGTCGCGCTCGGATCTCGTTCTCCGGCAGCGTCATCGCCCCGACGGAAGACGAGCCGTGGACACCTGCGGTGGCCGGTTCGCCGCTTCCGTCGGTGGTCACCAGGTAGCCGACGAGGTGTTCGGTGTCCCCGAGCGTGCGGATGTCCGCCCCCGCCGCATCGACACCGTCGAGCGCCGACATCGCCGATTCCACCTCGCCGAGTTCGATGCGGAAGCCGCGGAGTTTCACCTGGCCGTCGCGTCGTCCCACGAATTCGATGGACCCGTTGCGGGACACACCGACGTCGCCCGTGCGATACATCCGGCCACCCGGCGGACCGAACGGATCGGCGACGTACCGCGTGGACGTCTGACCATGCCGGTGCAGGAATCCACGGGTGACCTGCGTGCCCGAGACGTACAGTTCGCCGGGCACCCCGTCGGGCACCGGGGCGAGCCGACCGTCGAGCACGTGCACCCGCGAACCGAGCAGCGGCGTCCCGATGTCCGAGGCGGTCGCCCCGTCGACGAACGCACGCGTCAGTTCGCGGCGGGTCATGTAGACGGTCGTCTCGGTGGGACCGTACATGTTGTTCAGCTGCGGACCCGCGGCGTCGGCGCCGGGACGGGTCGCCGACCCGTCGTCGGCCCGGTCCGACTGCCACTTCCGCACCTGCTCGTAGTCGAGCAGCTCTCCCGAGAAGTGCAGTCGCCGAACGGAGTCGGGCAACCGTCGACCATGGGGCGGGCGAACGACCGCGGCGAACTGATAGAACGACGACGGGGTGAAGTTGACGATCGTGACCCCGTGCCGGTCGAAGGCCTCGACCACGTCGTCGGGGGCGCGTGTCGTCGCGTGATCGAGTACGAGGAGATGTCCACCGGCGCGCAGGGCGGCCCAGATCTCACCCACCGACACGTCGAATGCGTAGGAGTGGAACAACGACCACACGTCCTCGGGAGTGCTCTCCACGACGGTGTCGAGGGCTGCCAGCAGCGACACCACGTTGTCGTGGGTGACGACGACGCCCTTCGGCCGTCCGGTGGATCCGGAGGTGTACATCACGTACGCGCTCGCCTGCGGACTCACATGATCCGGCAGCGGGGACGGCGATGCACCGCCCGCGCGGATCTCGTACTGCGCCAGCAGGTCCTGCGGTGTGCACAGCGGCGCGGACATCGCCGCCCAGGCCTCGACCGTCTCGGCATCGGCCAGCACGACCACCGGCGACGCGTCCTCGACGATCCCGGTCAGCCGCGCGACCGGGTGGGTGCGATCGAGGGGCAGATAGGCCGCGCCGGTCCGCAGTACCGCCAGCAGCGCCACGACGAGGTCCGCCGATCGCGGCAGCGCGACGCCCACGAGGGTCTCGGGTCCCGCACCGCAGGCGACGAGGGCCGAGGCCATCTGCTCCGATCGCTCGTTGAGTTCCCGGTATGTGAGCGACGCCCCGTCGAGGTCGGTGAGGGCGACGGCGTCGGCCCGCCGCCGCGCGGCGATCCGGAAGAGTCCCGGTAGCGATTCGCGGTCACCGACACCCAGGATCCCGTCGACACGGCGGTCGAGTTCGACGACGATCTCCGCGGCCGCGGCGGCGAGCTGCGAACCACTCAGCCCGGCGCGTGGCATGAGCGCGGTCACCGTCGCGCGCAGGGCGGCGTCGGGCGCGACACCCCGTCCGGCCAGGGTGATCGCCGACGCCGACACCCTGCGGTGAAGGGCACGGAACGACACCGGGCCGGCCACACCGGTCATCGCGACGTCGTCGCCCGCATGGGTCGCGGCGAGCGCGAGCGAGCGCAGCGCCGACGGACGCGGCGACGACGGGGCGGACCCCGTCGAGGCGCGGGGAATCGAGGTGTCCGACGTCACGCGGGTCCCACACGATTTCGCGGGACCGCACCCGATCCGGCATCCGCGTCCCGTCGCAACACGGCGTCGGCAGCGGTTCGCACGCTCTCGAAGACGTCGTCGATCGACCGGTCGGCGTCGGCCAGAAGCGTAGCCACGGCGATCGTCAGCGCCTCCGCCGGATCATCGTCGGGAACCGAGATCGACATCGCCACAGCGGTCGCCTCGAGATCGGCAAAGGTCACCTGCGGCGCCCCCGCGACGCCGATGACGGTGTCGGGAGCGACGGCCGCCACCTCCGACACGATCTCGTACAGCGGACGCGCGTCCTCGGCTTCGCCGGGGCCCGGCGTCGCCTCCTCCCAGAGCGCGAGGTCCCCGACCGCGATGTCGGGCCGCGACACGATGTCGGTCAACAGATTTCGGTAGCGCTCGGCGAACAGCGCCACCGTGCCCGGGTCGAACAGATCAGTGTCGAAGGCGATCTGCCCGCCGAGGGCACCGTTTCGGTCGACGCCGTCCGGATCACCGGGATAGAGCATGACCTCGAGATCCACCTTGGCCGGGAACGAGGCGGGCAACCGCGGACGGACGTGCAGACCGTCGAGTTCGACGTCCGGGAACTCGAGGTTCTGATACGCGATCATCACCGAGAACAACGGATTTCGGCGTCCGCGACGAACCGCCCCGCGGTCGGCGCGGGCAAGGTGATCGACGATCTCGTCGAAGGACACGTCGGTGTGCCCCAGGTCGGCGAAGTCGTCGGTGTGCACTCGCCGCAGCAGGTCCGCGAACGGCTCGTCCAGGCGCAGCCGCGTCCGCAGTGGCACCGTGGTCGCGAGCATTCCCACCATGTCGGTCAGGGCGGGATCATCGCGGCCGGCGAACGGGGTGCCGATGACGATGTCGTCGCTGCCCGACAGCCGCCCGATCAGGACCGCGAGCGCCGCATGCAGGACGGCGAACTGGGTCGTGTTGCCCACCCGGGCCATCTGGCGGAGCATCGTCGCCGTCGACGACGGGATGTCGAGATCGACGACGCCGCCGACGTGGCGGGGCTCCACGGGGCGCGGCCGGTCGGTCGGGATCGTCGCCGGCTCCCCCACCCGGTCGAGACGCCGCCCCCAGTATTCGAGTTGCCGCTGCCGTTCGGTCATCCCATCGGGCCGCACGGTCTGCAGGCGCTCGGCATGCCAGATCGCATAGTCCGCGAACTGCACGCGTTGCCCGACGACGCTCCCCGAGCCCGACCTGCCCGAGATCCGGGTGGCGTAGAACTCGGCGAGGTCGCGAGCGAGCGGGGCGAGCGATCCCCCGTCGGCGTTGATGTGGTGCACGACGAACACCAGCACGTGTCGGTCGGCGCTCAGTCGCAGGATCGTCGCGCGGACGGCCGGGGGGCCGGTCAGATCGAATCCGGCGTCGACGACCGCGGCTACCTCGGCGCCCACCCGGTCTCCGTCGGTCGAGTCGAGCCGGTCCCCGGCGAGATCGACCAGCGGAATCCGCAACGCGTGCACCGCATCTGCGGCCGGGATGATGAGCTGCACCGGGGCGCCGTCGTGCAACGGATAGCGAGTCCGGAGCGACTCGTGACGGGCAACGAGATCGCCCACCGCACCGGTGAGGGCGGGGACGTCCAACCGGCCGTCGAGTTCCAGGGTCAGCCCGACGTTGTACGCGGGCGACGCCGGATCGATCTGGTTGATCGACCACAGCCCGCGTTGCACTCCGGTGAGGTCGACGACATGGGTGCGGTCACGCGGCGTCAGCATCCGGCCGGCCGCCCGATCGGCTGTGGCGACCGCCGCCACGAAATCCGCCACGGTGGGATTCTCGAAGAGCGCCGACATCGGCACGCGACGTCCGATGTGCTGTTCGACGCGATAGGCGACCTTGGTCGCCGACAGCGAGCTGCCACCGAGTTCGAAGAACCCGTCGTGGACGCTCACCTCCCGCACGCCGAGCACATCGGCGAAGATCTGCGCCACCACGCCCTCGAGCCGGCTGCGTGGCGCGACGTACTCGCGGGCGGGTGAGATCTCCACCGCGGGCAGAGCACGCCGGTCGACCTTCCCGGTCCGGGTCATCGGCAACTCGTCGAGCACGACCACGGTGTGGGGCACGAGGTGTGCCGGGAGACGAGCAGCCGCGTGGTCGAGGATGTGCTCGGGTGCCGGCAGCCGGTCAGGTGGGGCGGTCACATACGACACCAGGACCGTCTCCCCCGCCGGCGTCGAAGTCCCGACGGTCACCGCGGTCTCCACATCGAGGTGGCTCGCGAGGACGCCGTCGACCTCGCCGGGTTCGACCCGCATACCGCGGATCTTGATCTGGAAGTCGTTGCGGCCGTGGTAGACGATGTCACCGGACGGTGTCCGGGTGACGAGGTCGCCGGTGCGGTACATCCGGCCCCCCTCGTCGAACGGATCGGCCACGAAGCGTGCCGCCGTCAGTCCGGGACGAGCGTGGTAGCCGCGCCCGAGCGCCCGTCCCGACAGATACAGCTCGCCGAGAACGCCGTTCGGCACCGGACGCAGACACGCATCGAGGACCTTGACGCCCACTCCGGAGATCGGCCCACCGATGGTCACCGGTTCCGCGGGCCGCAGCGGTTCGGAGACGGTGGCCCAGATGGTGGTCTCGCTGGGGCCGTACAGATTCAGCAGCGGGCGACCCGCCGCGTGCCATCTCGAGACCAGCTCCGGCGGGCAGGCCTCGCCCGCCACCATCACGACCGCGAGTTCGGGCACCGCTGCGGGATCGAGGGTGGCGAGCGCGGTGGGGGTCATGATCGTGTGGGTGACCCGATGCCGGGCGATGACGTTCTCGAGTTCGGGGCCCGCGAAGACATCGGGTGGGCTGATCACCAGCTGCGCCCCCGAACACACCGCGAAGACGATCTCCCAGACCGCGACATCGAATCCCGATGCGGCGACGTGGAGTATGCGCGCGTCCGGGGTCGCGCCCAGCCGGTCCTGCTGCTCGGCGACCAGCTCGGCGAATCCGGCGTGGGTCAACGTGGCCGCCTTCGGACGGCCGGTGGAGCCCGAGGTGAACTGCAGATAGGCGACGTCGTCGAGGGAGATGGGCCGGACCCGCTCGGCATCGGCCACCGGATACGTCGGCCGTCCCGCGATGCCCAGATCCACCTCGAGATCGTCCAGGACGAGGCGGGCGACCGTGGACGGGATCGTCGACGCCCCGGCGCCGGGCGGGCCGCCGTCGTCCCCGTCCGGCGCCTGCGCCGTGATCAGAAGTACCGCCCCACTGTCGGCGAGCATCGTGGCGCGGCGCGCGACGGGCAGACGGGAATCGATCATCACGAAGGCGGCACCGCTCATCGCCACCCCCAGCACGGCCAGGACCGACCGGGTTGACCGCGGAATACTCAGGGCGACGACGTCACCCGGACCGATGCCGCGCGCGATCAGGACCCGGGCGAGCTGATGGGCGGTGGTCGCGATCTCCGACCAGCGCAGGACACTGTCCCCGATCAGGGCCGGCGCGCCGGGGTCGGCGCGGGCGAGACCGCGCGCCAGCAGACCGGCGAGCGTCTGTTCCGGACGCGCGCCGCGGGCCGGCGACGCCAGGGGGCGCGTCTCGTCCGGCCGCAGCAGGTCGATCGAGCCGATGGTCCGGGACGACTGCCCCACCATCTGTGCCAGGACGAACTCGAGCCGCGCTGCCATCTCCCGCACCGTGGCGGCGTCGAAGAGATCGGTGGCATAGGCGATTTCGATGTCGTAACGATCGGCGTGATCGGTCACCGAGACGGTCACGTCGTACTTCGCGGACGGTACCCGCGCATCGAGGATCGCCGCGGACCCGGTCCAGTGCGCCAGCTCGGCCAACTGGTCGGGCTGTACCGTCAGCGCGACCTGGAACAGCGGCGAATGCGCGGGTGATCGATGGGGCGCGACGGCGTCCACGACCCGCTCGAACGGGACATCGGCGCAACTCATCGCGCGGGCGCAGCGGCGATGGGCAGCGGTGACGAACTCGGCGACGGTGTCCGCCGGATTCACGGTCGTTCGCAACACGACGGTGTTGACGAACATCCCGACCAGGTCGGCGACCGCCGGATCGTCTCGGCCGGCGACCGCGGTCCCGATGCTCACGTCGTCGGTCGCGGCGAGCCGGCCCAGCGTGATCGCCAAGGCGGACTGGAACACCGCGAACGGGGTGGCCGACAACGATCTCGCGAGCTGCCGGATACCGGCGGTCAGCTCCGGGCCGAGCACGGTGTCGACGTGCGCTCCGCTGCTCGACATCACCCGGGGACGCGGCCGATCGGTGGGCAGCTGCAACAGGTCCGGCGCCCCACGCAACTCCGTACGCCAGAACTCCAGACCCTCGATCAGTGCCGGCGACGGCGACTCCGGCGTGCCGAGCGTCTCGGCACGCTCGACGGCGACATCGGCGTACTGCAACGGCAAGGGCGCGAAATCCGGCACCTCACCCGTACGCCGACTGTCGTACGCGGTCATCAGATCTCGCAGCAACGGCCGGAGCGAATGCCCGTCGGCCGCGATGTGATGCACCACCAGCACGATGACATCGCCGTCCGGATGACCCGTCACCACCCGGTACCGGAACGGGATCTCCTCGGCCAGGTCGAATCCCACCTCCGTGACCGCCGAGAACGCAGCGGCCAGATCAGTCCCGCTCGCTCCGCTCCCGGCGACGGTCACACCAGTCCCGCTCGCTCCGCTCCCGGCGACGGTCACACCAGTCCCGCTCGCTCCGCTCCCGGCGACGGTCACACCAAGGCGATCGGCGGCCACCTGCAGATCCAGGATTCGTTGCTCGGGCTCCCCGTCGACGACGGGGAACACGGTACGCAGGATCTCGTGCCGATCCACGACATCCAGGACGGCGCGGTGCAGGGCGGCGGTATCGACCGGATCCGTCAGGCGCAGCGCCCCCGACATGTTGTAGGTCGACTCGGCCGGCGACATCCGGTTGATGAACCACAGCCGGGTCTGCGCCTGCGACAGCGGGATTCGTGCCGGCCGCGGCATCGACCGCGTCTGTCTCGGGGCGGCCTGGTCGGACTCCGGGATGACCACCGCACGCGAGGCGAGATCGGCGAGGTCGACTGCCTCGAAGACATCGGTGAGGGCGATCCCGAGCCCGTGGTCGACGCGTGCGCGCGACACCATCCGGGCGGCGAGCAGCGAGTCGGAGCCCAGCGCGAACAGGTTGTCCGAGACGCTGACCCCGTCGCGGCCGAGCGCCTCCTCGACAAGCCCCACGAGCGCCCGCTCCGCAGGCGTGTGCGGCGGCCGGAAACCGGTTGCGCCGGAACCGAGTACCGGGACCGGCAGGGCGCGCTGGTCGAGCTTCCCCGATCTGGTCGTCGGAAACGAGTCGAGCAGGACCACCCCGAGCGGAACCATGTGGCCGGGGAGCCGCCGCCGGCAGTGTGCGCGGACAGCCTCGGCGTCCAGCACGCCGCCGACAGTGCCCGACAACACCTCCCGCCGAGCGCGCACGTAGGCGACCAGAACCGGCGCGGGCCCGAGATCGTGCCGTGCGACGACCGCGACCGCATCGACGCCCGGAAGCGTGGCGATCACCGCCTCGACCTCGCCGGGTTCCACCCGCCGGCCCCGGATCTTGATTTGTTGATCGGTCCGTCCGAGGTACTCCAGCTCGCCGTCGCCGGTCCATCGGACCAGATCACCGGTGCGATACATCCGCGCACCCGCGGTGCCCTGCGGATCGGCCACGAACCTGGCAGACGTCTGACCCGGGGCGCCGACATAACAGTTCGCCAATTGCGCACCCACCAGGTGCAACTCGCCGGCGACGCCGACCGGGACCGGACGCAACCGGGCGTCGAGCACCCGGACCACGGTGCCCGGCACCGGACGACCGATCGGCACGACCGCACGATCCGTCGTGATCCTCTGGGCGGTCACGTCGATCGCGGCCTCGGTCGGTCCGTACAGATTCACCAGTCCGGCGCGACTCGACGACCGTGCCCGATGGGCGAGCCGCGCGGGCAACGCCTCCCCGGAGGTGAACAGCCAGCGCACCTGATCGGGCAGCGAGACGCGTTGATACGGTGCGGCCTCGCGTGGGCCCGGGGCACCGGCCGTCTGCCGATCCTCGCGCTCCGGTCCGAGCGCCACGTCGAGGTAGGCGTCGAGCATGGACGGCACGAAGTGCACGACGGTGACCCCCGACCGTGCGATGAGGTCGCGAAGATAGGCGGGGTCGCGATGCCCACCCGGTGCCGCGATCACCATCCGCGCTCCGACGCGCAACGGCCACAGCAACTCCCAGACCGATACGTCGAACGTCGCCGGGGTCTTGTACAGCACGGCATCACCGGCAGCGATCGGGTGGTCGTGCTGCATCCAGGCGAGGCGTTGCCCGATCGCCCGATGATCGATCTCGACGCCCTTGGGGACGCCAGTCGATCCCGAGGTGAAGATGACATAGGCGGGCAGGCCGGCCGGAGCCCGCCGGCCACGGTGCGCCGGTGTCGGCCCATCCGGACGAGGAGAGTCACGACGCCGGGAGCGAGGCGAATCGTGCCCCGGGCCGACGTCGGCGACGAACTGCGCGTCGACGATGAGCGACGGTCCGACCGCTGCGGTGATCGCCCGGCGACGTTCCTCCGGCTCGGCCGGGTCGAGCGGCACGTAGGCCGCACCCAGCGAGATGGCGGCGTAGACGGCGCACACCTGCTCGATCGACCGGTCCAGCGCAACGACGACCCGGTCACCGCGCCGCACGCCCCGCTCCGCGAACCGATCTGCGAATTCCGCACAGGCACGCTCGAACTCGCGATAGGTCAGGGTGGTGTCACCGAACGTCACCGCGGGTGCGTCGGGTGTCGAGTCGACCTGGCGATCGAAGGCGGCCAGTACGTGCTCGTCGCCGACGACGATCGCCGGTCCGCCGGAACCGAGGCGGTCCACCGTCGCCGACTCCCCGGCCATCAGGAGCTCGAGGTCTGCGACGGGTCGGCGCGGCTCGGTCACGAACTGCGTGAGCAGGTGCAACAGTCGCCTGCGGTGCATGTCGAGTTCGGCCGGCTCGTACAGGTTGGGGTTCGCGTGCAGACCCACTTCGAGCGGCGCGTCCGGGCCGGCCGCGAAGACGTTCATCACGAGGTCTTCCACCATGCCGGCGGACAACATGTGGTAGCGCACGCGAGCGCCGTCGATCACGATCGGCTTGTCGAACAGCAGCAGGTTGACCAGCGGACCGAAACTCGTGCCGAGGGTGTCACCGAATCCGGCTGCCGCCCTGATGTCCTCGGAGCGATAGCGCTGGTGGCGGAGACCCGCGGTGATCTCCGCGGTCACGGCCGAGACGACGTCGGCACATGTCGCCGTGGCGATCCCGTTCACGCGCAGGGGCAGCATGTTGGAGACCATCCCGGCCGAGTGCCGGATGCGCGCCGTCGTCCGCGCGGTCACCGGGAGGCTGAGGACGATGTCGTCGTTTCCGGACATGCGGGCGAGGAACGCGGCGAACGCGGCGGTGAGGATGGCGGCGACCGAGGCGTCGAGGTCCCGGGCACATCTCCGCAGCGCATCGTCGAGTTCGGGACCGAGCAGGCCGGCGGAGACGACCGTCTCGTTGCGGACCCCGGTGGTCGCGGGATGCGCGGCCAGGCTCACCCGCTCGGGGAGTCCGGCGGCGCGCTCGGACCAGAATTTTCGATCCTTCTCGAACCGCGTGCTCTGCCGGTACGCGGCGTCGTCGGCGACCACCTCGGCGATGCCGGCGCGACGCACCGGACGGTGACCGATCCGCGCGGGTGCGGAGGCGGTGGGGTCGGCCCCGCCGCCGGGCTCCCGGTGCTGGTTGTACTGCTCGACGGCCTCGTGCAGGCACATCAGCGCGCCGTATCCGTCGAAGGCGATGTGGTGCCCGCGCATGTACCAGTAGGTGCGATCGTCGGTGACCCGGATGAACGCGGCGACGGCGACCGGGTCGGCGAGCAGGTCGACGGACCGCTGATGGTCGGTGCGCATCCACTCCTCGGCGGCCGCTTCGGGATCCGGTTCGGCCCGCAGGTCGACGTCGATGACGTCGAAGGGGACGGAGTAATCGATGTACTGCTGAGGGGTGCCGTCGACCTCGGTGACGCGGGTGTATGCCGTCTGGAGGTCGCGCGCCGCCTCGAGGACGCCGCGGCGGAACAGTTCGCGATCGAACGGGCGCCCGTCGTCGATGATGTCGAGGTAGTGCGCGACCGTCACCGAGTGGTCGTCGACGAGGTTCTCGGCAAACCACATGGCGCGTTGCGCCGCGGTCAGATCCAGCAGATCAACCCCTTCAGGCGCTCGGGGTGTCCCCGGGCGCCTATCTCCCCCAGTCCCATCTCGGTGGGACGCAGTGTCATCCATGCCTCGTCCGACGTCGGTTTCGGCGATAGGGTCGCTCGACGAAGACGCCCCCGCGTCCCCCCGCAGCGATCGTCGAACAGCAACGAATCATACGCGGTACATCGCTTTCGCTTCCGAAAGTGATACATCCCGCATCAAAGGACCCTCTGTGCCTGTGGTCCATTGTGAACACTGGTGTGACAGATGGGATCACCCCAGTCAAGCAGGGTCACTCTGGTCACTCTCGCACCGTGTGTGCCGGCATGGGCCCCGCGGGATTCGGTCGTTCGACCGACAGCGGGATGGACTGAAGCGGAATGAGCGGGCCGAGGAGGCCCGATGGAGTCGCGGGAGCAGAACGGGCAAGATCGATCTCATGTCAGACGTGCAGTTGATCGAGGTCGGCCCGCGGGACGGGCTGCAGAACGAACAGACCCTGCTCTCGATCGACGAGAAGGTCGAGTTCATCACCCGGGCCGTGGACGCCGGCGTGCGTCGCATCGAGGCGGTCAGCTTCGTCAACCCGCGGCGGGTACCGCAGATGGCCGGCGCGGAAGAAGTCATGGAACGGGTGCCGCGAGGAGACGACGTCTCCTATATCGGGCTCGTCCTCAATCGCCGTGGCCTCGACCGCGCTCTCGCATCCTCGGTCGACGAGGTGAATGCCGTGGTCGTGGCCACCGAGGAGTTCAGTCATCGGAATCAGGGGTGCAGCGTCGCGGACACCATCGCGGCAGCCGTCGATGTCGTCCGCGATGCGCGGGCGGCCGGCCTCGCGACGACGGTGACCATCGCGGTCGCCTTCGGTTGCCCCTTCACCGGAGAGGTCAGTTCAGGCCGGATCTCCGACATCGTGGCCCGGCTGGCCGATGAGGCCGCCCCGGACGAGATCGCGCTCGCCGACACGATCGGAGTGGGAGTGCCGGCACAGGTGCGCGACCTCGCCCGGCGGACAGCAGAACATGCACCAGGGATTCCGCAGCGGTGGCACTTCCACAACACGAGGAACACCGGCTACGCGAACGCCCTCACCGCACTCGATACCGGCGCGCGTGCCCTCGACGCGAGTATCGGCGGCTTCGGCGGATGCCCGTTCGCGCCCGCGGCCACCGGCAACATCGCGTCCGAGGATCTCGTCTACGCACTCGACCGGTCGGAGGTCACGACCGGTGTCGAGATGCAGCGATTGGTCGACGCCGCACAGTGGCTGGGCGAGGCCCTCGACAAGGATGTCCCCGCACTCCTCGGACGGGCCGGACCATTTCCGGCCGCCCGCTGACACGGGGACATCTCGTCCGGGGCCTCACCACGATTGCGCAGTGACGACCCCGCGACACCGGTTCAGCCGGTGGTGTGCACGATCAGGACGTCGCAGGCCGACTTGCGGGCGACATCCGCGGGGACCGAACCGAGAAGCCGACCGGCGATCGAGTTCAGGCCGCGGTTGCCCACCACCAGGAGGTCGGCCTTGACGTCGCTCACGAGCTGCAGGAGCGCGTCGACCGGGGCTCCCTTGACCGGGCGCTGCACCACGTTGGTCGCACCGGCCTTGGCCGCGCGTTCTTTCGCGGTCCGGAGGATCTCCTCGGTCGGGGTCGACCCGGTGACCTGATACGCCTCGTCCTTGAGGACGTCGGCAGCATCCCCCGCGCCGCGCTCGTTCGGGAAGTACGCGCAGGCGATCACCAACTGGGCGTCGCCCGCGAGTGCACCCGCACGTTCCACAGCCTTCATCGACGACTCGGAGCCATCGGTACCGACGACGACGGTTTCGTAAGAGCTCATCCCAACCTCCCGACATGAAATCGCCTCGCTGCCCATCAGCGAGGCGTCACCGCGTATACCCGAACTGCAGGGGTCCTGCATCGGGACACTAGTTTGCCACGTACGTGTCTGTCCCCCGTTCGTGGTGATCGGCACACCGGCCGGTCACACAGCGCAGGGTGGAAGACGAGACCTCACTTGATGCCGGCCGCGTCCATCCCGCGCATCTCCTTCTTCAGATCGGCGATCTCGTCGCGGAGTCGGCCGGCGAGCTCGAACTGCAGATCCCGAGCGGCGCTCATCATCTGATCGGTGAGTTGGGACACGAGATCGGCGAGCTCGGCCCGCGGCATCATCGAGACGTCGCGCTTCTCGATCACGCCTGAACTGCCGGCCTTCGAGACCTCGCCCTGTGCGCGGCGTCCGCGGCTGGCATTGCGCCCGGAACCGCCGACCGCCACGGCCTCGTCCTCGGCCTCTCGGTACACCTGGTCCAGGATGTCGGCGATCTTCTTGCGCAGCGGCTTCGGATCGATGCCGTTCGCCTTGTTGTAGGCGATCTGCTTCTCGCGGCGTCGCTCGGTCTCGTCGATCGCATTGCGCATCGAGTCGGTGATCTTGTCCGCGTACATGTGGACCTCGCCGGACACGTTGCGGGCGGCGCGACCGATCGTCTGGATGAGTGAGGTGGTGCTCCGGAGGAAGCCCTCCTTGTCCGCGTCGAGGATCGCGACGAGGGACACCTCGGGAAGGTCGAGACCCTCACGCAGCAGGTTGATGCCGACGAGGACGTCGTAGTCACCCGAGCGCAGCTGGCGCAGGAGTTCGACGCGGCGCAGGGTGTCCACCTCCGAGTGGAGGTACCGGACCCGGATACCCAGTTCGAGCAGATAGTCGGTGAGGTCCTCGGCCATCTTCTTGGTCAGGGTGGTCACCAGGACGCGCTCGTCGCGGTCGGTCCGCTCCCGGATCTCGTGGACCAGGTCGTCGATCTGGCCCTTGGTCGGTTTGACCACGACCTGGGGATCCACGAGACCCGTCGGTCGGATCACCTGCTCGACGAACTCGCCGTTGGACTGGCCCAGTTCGTACGGCCCCGGCGTCGCAGACAGGTACACGGTCTGGCCGATCCGATCCACGAACTCGTCCCAGGTCAGCGGCCGGTTGTCCACCGCGGAGGGGAGACGGAAGCCGTACTCGACGAGGTTGCGCTTGCGCGACATGTCGCCTTCGTACATGCCACCGATCTGGGGCACCGTCACATGCGACTCGTCGATGACGAGAAGGAAATCGTCGGGGAAGTAATCGATCAGCGTTGCCGGTGCGCTCCCGGCGGCGCGGCCGTCGATGTGCCGCGAGTAGTTCTCGATCCCCGAGCAGAACCCCACCTGCCGCATCATCTCGAGGTCGTAGGTGGTCCGCATCCGCAGCCGCTGGGCCTCGAGCAGTTTGCCCTTGCCCTCGAGGTCGGCGAGTCGTTCCTCGAGCTCTCGCTCGATGCTCGCCATCGCCTTCTCCATGCGCTCGGGCCCGGCGACGTAGTGGGTGGCCGGGAAGATGCGCAGCGAGTCGACCTGGCGCACGACGTCACCGGTCAGCGGGTGCAGGTAGTACAGCGACTCGACCTCGTCACCGAAGAACTCGATCCGAACCGCCAGTTCCTCGTACGACGGGATGATCTCGACGGTGTCGCCGCGGACGCGGAACCCACCGCGGGTGAAGGACACGTCGTTGCGCGTGTACTGGACGTCGACGAGCAGCCGCAGCAACGCGTCGCGGTCGATCTCCTGGCCGACCTCGACCTCGACGGATCGGTCGAGATACGACTGCGGCGTGCCGAGGCCGTAGATGCAGGACACCGAGGCCACCACCACGACGTCGCGCCGCGACAGCAGGCTCGAGGTCGCCGAGTGCCGCAGACGCTCGACGTCGTCGTTGATCGACGAGTCCTTCTCGATGTAGGTGTCGGTCTGCGCGATGTACGCCTCGGGTTGGTAGTAGTCGTAGTACGACACGAAGTACTCGACGGCGTTGTTGGGCAGCATCTCGCGCAATTCGTTCGCCAGCTGCGCCGCGAGTGTCTTGTTGGGCGCCATCACCAGGGTGGGGCGCTGCACCTGCTCGATCAGCCAGGCGGTGGTCGCCGACTTACCGGTGCCGGTGGCGCCGAGGAGGACGATGTCCTTCTCGCCTGCGTTGATCCGTCGCGTCAGATCCTTGATGGCGGCGGGCTGGTCGCCCGCCGGTTCGTACTCGCTGACGACCTCCAGGCGCGCGTCGGACCGCTCGATCTCACCGACCGGCCGGAACTCCGAGTGCGCGATGACGGGGCGCTCTGCTGCAAAAGCCATAGTGCCAGGGTAAACGCGGCCTATGACATCGATGTTCCCGCGCGGTGCACGACCCCGAAGCTCGACGAACGCGGCGACTCCGAGTTCCGGCCCCGAGATCATCGGTCGCCCGGTGCAGACGCGGTGGCCTGTCTAGATTCGAGGCATGACGAACCCTCGCGGAGGCGCGGCCGAGACGGCACCCGAATCACGCCCGGCGCACCCGCCCAAGCGGGAGGTCTTCGACGTGCCCGCGATGACGAACACGGACAACAAGGGCTTCGTCCGTCAGGTCGAGGAGTACCGCGTCACCGATTACGGGCTGTACATGTCGCGGCACGCACCCGGACATCCCCGATTCGACCATCTGGAATCCTGGCTGCTACCTGCATTGGGCCTGCGCGCCAACATCTTCCACTATCAGGGCGGTTACCGCGAGGGGCAGCGCCTCTATCTGGATGTCGGCCACTTCGCCGGCCCCGACGACGACGGGCGGTGGCACGCCGAGGACTGGTATCTCGATCTCGTGGACGTACCGGGCACCCCGCCGGTGCTGCTCGACACCGACGAGTTGCTCGAGGCGCATCGGGACGGACTTCTCGACACCGCACAGTGTGTCGAAGCCGTGGAGATCGCCACGCGCGCACTCGTCGGCACGGCCGAGCACGGGAACGACGTCCAGGCCTGGCTGGACGCCGCGGCGGGGGGCGTGGTCGCCTTTCGCGACCATGACCATCGCCGCCGCGGCGACGCCCGGTAGCTCACCACCTCAGACCGGCAGACCTCAGTAGGTGGGTAGGACGAAACACGATCCGTTTCGGATGAAATCCGGGAGCTGCACGCCGGTGCCGACGGTGACGGCGCGCGTCTTCTCCACCCCGTCGAGCGTGGCCTTCAGCACATAGCGCCCGGGCGTCGACGGGCGCCAGGTCGGACGCACCTCGGAACTCGCGGGCTTCTTGTCGTAGATGGTGACCGTGCGGCCGGCACCGACCAGCGTGACCTTCAGATTCGACTTCGCCGACCCCGGATCACCCACGAGCACCGACAGCTCGTAGGCACAGCCCGCGCCGTACAGGCCGTAGTTGAACGAGCCGTTGGCCGACGACCCGTAACCCGGGAGGGTGTCCACCGCGATGCCCTGCAGTGCCGCCTCGGCCGGCGCGGCCAGTGCGACACCGGCGCATGCCACTGCCCCGAAAGCTATTGCGCCACCGACAATCCGCGCGCGACCCCGCTGTCCCCGACCGACCATGCTGTACTCCACTCCTACGCTCGTCCTCGACCACACCACCGTCGCGGTGGCGTGCGTTTTCACAAGCTAGCAGCGCACACCGCGCCGTGTACGCATTTTGGCAACGTTTGTAGTCAGTTTGTGTCGCGGGACTCGTCAGCCGACGACGACGCGCACCGTGGCGGGTCGGCCGGGGTCGCACGAGCCGTACAGATCCGGCCCGGCCGGCGCGAATCCGCCGTCGGCGAGCCGGTTCGCCAGCCCCTCGGCGGCGTCGGCATCGCGGGCGGTCACCCGCAACTCGACGGCCGTGGCGTCGGTGACGTCGACCGCGGTGGCCAGTTCACCTGCCACGGCCCACAGCCGGTTCACCAGACGCGCCGACGGGCCGTCCGGGTTGGGCTCGGCGGCAACGAGTCCGGGGACCGGCTCGGCGACTCGGCGAGCGCGGACATTCATCTCGAGAGGGACGAGACGCTCGTCCCAGATCCGCGCCGCGGACGCCGCCAGGTCTTCGGGGGCGCCGGAGTTGTCCAGCCACAAGTCGGCTACGGCTCGACGCTGTTCGTCGGTCGCCTGCGCAGCGATGCGGGCGCGGGCATCGGCCTCGGCGACCCCCCGCATCGTCGTCAACCGATGCAGCCGTACGTCGGCCTCGGCGAACACGATCACGACGAGGTGGAAGAACGGGGCCGTGTGGTTCTCCACCAGCAATGGGATGTCTTGCACCACAATTGCATCCGCCGGCGCATCGTCGAGGATCGCCTGTGTTCGCGCCCCGATGAGCGGGTGGGTGATGCCGTTGAGCGTCGTGCGGGATTCGTCGTCGACGAAAGCCTTCCCGGCGAGCGCCGGACGGTCGAGACTCCCGTCGGCGGCCAGGATCTCCGGGCCGAACGCCTCGACGAGCGCGGCCAGACCCTCCGACCCGGGCTCGACCACCTCCCGGGCGATCTTGTCCGCGTCGATGATGTACGCGCCCCGCTCGACGAACGTCTTTGCCACGGTCGATTTGCCGGCTCCGATGCCACCGGTCAGTCCAAGCCTGATCACGCCCACCAGTGTGACAAACACCATGGCGCCGGAGTGGCGTCGGGGCGGTTGCCCGGGTCAGACACGCAGAGACCTCGTCTCGCGCAGCGCGGCCTGAGATCAGGAACACGCCGTCGAGACGAGGTCTCGTCGGATCGCCGGTGTCAGCCCGTGACGGCGGCGAGTTCGATGGTCTCGTGCGGCAACTCCGCCTCACCGACCTTCTCGTTCTTGTTCAGATCGACGGCGACGATCTTCTTGGCCGCCGGATCACTGACGTAGGCGATGCCCTCCTGGACCACGACATTCGGCATCGGGGACTGCCACTCGTCCGGTTCGCTCCACGCGCCGATCGTCGGGATGGTGGCGGTCTTGGTCGCCGTGTTGACGTCGTAGACGTGCAGCGCACCATCGGTTCCCAGGATCACGCCGGACCCGCCGGGCCCGCGCTCGATGGACCGGAAGCTGTACGAGGTGCCGAGATCGACCAGCCGCAGCTGACCGGTGCGGGTGTCGGTGAGCGAGAACCGGGTCGGCCGTTCGAGCTCGGCATCCGGGTCGGACTTGTAATCGCCGAGGATGATCGGCGACTCGTCACTGCCGGCCTGGTTGCCGATGCGGCCGTACGGGTCCGGGCTGTCGACCTTACGGATGTCGTTGCCGTTGACGATGAGCAGGCCGTCCTCACAGCCGAAGGCAAGGACCCCGCCGGCGCCGGCGGCTTCGCCGTGCACGCCCGGGCACTGGTCATTGCGCACGATCTCCTTGCGCTCGCCGTCGAGGATCGCGACACCACTGCGCGAATCCTCGTTGCCGACGGTCACCACCATGGTGCCGTCCTCACGGAACACCGCGACCCCGTGGTGGGGCTCGGGAAGGGTGAAGGAGGTCGACGCCGCGTTTCCACGCAGGAGTTCGGCGGGTTCGACGATGTCGACTTCACCTGTCCCATCGGTGAACAGGGCGATCCGGGAATCGTGGGGCACAACGTGTCCCGGCTCCTCCCCGCCGAAGGTCATGTCGGTGAGGGCCGGAGTGGTCGTGTAGTAGTGACCGTGATCGCCGTGCTGACGCGTCCAGGTACCCATGTCGAGGACCCGGAACCCGTCCGATTCGGAGACGAAGACGTTCCGGCCGTTGTCGGCGCTGTTGAGCCGGATGAAGCCGTCGACCGGCAGGTCGGCGACCTGCTCGAGCGACTCGGCGTCGAGGACCAGGATGCCGCCGTCGTAGCTGAGTGCGAGACGTGGTGTGGCGCTCTGCTGCTCGACGGCCTTGGCCGAACTGGAGGCGGCCGGTGTCGAATCACCGGAATCTTCACTTCCACAGGCGACGAGCGCGAACGATGCGGCGGCGAGAAGCGCCAGAGATCGGGTCAGATTTGTCCGTTGTGCAAACACCCGGACAGTCAACAGTGGAATGAAAATCATTGTCAACAACGCATGGTTGCGGCGTCGCCCCTCCACCACCATCGATCCGCACATCGACGCCGGACATCAGGACAGCAGTGGCTGCAATCCATCCAGGACGCGCGACAGCCCGAACTCGAAGGCCTCCTCGGGCGCACCGGGCGCCTGCCGGAGCTCGCCGACCGCAGTGCCGACCCGATCCGACAGCGGGAACGCGCCGTCGGGCACGACCGCCGCGAGTTCGGGCCCGACGATCTCCCACCAGTGCGCATCGCTCATCCCGGTCTCGGCCGCGGCCACCCTGTCCCCGACCGCCTCGCGGGCGTTACCGACCACGAAGGCTCCGATCAGCGCGATGATGCTGTCGCGCTGTACATCCGAGATGTCGAGCGGCTCGAGCAGCTCGAGCTGCCGCTCGTAGCGGGCGAGTCGGTGCGGCCCCAGCACCTGACGCCAGGGCGAGGCCTCCAGCAACCAGGGGTGCGTCAGACACTCGGCACGCAGAGCGCGAGCGACACCCGCCAGGGATTCCACGACTGTCGGCGAACACGGCGGCATCGGGGCATCCGCCGCCACCTCGTCGACCATGAGCGCCACCAACACGTCACGTGTCGGTACGTAGGTGTACAGGCTCATCGGCCCGACACCGAGATCGGAAGCCAGCGAGCGCATCGACACGGCGCCGAGTCCCCCCGCATCCGCGCGGCGAATCGCGGTGGTCACGATGTCGTCGACCGACACCCGCTGCCGCGGACCACGCCGCGGCCCCCCGGCGCCGGACTCGGCCCGCCACAGGAGGCGGACCAACATACGTGCATCATCAGCGGTCGACACGGCGACGCCTTTCCCGTACGGTGTACCGAGTAATAACTCCGTACACCGTACCAACAGGAGCGTCACGCTGACCAGACAGGCCACCTATCTGCCGGATCTCCATCAGTTCGCACTCTGGTCGTCGCATGATCCCGACGTCGGAAGCCGCGCGGACTCATGTCGCCTCGCGATTCCGGAGGGCGGCGATCTCGTCGTCCGTGACGTCGCTTGCGACCTCGTCGACGTCCCGACGCTCCTCTCGGGTCACGCATCGGACGATCCGAGCAGGGTCGCCGAGTCGGTTCACGCGTGGCGACTCACGCTTGCCGGCGACACCTCGACGCAGCTACCTCTCGCCGCTCACGCCGAGGTCGACCCCACGGGAACCGCGATGACGACGGCCGAGTTCGCCCGCGCGGCTCTGCGGGACTGCCTGGTGGTGGAGGAAGCTCTGCGCGACAGGCTCCGGGCAAGCCTGCGGCCCTACCAGATCCGCGGCGTGGCGTGGCTCGCCCGAACCGCAGAGGTGACCGGCGGCGCCGTACTGGCCGACGAGATGGGACTCGGCAAGACCGTCCAGGCGATCGGGCTGTTGACACTACGCGCCCACGAGGGACCCCAGCTGGTCGTCTGCCCGACGAGTCTCGTCACCAACTGGACGCACGAGGTGGCCCGCTTCGCGCCCGCACTCGACGTCCACACCGGACCCCTCGAGGACGCCCCCGTCGCGGCCGGTTCGGTCACCGTGATCTCCTACGCACGACTGCGGTCGAGCGTCGACGTCGTGCGCCGAACTCGTTGGGCGACAATCGTGTTCGATGAGGCTCAGAACCTGAAGAACCCGCGGACCCAGGTCTCCCGCGCGGCCCGCTCCGTCGATGCCGGTGCTCGTGTCGCGTTGACGGGCACCCCGATCGAGAACAGTCTCGACGACCTCTGGGCGATCCTCCGCGTCACTGCGCCGGGGCTGTTCCCCCACCGGGCGGTGTTCCGGCGCCGGTTCACCAAGGCGGTGGACGACGGCGATACCGGAGCGCTGCAACGACTCCGGGTCGCGGTGTCACCGGTCATGCTGGCGCGCACCAAATCCCGGGTGGCGTCGGCGCTCCCACCGAAGATCCCGAATCCGGTTCTGGTCGACCTGACGGCCGAACAGGCGCAACTCTACGATGCTCACCTGGCGCGTGTGGAAGACGACGGCTTCGGCGATGGATTCGAAAGACACGGAAGGATTCTCGCCACCCTCACCCGCCTCAAGCAGATCTGCAACCACCCCGGTCTCGTCACCGGCGACACCCGGGTGCTCCCGGGCCGTTCGGGCAAACTCGACGTGTGCGCGGAGATCCTCGGCGAGAATCTACGCACCGATTCCCCCACCCTCGTCTTCACCCAGTATCGCGACACCGGTGAACTGCTCGTCCGTCACTTCGCCGAACAGTTCGCAGTCGACGCCCCGTTCTTCCACGGCGGCCTCCCGGCGAGTCGGCGCGACGAACTCGTCGCCGACTTCCAGTCGGGCCGCGGCCCCGGGATCATGGTGATGAGTCTCAAGGCCGGTGGCGTCGGGCTCACACTCACACGCGCCTGCGACGTCATCCATTTCGACCGCTGGTGGAATCCGGCGGTCGAAGCCCAGGCCTCGGATCGCGTGCACCGCATCGGCCAGGAGCGTCCGGTCACGATCACCACCCTCACGACGGCCACCTCGCTCGAGGAACACATCGACGACCTGCACCGGCGCAAGTCCGCACTCGGCACGCACGCCGACGACTCGTCGGCCCTCGCGGAACTGACCGGCCTCAGCGACGAACGGTTGATCGACGTCCTTCGCCGCAATCGGGAGGTCCGATGACCAACTCACCCGCCGAGTTCGGTTTCAGCCGCTGGGGCGCCGAGATCGTCCGGCTCGCCGAGCCCATCGCGACCCGCTCACCGAACCCGGTGGCGCCGCGCGCCCGCAGTGTCGCCCGCAACGGTGGCGTCGCCCTGACCGTCGAGGGACGTTCGGTCAGCGGACTGGTCCAGCGAGGTGGCCAGGCGTCCGTGGCACACCTGGAATTCGAGCCGATGAGCTCGGCCACCGCGTCGGCTCTGCGCGAGCTGCTCGGCGCGTCCACCGAGCCGACCGACGACATGCACCGCAAGCTGGTCGAGGCGGCGTCGTGGTCCGCTGCGGGTCTCGACGTCGCGGACTGTTCATGTCGGGCTCGCGGCGATCGGTGCCTGCACATCCTCGCCACCTTGTACGCACTCGCCGCGGCGATCGATCGAGAACCCGCCCTGGCGCTTCGGCTACGCGACTTCGAGGGTCCGCTCGACGGCGCGCCCGGCGACGACACATCGGACCCGGACGGAGTATCGCGCCGGACGCCCCCACGCTGGTCGGCACTGACGGCCTTCGATGTCCGCGACTATTGGCAGACCGGGCCGCACGGGGAGCGCCAAGACCCGCCCGGCACGGACGAGATATGAGAGAAGCCCTCCCGGTTTACCCGGGAGGGCTTCTCTCATGTGCTCAGTGAGCGTGCGTGTCAGGCGTTGCCGGACAGCTTCTCACGCAGGGCGGCGAGCTGCTCGTCGCTGGCCAGCGAACCGCCGGCCGACGATCCACCGGTCGAGCTGCTGGACGAGGAACCTCCGCGGCTCTCCGACGCCGACGAGTAGTCGGTCGGGGCGTTGGCGGCCTCGGCGGCAGCAGCGGCGAACTTCTCCATCTGGGCGGTGTGCATCTTGTGACGACGCTCGGCCTCGGCGTACCGGGCCTCCCATGCCTCACGCTGCTTCTCGAAGCCTTCGAGCCATTCGTTGGTCTCGGCGTCGAAGCCCTCGGGGAAGATGTAGTTACCCTGCTCGTCGTAGCTGTCGGCCATGCCGTACTTCGAGGGGTCGAACTCCTCGGTGTAGTCCTCGTTGGCCTGCTTGAGGCTCAGCGAGATCCGGCGACGCTCCAGGTCGATATCGATGACCTTGACCATCGCGTCGTCACCGACGGCGACAACCTGATCCGGCACCTCGACGTGACGCTCGGCCAGCTCGGAGATGTGGACCAGACCCTCGATGCCCTCGTCGACGCGGACGAACGCACCGAACGGCACCAGCTTGGTGACCTTGCCCGGCACGATCTGGCCGATGGCGTGGGTGCGGGCGAACTGACGCCACGGATCTTCCTGGGTTGCCTTGAGCGACAGCGACACACGCTCGCGGTCCAGATCGACGTCGAGGACCTCGACGGTGACCTCGTCGCCGACTGCGACGACCTCGGACGGGTGATCGATGTGCTTCCAGGACAGCTCGGAGACGTGGACCAGACCGTCGACGCCGCCGAGATCGACGAACGCACCGAAGTTGACGATCGAGGACACGACGCCCTTGCGGACCTGGCCCTTCTGCAGCTGGTGCAGGAACTCGCTGCGGACCTCGGACTGGGTCTGCTCGAGCCATGCACGACGCGACAGGACCACGTTGTTGCGGTTCTTGTCGAGCTCGATGATCTTGGCCTCGATCTCCTTGCCGATGTACGGCTGCAGATCGCGGACGCGACGCATCTCCACGAGCGATGCCGGGAGGAAGCCGCGCAGGCCGATGTCCAGGATCAGGCCGCCCTTGACGACCTCGATGACGGTGCCCTTGACGGCCTCGTCCTTCTCCTTGAGCTCCTCGATGGTGCCCCAGGCACGCTCGTACTGCGCACGCTTCTTGGAGAGGATCAGACGACCTTCTTTGTCCTCCTTGGTGAGGACCAGGGCCTCGACCTCGTCACCGACGTTGACGACCTCGTTGGGGTCCACGTCGTGCTTGATCGACAGTTCGCGAGAAGGGATGACGCCTTCGGTCTTGTAACCGATGTCGAGCAGAACCTCGTCCCGATCGACCTTGACGATGGTGCCTTCCACGATGTCGCCATCGTTGAAGTACTTGATCGTGGAGTCGATGGCGGCGAGAAAGTCCTCGGCAGTGCCGATGTCATTGACGGCTACTTGCGGCGAGGTGATCGTGGGGGACGACATATGTTGAGTTGCTCCGGACAGGTGTGTAGTAGGTACGATTCTGAAAAGCGCTGTTGATCGACACCACCTGGACCGGCCTGTCACCGGTCAGGGCAGGTGCGAACCGCGCGTCATCGGGCACACGCGCGTGTAGAAGCCTACTCCAGCGGCGTTGTGCTGGGCAAATGGCTCGTCTCGCGAGGCCGCCGAGACGTGCGGCCCAGCGGAAAATGAGACGATGCCCACGTGGCGCACTCCCTCGAACTCCTCCTCGACGACTCGTCCGACCAGCAGGTTCGGGCCGAATGGGACGCGCTGGCCGCAGCCGGACTGCCCCATCAGGGACGCGTCGCGTCGGCCACCAACCGCCCGCACGTGACGCTCGTGGCCGCGTCGCGCATCGATCCCCACGCCGACGCGGCGTTGGCCGGGGTCGCCATGCGCCTCCCGGTCGGCATGCGACTCGGCGCCCCGATCCTCTTCGGCGCCGCCGGCCGGTCGACACTTGCGCGGCTCGTGGTGCCGTCGACCGAACTCCTCTCGGTCCACGCTCAGGTCTGCCGACTGGCGGCCGGGTTCATCGGGTCCCGACCGGCCGGTTCCGCAACGTCACCGGGACACCACGGGACCGCGTTCGCGCACACCACCCCCGGACGGTGGACGCCGCACGTCACCCTGGCGCGGCGGATGGACGCCGAGCAGCTCGCCCGCGCGTTGGTCGTCCTCGACCTGCGCGCCGAGATCGCCGGTGAGTTCACCGCACTCCGTCGCTGGGACCCGGACGAGGGAACCGACGTCATACTCGCGGGGCGAGCCTGCTGATCGAACGGCGTCGACGGACCGCACGGAGCAGCCGACGAGAGCCGAATGGGCGATCAGGCTGACGGGCGGCCGGAGCCGCGCGCTCCGGGCAACGCGCCGAGGAGACGACGAACCCGGGAATTCCGCCGGAAGCGAGGGCAGTCACCCGCGCCGCACAGCGCGCAGTCGGTCCCCGCCCGATAGTGCTCATGAGCCGCTCGGTCGTGACCGCATCGGCAAGTCTCGTCGCCCACGACGCACAGGTTACGCACTCCCGAACCGGCGGTCCGGCGAAGTTCGCGCGACCGCGTTCGCCGAAACGAGCGCGCGCCGCCCGGACTCGGCCACATCATGGTTCATGACCGAAGCAGCGGGTGGCCACCCTGACCGGCCGGGACCGAGTGCCGACGAGTTCGCCGAGCGCCTCTTCGGCTCCGCCCTCGCCACCGCCGAGACGCTGAGCGTGTATCTCGGTGAGCGCCTCGGGTGGTACCGGTGCCTGGCCGAGGCGGGACCACTCACCGCCGACGGACTGGCCGAGCACACCGAGACCAACGCGCGGTACGCCCGGGAGTGGCTCGAGATGCAGTGCGCCTTCGGCATTCTCGACGCCGACCTGACCTCGCGGCCGCCCACCTTTGCGATCTCGCCCGGCGTCGCCGAGGTGCTCACCGACACATCGAGCCTGTCGTATCTGGGTGCCCTCCCGCGCATGTTCGCGGCGTCGGCTCGCCACCTGCCCGAACTGCTCGACGCCTATCGGCACGGTGGTGGCGTGAGCTGGGCGACCCTGGGCGCCGACGCGCGGGAGTGCCAGGCAGATCTCAACCGGCCCTGGTTCGACGCCCGGCTCGCCCCGGCGCTCGCCGGTGTCGAACACCTCCACACGCGTCTGTCGCGGCCCGGCGCCCGCATCGCCGACGTCGGCTTCGGGGCAGGGCATTCCACCATCGCACTCGCTCGTGCCTACCCGGAGGCGACCTTCGTCGGCCTCGACGTCGACGAGGCATCCGTCCAGATGGCCCGCGCGCACGCCGCAACCGCGGAGGTCTCCGAGCGCGTGACATTCCTCGTGGCCGACGGTGACGAGGCGACGGCGCACGGTCCGTTCGACGCCGCGTTCGCGTTCGAGTGTCTCCACGACATGCCCCGCCCGGTCCAGGTTCTCGCGGCGGTCCGTCGCGCACTGGTACCGGGGGCGTCACTGATCGTCATGGACGAGGCGGTGTCCGACGAGTTCAGCGGCCCGGCAGACGATCTCGACAAGATCATGTACGGGTTCTCGCTGTTCGTCTGTCTGCCGGACTCGATGAGTTCGCCGCCGTCGGCGGCGACCGGCACCGTGTTCCGGCCGTCGACCGTGAGGCAGTACGCCCGCGATGCGGGATACGCCGACGTGGAGGTCCTCCCCATCGAGGACTTCAGCTTCTTCCGCTTCTACGAGCTCACGACCTGACCGGCGCCGGCGAGCGCCGCCGGTCGGGTCGACACCATGGGCCGGCGGAAGTGGTCGTCACGGCCCGGGCCCTATCATCGCAGGATGTCCCCCAACCAGGCCGAACCCGCGGACACGACGTCGAACGAACCGGCAGCAGGCCGTCCCCCGAGGATTCTCGGCGACGTCGACTCCACGTCCAGCGACCGTGCCAACCGTTGGTGGTGGGATCACGACGCGGAGAACTACCACGTCGAGCACGGCGAGTTTCTCGGCGCGCATGCCGCAGGCGGTGACTTCGTCTGGTGTCCGGAGGGACTCCGTGAGTCCGACGTCGGCCTCCTCGGGGACATCGACGGGCGTCACATCCTCGAGATCGGTTGCGGTTCGGCGCCGTGCGCCCGATGGCTGTCCGCCCATGGCGCCCACGCGGTGGGCGTGGATCTGTCCCGGCGGATGCTGGGCATCGGACTCGACGCGATGGCCGCCGAGGGCGTGCGGGTACCGCTCGTGCAGGCCACCGCGGAGACGCTGCCCTTCGCCGCCGAATCGTTCGACACCGCATGCTCGGCATTCGGCGCGGTACCGTTCGTCGCCGACTCCGCCGGCGTGATGAGCGAGGTCGCGCGAGTGCTGAAACCCGGTGGCCGTTGGGTTTTCGCCGTCAACCACCCGATGCGCTGGATGTTCCTCGACGACCCCGGGCCGGAGGGGTTGACCGTCCGGATACCGTATTTCAACCGCACGCCGTACACCGAGACCGATGCCGACGGCAGGCTGACCTACGTCGAGCACCACCGCACCATCGGTGACCGTGTCCGTGAACTCCGTACGGCCGGATTCGTCCTCGACGACATCATCGAACCCGAATGGCCGGACGGTTTCGACCGGACATGGGGCCAGTGGAGTCCGTTGCGGGGCAGCTACTTTCCGGGAACAGCGATCTTCTGCAGCCACAAGGCCGGCTGACGGCTGTCACAGCAGTTTCGACAGGAACTCCCGGGTACGCTGTTCTTTCGGGTCGGAGAGGACCTCGCGGGGATCGCCCCGTTCCACGACGACGCCGCCGTCCATGAACACGAGTTGATCCGCGACCTCCCGGGCAAAGCCCATCTCGTGGGTGACGACCATCATCGTCATCCCCGAAGCGGCTAGCTCGCGCATCACCTTCAGCACGTCCCCGACGAGTTCGGGGTCGAGTGCCGAGGTGGGCTCGTCGAAGAGCATGAGCTTGGGGTCCATGGCAAGTGCGCGCGCTATCGCGACGCGTTGCTGCTGGCCGCCCGACAGCTGCGCCGGGTAGGCGTCGGCCCGTGTGGACAGCCCGACTCGATCCAGCAGATAGCGGGCCTTGTCGACCGCTTCCGAACGCGACTGCCGCTTCACCTGCATCGGCGCCTCGATCACGTTCTCGAGGGCCGTGCGGTGCGGGAACAGATTGAAATGCTGGAACACCATGCCGATGTCGCGGCGCTGGGTGGCCGCGTCCTTGGCGCTCATCTCGTAGAGCTTGCCGCTACGTTCGCGATACCCGATCAGATCACCGTCGACGTAGAGCCGGCCGGCGTTGACGACCTCCAGGTGGTTCACACACCGCAGGAACGTGGACTTCCCCGAGCCCGACGGTCCGATGAGGCACAGCACCTCGCCGCGTGCGACCTCCAGCGAGATCCCCTTGAGGACCTGCACCGAGCCGAAACTCTTGCAGACACGGTCGGCCACCACCATCGGGGTCGGTGACCCGCCGGGGTTGGCCGGACCGGCCGTGTGCTCTCCCGGGCTCATGCCTTCTCTCCCCCTGCCGGGCCGGCGGCGCCGCCGGGGGCCGTGGCCGCCCCGTCGGCCATCGTCTTGAGCTGTCGCGCGGTCAGCGCCCGGGTCGCGCCCTTGGCGTAGTAGCGCTCGACGTAGTACTGACCCACCATCAGGACACTGGTGATGACGAGGTACCAGGTCGATGCGACCAGCAGCAACGGGATCGGCTCGAAGATCACACCGGAGATGTCGCGTTGACGGCCGTAGAGGTCGAGCGTCAGCGGCACCGCTGCCACCAGGCTGGTGGTCTTGAGCATGCTGATCAGTTCGTTGCCGGTGGGCGGGATGATGACCCGCATGGCCTGCGGCAGGACCGTGCGTCGCATCGTCTGCGACCACGACGTGCCCAGCGCCACCGAGGCCTCCGTCTGCCCCTCACCGACCGACGACACACCGGCGCGGACAATCTCGGCCATGTACGCGGCCTCGTTCAGACCCAGACCGATCACCGCGAAGAGGAACGCGGCGTTGAGGGTCTGGATGTCGAGGGTCACGAACTGGTGCACGAATGGGATGCCGAGGTCGATCTGCTTGTAGATCGCCGGGAACAGGCCCCAGAACACGAGCTGGACGTACACGGGTGTGCCGCGGAAGATCCACAGGTAGACCCACGACGTCCCGCGCAGCACCGGGTTCGGGCTCAGCCGCATGATCGCCAGGAGGACACCGAGCACGATGGCGATCGCCATCGACAGCAGGGTCAGGGCCAGGGTGTACCCGACACCCGACAGGATGCGCGAGTCGAAGAGGTAGTTGCCGTACGTGCCCCAGCTGTAGGCCTCGTTGGTGGCGGCACCATAGATGAACAGTGCGGCCAGCACGACGATGATCACCGCGGCGATCCACTGCCCGGGTCGGCGCAGCGGAACCGCCTTGATCGGTTCCGGTTCGGTCGCTGTGGCGGGGTCGGCGTGTGGTGACGTCACCTCAGTTCACCGCCCCGTTGATGACGGAGACATCGATCATCCCCTCCTCGAGGCCCCAGTTGGCCGCGATCTGTTCGTACTGTCCGTTGTCGATGAGGTACTGCACGGCGCGCTGCATCGCGACCGCGAGCGGCGAACCCTTCCGGATGGCCCAGCCGTAGGGCGCGGAGTCGAAGATGCCGCCGGCCGGCGTCAATCGGCCGTCCGTCCGCTTGATGGCGTAGGCGGTGACCGGCGAGTCGGCCGACATCGCGTCCACGCGCCCGAGGATCAGCGCGTTGACCGCCTCGTCCTGGCTGTCGAACCTGACCTTGTCGATTGCCGGTTTCCCCGCAGCCACGCAGGCCGCGCTCTTGGCCGGGACCTCGTCGGTGTCCTCGTAGGTGGTCGTCTGGACTGCGACCCGGAGACCACAGGCGTTGTCCGGATCGATGTCGTCGTCGTTGTCGGTGGCCTGCGCCCACTGCACGCCTGCGCTGTAGTAGGTCACGAAGTCGACCTGCTTCTCGCGTTCGAGTGTGTCGGTGAACGAGGACATGCCGACCTGGTAGGTGCCGGCCTGGATCGACGGGATGATCGTGTCGAACTGGGATTCCTTGTAGTCGGGTAAGAGTCCGAGCACCTTGCCGACGGCGTTCATCAGGTCGACGTCGTAACCGACGATCTTTCCCGACGCGTCCTTGTACTCGTTCGGCTGGTACGGGATGTTGACCCCGACGATGAGGCGTCCGGTGCGGGCGATCTCGGGTGGGACGAGAGCCGAGATCTCCGGCACCTTCGCCACGTCGATGTCGATCGGGGTGACCTGGTTCGCACGCTCCCGGGCTTCGTTGTCCACGCATCCGGTCACCACGACCAGGACGGCGAGCACGACGCCGAGCCAACGAGCCACCCGCGTCACACCACTTCCCTCCGTCCGGCCGAGCGCATCAACTCACTGTAGTTCGCCTGCTGCACCCCGGCTCGATACCCGCGATTCACGCGTGTTCGTTCCCGGACTCATGGTTCACGAGGGTGCGAGTGCGCGCGACTGCCGTCCAGGGAGCCGTAGGCGGTCGCTCGCGCTCCCGTCAGCCCTCCGCGATGCGCTGACCCACCGCGGCCGCGAACTCCGCGGTGGTGGCGTCGCCACCGAGGTCGCCCGTCGCGGTGTGCGCGAGTGTGTCGGCGACCGCGGCGTCGATCCGGGCCCCGGCCGCGACCAGTGCTGCGTCCTCGGTCATCTGGCCGAAGCGTCTGAATCCCATTGCCACCGAGGCGATCATGGCGACCGGGTTCGCGATGCCGCGCCCGGCGATGTCGGGCGCCGCACCGTGCGATGCCTGCGCCATCACGCGGGTCTCCGAGCTGTTGACGGAACCGGCGATGCCCAGCGATCCGGCGAGCTCTCCGGCGAGGTCGGACAAGACGTCACCGAAGAGGTTCTCGGTCACGAGGACGTCGAAGTCGGCGGGGCGCCGAACCAGCAGGGCCGCCATGGCATCGACGTGTTGCTCGGACACCTCGACCTCGGGGAAGTCGGCGGCGACGGCGCGGCACGCATCTCGGAACAGTCCGGTGGTCATCCGCAAGACATTGGCTTTGTGCACGATCGTCAGTCGCGGTTGCCGGTCGGAACCCGCACGCTCGATCGCGGCTGTGCATGCGACCCGCGCGATGCGCTCCGACGCCGCACGGGTGACGAGCCCGACTGCGAGGGCCACATCCGGAGTCGGCATGAACTCGCCGCTTCCGACCGCCATGTTGCGGTCGGCGTAGAAGCCCTCGGAGTTCTCCCGCACGATCAGCACATCGATGTCCGGCCGCAGCGCCGGGACACCGGCAAAGGCCCGAGCGGGACGGAGATTCGCGAACAGTTCGTACCGGGTTCGGAGCGTGGCTCCCGGAGTGCGATCGCCGTGACCGGGCGGGTAGGCCGCCGAGTCGTGGGGGCCGACGATCCAGAATCCGAGGCCGTCGAGAGCCGTCAGCGTCTGCTCGGGCACCGGATCACCGTGCGAGGCGATGGCAGACAACCCGAAAGGCAGTTCCTGCCAGTCGATCTCGATCGACTCCGCGGCGGCGGCCGCGTCCGCGACCGACACCGCCGCGGGGACGATCTCCGGCCCGATCCCGTCGCCGGTGAGGACGCCGAAAGTTCTCTCGCCCAGGCCCATCAGTGCGCTGCGTCGTCCCAGGACCGCCCGAAACCGACCGACACCTCCAGGGGCACCGACAAGGTGATGGCGTTGCCCATCTCCTCGCGCACCACCGCTTCGACGGCGTCCCGCTCACCGGCGGCGACCTCGATCACGAGCTCGTCGTGGACCTGGAGAAGGGTCCGCGATGTGAGACCTTCGGCCGCAAGGCGTTTGTGGACGTTGATCATCGCGACCTTGATGATGTCCGCGGCGGTGCCCTGGATGGGCGCGTTGAGCGCCATGCGCTCGGCGGACTGCCGCCGCTGCCAGTTGTCGCTGTTCAGATCCGGCAGGTAGCGGCGCCTGCCGAACAGGGTCGCGGTGTACTCGTTGCGGCGGGCCTCGGCAACGACGTCGTGCAGGTAGTCGCGCACTCCGCCGAAGCGCGCGAAGTATGCCTCCATCTGCTCCTTGGCCTCGTCGCGGCTGATCTTCAGCTGGGCCGCGAGCCCGAACGCACTGAGGCCGTAGGCAAGTCCGTACGACATCGCCTTCACCCGGTGACGCATCTCGGTGGTGACCTCGTCGATCGGCACCCCGAAGGCGCGCGACCCGACGAAGTTGTGCAGGTCCTCGCCGGTGTTGAACGCCTCGATCAGACCCGCATCCTCCGATAGATGCGCCATGATCCGCATCTCGATCTGGCTGTAGTCGGCGGTCATGAGGCAGTCGTAGGGAACACCGGTCGCGGTGTCGGCGCCGACGACGAAGCCGCGCCGGATCTCCCGCCCGGCCTCGGTGCGCACCGGGATGTTCTGCAGGTTCGGCTCGGTGGACGAGAGGCGCCCGGTCGCGGCGATCGTCTGATTGAACGTCGTGTGGATGCGCCCGTCGTCGGCGACCGACTTCAGGAGTCCGTCGACGGTGACCTTCAGTCGTGTCGCATCGCGATGCTCGAGAAGATGAGCCAGGAAGGGGTGTTCGGTCTTTTCGTAGAGAGACTGCAGCGCGTCGGCGTCGGTGGTGTAACCGGTCTTGGTCTTCTTCGTCTTCGGCATGTCCAGCTTGTCGAAGAGGACGGTCTGCAACTGCTTGGGTGAGCCGAGATTGATCTGCTCCCCGATGACCTCGTACGCCGCCTCGGCAGCGGCACGGATGCGGTCGGCGAACATCCGCTCGAGTGCGCCGAAGTGATCGACGTCGACCGCGATGCCCGCCGCCTCGGCGTCGGCCAGCACGAACGACAGCGGCAACTCCATCTCGGTCAGCAGCGGCTTGGAGTCGATCCGGTCCAGCTCCGTGTCGAGCGTGTCGGCCAGTTCCTGGACAGCACGTGCCTCGAGCATGTGTTGTTCGGCGACGCGGCCGTCGGAATCATCGTCGAGCAGCGACATCTGGCCATCGCCCGGCCCGCCGTCGGCACGGAGTTCGCGACGCAGGTAGCGCAGCGCGAGGTCGTCGAGATTGAAGGTGCGCTGCCCGGGCCGGACGAGGTAGGCCGCGAGCGAGGTGTCACTGGTGACACCGTCGAGCTTCCAACCGCGCGACCGGAGTGCGTGCACCGCCCACTTCGCCTCGTGGACCGCTTTGAGTGCCGACGGGTCGGCGAACCACTCCCCCAGTGCCGCTTCGTCTTCGGGAGTCAGTGCGGTCACGTCGACATAGGCCGACGACCCGTCGGCCGCTGCGATCGCCACACCCGACGGGTCGGACCCGACGACGACGTGCGGCGCGGTCACTGCAAGACCGACCCGGCCGGTCCGGGCGTGCGCGGTGAGCCACTCGCCGACCTCGCCGGCACCCAGGACCGCGCCGTCGAGATCGAAACCCGCTTCCGCTTCGGGCTCAACGGAACTCAGCGTCGAGAAGAGCCGGTCCCGCAACACCCGGAACTCCAGGTCGTCGAACAGTTGGTGGATGCGATCGCGGTCCCACCCGACCATGGCCAGGTCGTCGGGGGACGCCGGCAGCTGCATGTCCCGGACGAGCTCGGTGAGCTGCCGATTGGTCTGCACCGACGCCAGATGCGCCCGCAACGCGTCGCCCACCTTGCCCTTGACCTCGTCGACGTGATCGACGAGCGCGGCGAGCGATCCGTACTCGCGGATCCACTTGGACGCGGTCTTCTCGCCGACTCCGGGTATGCCCGGGAGGTTGTCGCTGGGGTCGCCGCGCAGCGCCGCGTAGTCCGGGTACTGGGTGGGGGTGAGACCGTACTTCTTCTCGACCTCCTCGGGCGTGAAGCGGGTGAGGTCGGACACTCCCTTGCGCGGGTAGAGCACGGTTGTCGACGCGTCGACGAGCTGCAGTGAGTCCCGGTCACCGGTGACGATCAGGACCTTGTATCCGTCCTCACGGGCCCGGGTCGCCAGGGTCGCGATGATGTCGTCGGCCTCGTAACCCTCGATGGCCAGCACCGAGACGCCCAGCGCATCGAGGACCTCCTTGGTGAGGTCGACCTGGCCGTTGAACTCGTCGGGCGACTTCGACCGCTGCGCCTTGTACTCGGGGTACATCTCCGACCGGAAGGTCTTCCGTGAGACGTCGAAGGCGGCGGCGATGTGCGTGGGCTCCTCGTCGCGCAACAGGTTGATCAGCATCGAGGTGAAGCCGTAGACGGCGTTGGTCGTCTGGCCGGAATGCGTCTTGAAGTTCTCCGCGGGAAGCGCGAAGAACGCCCGGTAGGCCAGGGAGTGTCCGTCGAGCAGCATCAACACCGGCTGCTTGGTCTTGCCCTTGGCGCGGGGTGCCGCTGTGCCCGTCGATCCGGGTGCCTTGGCGGGGGTCGTTGCCGGGGAACTCTGCGCTGGACTCACAGTCGCCGAGTCTAGTGACCCTGTCCGACACGCCTGGGACGACTCCTCACACTCGGCCTCTCATCGGAGAGGCCGGTACATGGCCCACACCGTGGGACCGTCGAGCGGGAGCGCGAACTCCTCGGTCACCGTGAATCCGAAACGCTCGTAGAGCGGCACGTTGCGGACGCTCGAGCATTCGAGGTACGCGGGGCCGTCGATCTGGTCGAGCCGATGTCCCAGGAGCGAGGTGCCCACCCCGACTCCGTGCACCGGCGCCCCGATCTGGCCCAGGTACCAATGCGGCTCCTTGGGTCGACGCTTGCCGAATTCTTCCTCGAGTTTCATCCCGCGGCTCATCCGCGACCCCATCGCCCGGAAGAACCCGACCATCGACACGACCTGTGCCGTCGCCGACACCTTGTGTCCCGGGGGATCCCACGCGGCCGCACCGACCGGTTGGCCGTCGCGCATCGCGAGGTCGAGCGTCGACTTCGGGCCGTGGCTGTACTTCAACAGTGTGCGGAACATGACGAGGTGACGCGAGGTGTCTGGTTGCATCCACACCGTCACCGGGTCGTCGGCGAAGGCCTGCGCCAGGAGCGCTGCGGCGAGTTCGACGTCTGTGGTTGTGGACACGCTGACCGGGACCATCGGACCAGCGTACGACCCGGATCGGGTCTCCGACAGCACATCGCGACTTCTCGGTGCGGTCGGTCGGCGCGAGAAGTTACCTCTGGGAAACGTCGTTGTCGCCACGTGGTGACGACGCTGGCGCTAATGTCCCGCAGGATGACATCGCAACGCGCCGGCACCTCGCCGCAGACGCCGCCACGATGTGCTCTCGGCGAGGATTCCGATCTCGAGAGCCATCCCCCTGCTCCCCCGCCATCGGTACGACGCCCGGCGATCGCGATGCTGCTCCTGCTCGCCGCGTCGATTCTGTGTGGGCTGTTCGTCGCCTCGCCCGCCGTGGCCGCACCGGAGGACTCGGTACGCGTCTTCGGGGTGTTGCGCAACGGTGCGGACAAGGTCGAGGGCGTCGAGCTCGAGGCGAAGGACACGTCGGGGACCATCGTCGGCACGGCGACGTCGTCGGCGACCGGGGCCTGGTCGATCAACGTGCCCCCGGGCCAGTACACGATCGTTGTCGACACCGAATCGCTCCCCGACGGCGTCGAGGTCCAGAAGTCGGAGTTGCCCGTCGACGTCAGCGGCGGAACGGCACGTCCGGTCATCTTTTCCTTCGGGGACGTCCGGACCGGCACCGAGGTGTCCGCGGTCGCCGAGCTGACGCGGCTGGCCATCGACGGGATCCGGTTCGGTCTGATCATCGCCATCACCGGGGTCGGTCTGAGCCTCATCTTCGGCACCACCGGACTGACGAACTTCGCCCATGGCGAGCTGGTGACACTCGGCGCGGTGATCGCGTGGGTGATCAACGTCAAGCTCGGTGTGCAACTCATCCCGGCGACGATCCTGGCGGTCATCGTCGGTGTCGGCATCGGGATCCTGAACGAACTCGGTCTGTGGCGACCGTTGCGAAGACGACGAACCGGGCTGATCGCCATGCTCGTCGTGTCGATCGGCCTGTCGCTGGTGCTCCGCTACCTGATCCTGATCTTCTTCTCCGACCGGGCCGAACCGTTCGACGACTATCAGGCGCAGACCCAGATCGGCTCCGGTCCGTTTGCGATCACACCGGTGAACCTGGCCTGCATCGTCATCAGCATCGTGGTGTTGCTCGGCGTCGCGGTGTTGTTGCAGCGCACCAGGATCGGCAAGGCGATGCGCGCGGTCGCCGACAACAAGGACCTCGCCGAGTCGTCGGGTATCGACGTCGACCGCGTCATTCTGTTCGTATGGGCACTGGCCGGCGGCCTGGCCACGCTCGGCGGCGTGATGTTCGCGCTCTCCGAACTCGGCGGCCGGGTCCAATGGGAGATGGGCTTCAAGCTCCTGCTGCTCATGTTCGCGGGCATCACACTCGGCGGACTCGGCACGGCCTACGGCGCACTACTGGGCTGTCTCATCGTCGGTCTGCTCGTCCAGTTGTCCACCTACATCCTCAGCCCCGACCTGAAGTACATCGGCGGCCTGCTGATCCTGATCATCATCCTGACCATCCGGCCCCAGGGCATTCTCGGATCTCGAGCGAGGATCGGCTGACCCATGGACATCATCTCAGCGCTTCAGATAGCCATCGCGCAGCTCATCGGTCCATCGGCGATCTTCTACGCCCTGCTGGCCATCGGCCTGAACCTGCACTTCGGCTACGCCGGACTGCTCAACTTCGGCCAGATCGCCTTCGCCCTGCTCGGCGGTTACGGCGTCGGCATCATGGCCGTCAACTACGACCAGCCGCTCTGGCTGGGCGGGATCATCGGCATCGCCGCCGCCGGGATGCTGGCGGTCGTTCTCGGTCTTCCCACCCTGCGCCTGCGGGCGGACTACCTGGCGATCGTCACCATCGCGGCGTCGGAGATCCTGCGCCTGGTCTTCCGGTCGACCTCCGCCGACGACTTCACCCGCTCCACCAACGGCATCTACGGCTACGCCGGCAGTTTCTTCTCCATCAGCCCGTTCGACAACGGCAAGCAGTACTCGTTTTTCGGCGTCAAGTTCCTCGGTGGCGACCTGTGGTCGATGGTGGTCGGCTGGATCGTCGTCGCGCTCTTGTGTCTGATGGTCTATCTCCTCGTCCGCAGTCCGTGGGGACGCGTGCTCAAGGCGGTCCGGGAGGACGAGGACGCCGCGCGGTCGCTCGGCAAGAACGCCTACTTCTACAAGATGCAGGCCCTGGTGCTCGGAGGCTGTATCGGTGGGCTGGCGGGAGTGTTCAACGCATTCGCCACCCAATCGATCAATCCCGACTTCTACTCGACGGCACAGACGTTCTTCGCTTACGGCGCACTCATCCTGGGTGGGGCGGCGACGGTGTTCGGCCCGGTTCTCGGCGCGATGTTGTTCTGGTTCCTGCTCGCGATTCCCGACGCGCTGTTGCGTCAGGCCACATCCGGCGACGACCCACTGCTGAATCTGTCCGCGCAGCAGGTCGGCGCATTCCGCTACGTGCTGCTCGGTCTGGCGATCATCCTGATGATGGTGTTCAGACCGCAGGGACTGCTCGGCAACAAGAGGGAGGTGCAGCTCGATGCCTGACGACCCCACACCGCATCCGGGCCGCCATTCCGCCCCCGACGACGAACCGGCCCCCTCTGCTGGCCGAGCAGCGTCGTCCGAGCGTAGCGAGACCGAACTGGCCCCCCCTGCTGGCCGAGCAGCGTCGTCCGAGCGTAGCGAGGCCGCCGCGTCCGTCGAGGTCACTCGCGGAGACCACGAAGCCGCTCCCGTCCGGGCGACCCGCCGGGACCTCTCCGCGCTCTCGGCCGCCGAGCGGTCACGGTTGTTCGCCGGGGTCACCGCCGAGCCGGGCTCACCCAAACCCGATCCGATCATCGTGGTGGACAACATCTCTCGGACCTTCGGTGGCATCAAGGCCGTTCAGGTCGATCATCTGGAGGTGCAGCGCGGCGCCATCACCGGTCTCATCGGCCCCAACGGCGCGGGCAAGACCACCTTCTTCAACCTGATCACCGGATTCGACAAGCCCGACTCGGGCACATGGTCACTGAACGGCGACTCCCTGGGCCGGATGGTTCCCCACCAGGTGGCCCGTCGCGGCATGGTGCGCACCTTCCAGCTCACCAAGGCGCTCGCGAAACTCACCGTGCTCGACAACGTCCGGCTCGGGGCCACCGGGCAGCGGGGCGAGCACTTCCTCGCCGCGCTCGCGCCCTGGGTGTGGCGCAAGCAGGAAGCCGAGATCACCGACCGCGCACACGAACTGCTCCGGCGCTTCAAGCTCGACGCCAAGGCCGGCGACTTCGCCGGCTCGCTGTCGGGCGGACAGCGCAAGCTGCTGGAGATGGCACGCGCGTTGATGACCGACCCCGAGATCGTGATGCTCGACGAGCCGATGGCCGGCGTCAACCCGGCGCTGACGCAGAGCCTGCTCGAACACATCAAATCGCTGCGGGACGAAGGGGTCACGGTCGTCTTCGTCGAACACGACATGGACGTCATCCGCGACATCAGCGACTGGGTTGTCGTGATGGCCCAGGGCCAGGTCATCGCCGAATCCCTCCCCGACCGACTGGGCGACAACGAGGCCGTCGTCGACGCGTACCTCGGGGGTCATCACGATCAGGCACTGGAGTTCGACGACCAGGGTCGTCCGGTCGGGGCCACCGCGGTGCTCGCGGAGAAGGTCGAGGCAGCCATCGAGGCGACGCTGGAGGAGGGCGGGGACCTCTCGGAGGTCACCGAACTGCCGCCGTCGGCGCCGGAGACGAAGGAGGGCGGACGATGAGCACCGAGCCCGAACCCGGGCAGTTGACGCCGGCGCAGCTCGCGGCCACTGCCGAGGAGCATCGCAAACTCGCGGGAAACGCACTGATGCGCGCCGACGACATCACCGCCGGTTATCTCCCCGGCATCAACATCCTCGAGGAGTGCAACTTCTACCTCGGTGACGGTGAGATCGTCGGGATCATCGGCCCCAACGGCGCCGGCAAGTCGACTCTGCTGAAGACGCTGTTCGGACTGATTCCCGTGCGCGAGGGTTCGGTCACGCTCCGTGGCGACGACATCACCTCGGCGAAGGCGCACGTCCTCGTCGACAAGGGTGTCGGCTACGTTCCGCAGACACAGAACGTCTTCCCCGCCTTGACGATCGAAGAGAATCTGGAGATGGGCGTCTACCTGCGGCCCAAGACCTTCGCCACGAGGTTCGAGTTCGTCTCGGAGCTCTTCCCGCTGCTCTCCGAGAGGCGAAAGGTGAAGGCGGGCGCACTCTCCGGTGGTGAGCGGCAGATGGTCGCCATGGGACGCGCGCTGATGATGGACCCGGCGGTGCTACTGCTCGACGAGCCGTCGGCGGGCCTGTCCCCGATGTTCCAGGACGAGGTGTTCATCCGCTGCAAGGCGATCAACGCCACCGGCGTCTCGATCATCATGGTCGAGCAGAACGCCCGCCGCTGCCTGCAGATCTGCGACCGCGGCTATGTGCTCGATCAGGGCCGCAACGCCTACACCGACACGGGCCGCAACCTCGCCAACGACCCCAAGATCATCGAGCTCTACCTCGGCACACTCGCGGGCAGTTCGGAGAAGAAGGCGTGAGCCGTCGGCCTATGCCGTGACCGCTGCTGCCGACGCGTTGGGCGACAACGGGATACGAGATCAGGACCGCTGACACGACGAGACCCCCGGCCGGAACCGGGGGTCTCGTCGTGTGCGGGGGTTCTACTGCGCTGCGACCGAGACGTATTTGCGCGTCGGGGTGAGCAGGGCGTTGTTGTCGTCGAACTCGAGTACACCGTAAGAACCGACGCTCGGCTCTCCGGCGGCGTTGAAGGCCAGGTTGCCGGTCTTGCCGACGTAGGCGATCGTCTTGCCGCCGTTCAGCAGTTCCAGGCAGGCCTGGTACGAGTCGCAGTTCTCGTCACCGTTGGTCACGCCGATGATGTTGGCCGCGATCGTCCGACCGTCGGTCGACTTGGCTGCCGTGGCCGCGAGTGCGCTCAGCACGGCGGCGTCGTAGCTCTCGCCCGAGTAGTTGAAGTCGATGAGTTCGCTGTCGAGCTCCTTCAGGGCCGCCTGGAACTCCCCGCTGGTCTGGGTCAGCGGGGTGGTTCCCTTCATGCCCTTGAGTAGACCCGGTCCCACCGATTCACCCAACGCGTTGCCCATGTTGCCGTCGACGCCGTAGACGAGCTTGCCGTCGCTCGGACCGATTCCGACCTCGTGCATGCGCGTGATGATCTTGGCGCTCTCCTCGAATCCGATGACCGCTATGCCGTCCGGGTCGAAGTTCTTCACCTGATCGACCTCGGCGTTGAACGACTGCGCGTTCGGGTCGTAGATGATCTTCTGGATCTGGTCGGCCGGGACGCCGGCCGCCTCGAGGTCCCGAACGGTGTTGTCGGCCAGTCCCGTTCCGTACGGATCGTTGAGCGCGAGGATCGACACGCGCTGCACGCCGTCCTCGGCCATGGTCTGCGAGAGCGCCTGCGCCTGGAGGACATCGGCGGGTGCGGTGCGGAAGTATTGACCCTTGTCCTGGTAACAGGTGAACTCGTCGGAGGTGTTCGCCGGCGAGAACATGACCGCGCCCGCGTTGGCGACCTTGTCGATGACCTTCAGCGACACCGAGGACGACGCGGCGCCGATGATGACCTGGGTGCCGGCACTGAGTTCGCGGTCCACGGTGGCGTTGGCGGTGTCGGTGGTGGTGTCCCCCGAGTCACCGGTGACGAGCTCGACCGGCTGGTCGAGGACTCCGCCGGCGGCGTTGATGTCCTTGACCGCGAGGTTCACACCCGCTTCCATGGGCGGCCCCAGGAAGGCCAGCGATCCGGTCGCCGGGAGCAGGGTGCCGATCTTCAGCGCGGCGGTGCTGGCCGGGCCTGGGGTGGCCTTCGGCGGGTTACATGCCAGCTTCTGCGCGAGGCCAAGACCCGGGGGTGCGGGCGTGGACTCCACTGCGGCGCTCGACGACGCCTCGGAACCTCCGTCAGAACCCGAATCAGAGCTGCTGCAGCCGGCGACCACCAGCGCTGCCGCCGCGGTCACGACCACTGCCCCGCTCCTCAAAAAGCGTAAGGACATCGATGCTCTCCTTGCGTCTGGCCTGCGCGTTCGGCGTTCGGCCTGTGCGTTCGGCATTTGTGACGAGGACGGCACGTCTGAGTGCAGCGGACCGCGCCTCGCTGGAGAAAAGCTAGCGCGATCTTGTTGCGGCTGCGTAAAGACAGTGAAACTGGCTTGCGCACAGACGCATTGCGTCGGCGAGGCGCTCGTGGTCAGTCGCTCCCGAGGGTCTCCACGACAACCTGCGCAACGGCTTTCATCGTGGTCCTGCGGTCCATCGCCGCGCGCTGGATCCATTTGAACGCGTCGGGCTCGGAGAGGGCCTGCTTCTCCATCAGCAACCCCTTCGCCCGCTCCACGAGCTTGCGGGTCTCCAGCCGCTCGTTCATGGTCGCGACCTCGCGCTCGAGCTGTTCGAGCTCCTGGTAACGGCTCACCGCCACCTCGATGGCCGGGACCAGGTCGGCCTTCGTGAACGGTTTGACCAGGTAGGCCATCGCGCCCGCGTCACGCGCCTTGTCGATGAAGTCCCGCTGACTGAACGCGGTCAGCATGACAACCGGCGCGAGACGCTTCTCGGCGATCTCGGTTGCCGCATCGATGCCGTCACGAACGGGCATCTTGATGTCCATGATGACGAGGTCGGGCGACAGTGACTCGGTCAGCTCCACCGCGACCTGCCCGTTCGGCGCCTCCCCGACGACGTCGTACCCCTCTTCGCGGAGCATCTCGATCAGGTCCATCCGGATCAAGGAATCGTCCTCGGCCACCAGAACCCGATGCGTTGTCGTGGTCTCACCGGCTGCTGTCGTCGCACTGTCGGTCACCGTCACCATCCCCTCCTCCACGTCGCTCACGCCGCGTCCGTGTGCACGCAGAGTACCGGTTGGCAGGCCGCTCGGCCGATCATCTAGAGTTGGTCTCCGGCGCGGGGCGACCCGTGTACTGGCCCCCGTAGCCCAATTGGCAGAGGCAACGGATTCAAAACCCGTCCAGTGTCAGTTCGAGTCTGACCGGGGGCACAGAAATCAACTGCTCACAGACGGTTCTATCTTTTCGGACATGTCATGCGGGCATCAGCACATGGCGCGCGCATGACTTTTGCGATGTCCCCGCCGGGGTTTCTACACCCCTCCGGTTGGAAGAGTCTACGTTCGTGGCGCAGCATCCTTTAGACAGCCAAGGGCAGAATCGGCGCAGCACACAATTCCTCAGCATCCAGGGCGATGATTAGCCTGTGGACCGGCGCGGCGAGCTTGCGCCTAGCAAGTCCTCCACCGACCACCGGTGCGCGATGAACACGCCCGCCGCGCCGATCCCCAGGCCGACGACGACGAGTAGCCACAGCGACGCCGTCCACGAGCCGGTGACGTCTCGCAACAGGCCCACCCCCAAAGGCCCGACGACAGCAAAGACGAACCCCAACCCCTGGACGAAACCAGACAACGCAGCGGTTGCCTCGGGACTCTCGGCATGACGCCCGATCATCGTCAGCGTCCACGCAAAGCTGCCCGCGCCGACTCCGATGAGCGCGGACCACAGCCACGTCATTGTCAAAGGCGCATAGAGTAATCCGAGCCACCCAAGGGCAGTAGCGGCGGCAAGGGCCACGATGACGCCCCGTAGACCCAGGAGGCGAGTCAGCGCCGGAAGCAGCACCATGGTCGGGATTCCGATCCCGGTCAGCAACGCGAGGTGGCCTGCGGCGGCGGCGTTGTCCAGGCCGGTGTCGATGAGAATGGCCGGATACCAACCCAGCTGCGCATAGGCTTGTGCGGTCACCAGGCCGAAGCACCCTGTCAGTAGCCAGACGGGGCGGAGCGTCGCGAGCTGACGAGTCGAGATCGTCGGCTCCGGCGGGGTCGACGACACGCGGCTACCGGATTGGATCGGAAGCCACAGACAGATGGCCACCACAGCGAGGATCGTGGTGCCCGCCAGCGCGAGCCGCCATCCCCAGATCTGTTGCATCCAGCCCGCCTGCACTGCCCCCAATGTCGCGCCGCCGATGATGGAGGCGGCGCATACCGCACTCACGCCCGAAACGTGGTGTGTAAAACACGCTTTGACCGCCGCTGGGATCAGCACGTTGCCAATCGCTATCGCCGAGAGGATCACCAGTGTCGCTGCCGCGAAGAGCAGGCCACCATTGGACGCCGCGCGGATCGCGAGTCCCACACTCATGACGACGAGAATGAGGATCGCCGCTCGGCGCAGCCCCAAGCGAAAGATCCGCGGACCGAACCACAACCCGATGAGCGCGAAACACAAGACCGGTGCGGTGGTGAGGAAGCTGGTCAGTAGCTGCGACATCTGCAGGGAGTGTTGGACGTCCGGCAGAACGACGGCCAGACTGCTGATCGGCGATCGAAGGGTCAAGCCCAGGAACACGATGGCGAGGACTGTGACCGCCGCGGCCAGTACGCGGCGGCGCGACACAGTGGGACCACGTTCGTTCGACTGGTGGGAGTAGGTGGGCGAGTTGCTGCTGCTCATCGCCGATATCGGCCGTCATAGACGAAGACGGCGCAGGTCACGACCAGCGCGGCGACCGCCAGTGACACCATCACTGGTCCGTGCCCGACGGACAGGACTACCAACCCCAGCGCGACACCGACCAAGAACACCTGGACCTGTCGACGTCGAGACGAGTAGAGCGAGGGACTCATGTCGGCGTCGCTTCCTGTGTCGTTACCTCGTCGAGTAGGGATGACTTGTCGACATTGTGCGCTCGACTCACCGCACGATGCTCCGGGTCGTCGGGTTGTGATCGCGTGCTGTCGAACAGATTCGCTTCCCTGACCGCGCGGAAGCCTTCGTGCTCGAGCTTCGAAACCTCGTCGCTGTTCACAGCGGCCGTCCAGTACTCCCCAGATGCCGTGGAATGCGATTCCCGCAGCACGACGAGGGCGTGCAGCAGACGCCCACGGGCCTCGGTCGTGCGGTCCCCGGCGAATCGGTGCAGTTCGGTGCGGGCGGCGCTCAATGCGGCCTCGACTTCCCGGCGAGCCCGCGGATTGGGAACACCGAGGGCACACAACACTCCGAATACAGCTCCGATCATGGTGTCGGCGAGTCGATCCGCCGACAACGCCGCGGCGGTGTTCGGGTGCGCCATAGATGTCAACAGCATGGCTGTGGGCGTGATCAGCACCATTCCGTAGCCGTAGTTACGCACGACCAGCATCTCGCCGACCGTCACGAAAAGGATGATCAGTGCCGCGACGATGATGGGATCGCTGACGGACGCGAGGGTCGCGAACGCGATGCCGACGCCTATCAGCGACCCGACCACGCGTTGAAGGACCCTGGGCAGGCTGCCGGCCGCATTCGGTACCGCCAGCACGGCTACCGCGGTGACTGCGGCCCAGTAGGAATGACCTACCCCTAGGGCCAGGGCTACCGATCCGGCGATCAGTGCACCCACGAACGTTCGTGTGGCGCCTGGCAGGTACGCCGAGTTCGGGTGCAGGGCCCGCAGGATCGCGGCGAATCGGCCCGAACCGGCGGCCGGTGATGCTCTGCGACCGAGGTCGGCAGCCGACGCCGGCGGACGCAGTCGCCCCACCGCCCGGGAAGCGGCGTGGAGCTCTTCTCGTAGGGACTCGTCAACGCCGTCGCGGCGCAGCATTGCCGTTTCGGCTCGGTCCATGATTGAGTCGAGCCACGCCAGGTGTTCGGCCTGGCGTGTCGAACGGCATCGTCGGATCGCCGTGCGAGCCGCAAGGACGGCCTGTGCAGTTGCGATGCGACCGGCAGGCCCGGTGGCCTGGGGTCCGGCAACCGTCCGCAGTGCCCGCGCGACCGCGATCTGCAAGGGCGTGTGCGGGCGGATGATCCATCCACTCATACACACCAACCAACCCCACGTTGCGCCGACGGCGCAGGCAAGAACCACCTGCGCCAGCGGCGGAGATGGGTGGATAAATGCCGCCGTTGCCGAGCTGAAAGCTACGATGAGGCCACCGGGAGGACCGGTGGCAGCCGCGTCGAAGCCGAGCTTCGCCAGCCCAGCCACGCCAGCCACAACCGCCACCCGCAGGTAGTCGTTCGAGAGGCCGGAGGCTAGGGCTCCGATCACCACTGCGGTGGTCAGTGCGACTCCGGTTCCGGCCAACAACACGGCGCGTTCTCGGTACGGTGCGTTCTTGCCGTACAAGGAAACCAGGCTGCCCAGTGCGAGGTATGCGATCCAGTCATCCCACCCGTAAACCACTGCAATCACCAGCGGCACACCCACCGCAACGCCGGCGCGTAACGACGGAGCGAGATAGGCGTCAGCGGCTCGTGGCCGCAATCCGGCACGCACATGGGCAGCGATACGCGTTGCCACCCGCATCAATCCCGGTTGCGATGCGCCACCAGATCGAGGGCGATGTCGGTAATGAGATCTTCCTGCCCGCCGACAAGGCGGCGCTGTCCGACCGCCATCAAGATGTCTCGGGTGTCGAGATCATAGGTCCGGGCGGCAGTTTCGGCGTGCCGAAGGAAGCTCGAGTACACCCCGGCGTAACCGAGCGTGAGTGTTTCGCGGTCGACCTGGACCGGCCGATCCTGCAGGGGACGGACGATGTCGTCGGCTGCGTCCTGGAGCGGGAACAACTCGCAGCCGTGCTTCCATCCGTTGAGTTCGGCGACGGCGATGAACGGTTCGATCGGGCAGTTACCGGCGCCGGCGCCGTGCCCGGCGAGCGACGCATCGACACGGATCGCACCTTCCTCGACCGCGATGACGGAGTTCGCCACCGACAGCGACAGATTCTGATGGGCGTGAATGCCGATCTGGGTGCCCGGGTCGAGGATGTCGCGGTAGGCGCGGACACGTTGCCGCACACCGTCCATGGTCAACCGGCCGCCGGAGTCGACGACGTAGACGCAGTGCGCGCCATAGGACTCCATGAGCTTGGCCTGCTTGGCCAGTTCAGCGGGCTCGGTCAGGTGCGACATCATCAGGAACCCGGACACATCCATCCCGAGGTCGCGCGCGGTGGCGATGTGCTGCGCGGAGACGTCGGCCTCGGTGCAGTGCGTCGCGACCCGCACCGACGTGACCCCCATGTGATGGGCACGCGTCAATTCGGCGACGGTACCGATCCCCGGCAGCAGCAGGGTCGTCAGCTTCGCGCGGTGTACTGCACCGGCGGCGGCTTCGATCCATTCCCAGTCGGTGTTGCTCCCGGGTCCGTAGGTGAGGCTGTGGCCTGCCAGCCCGTCACCATGGGTGACCTCGATGGCGTCCACGCCCGCGGCATCGAGTGCACCGGCGATCGCAGCGACCTGCTCGGGCCGGATGCGGTGGCGGGTGGCGTGCATGCCGTCGCGGAGCGTGACGTCCTGAATGTAAAGCGCAGCACCATCGGCGGCGGTGGCTCCGGCGGTGCGGTCGGCGGTGGATGCGGTCATCGGGTCAACTCCAGGGATTGTTCGGCGATACGTTCGGCGACCTGTAGAGCCGCGGAGGTCATGATGTCGAGGTTGCCGGCGTAGGCGGGCAGGTAGTGGGCAGCGCCCTCGACCTCGAGGAACACGCTCACCTTCCACGCCTGTCCGTCGATCGGCTCGCCGCCTGTGAGAGTGGTCAAGTTGTCGGCCGGGTCCACGGCGCTGAACTGGACCTGCTGCTTGAGGCGATACCCCGGGACGTACTGGGCGACGCGTTCGACCATCTCGCTGACCGAGGCGCGGATCGCGTTCTGGTCCGGATCGGAGACCAGAGCCAGGACGGTGTCGCGCATGATCAGCGGCGGGTCGGCCGGGTTGAGCACGATGATGGCCTTCCCATGCGCCGCGCCTCCGACCACTTCGATTGCCTTGGAGGTGGTTTCGGTGAACTCGTCGATGTTGGCGCGAGTACCGGGGCCGGCGGACTTCGAGGCGATGGAGGCGACGATCTCGGCGTAGTGGACCGGGGTGACCGCGGCGATGGCCGCCACGATCGGAATGGTGGCTTGCCCGCCGCAGGTGACCATGTTGACGATCGGCGCGTCGAGGTGCTGTTCGATGTTGACCGGCGGCACCACGTATGGGCCGATCGCCGCCGGGGTCAGGTCGATGAGCCGCTTGTTGTAGGGCTTGAGTGCCTCGGCGTTCGCGACGTGCGCTTTGGCCGACGTGGAGTCGAAGATGATGGAGATGTCGTCGAAATCGGGGTGTTCGATGAGTCCCTGCACGCCCGAGTCGACGGTGCTGATGCCCAATCTCCGGGCTCGGGCCAGCCCGTCGGAGGCGGGGTCGATGCCGACCAGCACAGCGATCTCGACGTTGCGGGCGATGCGCTTGAGTTTGATAACCAGGTCGGTACCGATATTTCCTGAACCGATCACGGCCACTTTGGTTTTCGTCATGGAGTCTGTCCTCGTCAGTGTGCGGAGAAGGTTGCGGCGACCGTGCCCAGTCCACTGATGGTGGCGGTGTAGGTCTGACCGGCGGTGACCGGCACCATCGGTCCGAGGGCGCCGGAGAGGATGACGTCGCCAGCCAGCAGCGGGTCGCCGAACCTCTGAGCGGTGTTGGCCAACCACGCGAGCGCGTTGTAGGGGCTTTCCAAGCAGTCCGCACCGGTGCCCTGCGAGAGCGTGGTGTGCTCGTTGTCGGTGACCGTCATGGTGACCGATGCCAGGTCTGGGGCGTCGGTGACCGGGACACGGTTGCCGAGCACGTAGAGGCCGGATGATGCGTTGTCGGCGATGGTGTCGGCCAGTGTGATGTCCCAGTTGGCCACTCGCGAGTCGACGATTTCGAACGCTGCGATCACTTTCGAGACGTAATCCCGGGCGGTGTCGGCAGTAATCGGCTCCGTGATCGAGCGACCGAGCACGAACGCCACCTCGGCTTCGATCTTGGGTTGCAGCAGTCTCGTAAGCGCAATCTCAGGGTCGGTAGAGACATCCATGTCGGCGTAGAGCACCCCGAAGTCGGGTTGGTCGACACCGAGCTGGCGTTGCACTGCTGGTGATGTCAGTCCGATCTTGCGACCGACGACGCGGCGGCCTGCTGACCGGGCGGCGGCGACGTTGTGTTGCTGCACGGCATAGGCGGCCTCGATGTCGCCGACATCAATGACGTCTCGGATGGGAGCACACGGCAGTCGAGTGGTCTCAGCGTCGGCGAGCCGTTGAGCAGCGGCACGCACGTGGTCGCTGGGTGTGGCGGAGACAGTCATCTCTGGTCTTCCTGTTAGTGAGTCAGTGGGCGGTGAGATGGCGAGTCAGGTAGTTGCCGATGAGTTCGTTGAACTCGTCTGCGCGTTCGACCTGCGACCAGTGCCCGCACTGGCTGAAAATGTGGGCGTCAGCATGTGGAATGACGTTGAGCAGTTCCCAGGTTCGCGAGACAGGGATGACGACGTCCTGCACTCCGTGGATGAGCAGTACCGGGATCTCCAGACGTGACAACACGTCAAAGTCCAGCGGCAGTTCGGTGCGGTCTCGGTCTCGTGCGGCGACAACGTCTTTCAGTCGGTCGGAGGCGGTGTCGTTCAGCGCGGACTGGTAGCGCAGCGACACAAGTTCGTCGGTGACCAGCGACTTGTCGACAACGAACTGCTCGAGGGTGCGCCGAACGCCGGCCTCGGACAGATCGGGAGTGGAGTGGCCCTTGAGTGCTCCGGTGAGTATGGCACCGCCGGTCCCCATCGACACGACGCCCAGAAGTCGTTCGGGGAAGTCGATGGCGAATTGGAAGGCCAGCCAACCGCCCAGGGAGTTGCCGACGATCCACGTCTTGTCGATGTCCAGGGCGTCGAGGACGCGTACGGCGTGGCGAACCCATTCCCGAATCCCGTATGTGGTGCCCTCGGCGACCACTGTTTGGCCGTAGCCGATGGAGTCGATCGCGATGCACCGCCAGTACTGGCTCAGTTGCGGCAGGTTGAGCCACCAGTTCGCCGCGGCGGTGACTCCGGTGCCTGATCCGTGCAGGAAAAGGATGGGGGTGCCTTCGCCGAGTTCGTGGTAATGGGTCAGTTCGCCGTCTGCGGTGGGGAGCCACTTGTCGGCGAGGCCAAAGAAGTTGTCAGTGGTGTAGTCGGGGGTGGCCACGGTGCTGGTCATGGTGTTGCTCCTTGCTGACGCTGCGGGTGGGCGCCTGGGCGTGCGGGGGTCAGGTGGTGGTCGGGGTCGCGGTGGTGATGGAGAATCCGGCAATCCATTCGGGGATCTCGCGGTAGTAGCGCGAGGTCATGCGGTAGGGCCCCACAGCCGAGAGCGCGGCGTAGGCAGCGATCCAGGTGCGGACCTCGTGGGAGGAGTTGCCGGCGGCGGCGACGAAGTCGGCGACGGTCCACGCGTCGATCGGGGTGAGGTCGCCATCGGCGAGGATGTCGAGTAGTTGGTTGTCCCACACCGGGTTCAGTGGTTGCAGGGTCGCGGTGCCGGCGGCGAAGTCGCGGCCGGCGGTGATGACCCGGTCTTCGCGGGCGGCGCGTTGTTCGTCGGTGATGTTGCGCCCGTCGATGAGACGCTGGCGGACCTCCTCCGGCGCGGTGTCGAACTGCGGGACCGGCGGATCGTGCGAGAGTCCCCCAGAACCGAGGAGCAGGACGCGTTTGTCGAGGCCGGCGACTGCACGGCCGACCGCTTCGCCGAGCAATCGGATGCGCTGGACGGGTCCCAGCGGCGTGCTGACGGAGTTGATGAAGATGGGCACCGTCGGAATTGCGGCGATGGAACCGAACAGCAGCTCGAGGGGCTGAGCGAACCCGTGGTCGACGTGCATCCGCTCGGAGACCGCGGTGTCGACACCGGAGTCCAGGACGCGTGTGGCTATGAGGTGCGCGGTGTCGCGATCGACGTCGAGCGGACCAGCCTGGGTCCCGTAGTCGCCCACCGATAGCGCGGCGCGGCCCACGCAGAATGGTGGTAGCAGGTCGTAGAAGACGCCGTTGTAGTGATCGGGCGCGAAGACCACCACCACCTCGGGATCAAAGTCGGCGACGAAGCGCCGTGCGGCGGCCAATTCGGCATCGACTTCGGCGATCACGTCTTGAGCCGGGTCGTTTCGGCCCATCAACGGTGAGTGCGACAGTGCACACAGAGCGACAGACATGTGAGTGTTTCCTTTCTGTCGGTGGGAGGCTGGCTCAGGTGGCGGCCAGCGGCGGTTCCACGGTGACGTCGAGGTCCGGCAGGCTCCCGTCGGGGCTGGTGCCCAGTACCGCGGTCAGGGCGGTGAGTAGTTGTTCGAAGGCGTCGTGGTCGTCCCACACCGCTGCTGATTGCCGCCAGGCGACGTAGCCGTCGGGTCGCACGAGCAGCGCTCCGGCCTCGTGGATCTCACGCACCTTGTGCCACGCGGCGTAGGGATCGGCGGTCTCGGGTGCGCCGATGACCACCGTGCGCAGGAACGGTAGGTCGAGCTTGGCCGCCGCATTGGCCCACGCGGTCCCGGCCAGCCCGGTGACCAGGCTGAGTTTGCCCTTGCCGGTGACATCGAGCGTCGAGACGCGCTGGCCGCGTTCGTCGACCAGCCAGGCGTGGGGAATCTTGGCGCCGGGGCGAGTGGTGGGTTGGACGTAGAGCTGCCGGTCACGAATCCATTGCTCCTCCCCCTCGTCCGCGTCGGCGATCACCGCGGTGGAGGTGTAGCGCTGGTTGAGTTCGACACCTTGCGCGTTGAATTCGTAGTTCTTTAGGTCCAGCGCCTCGGCGATGGCATCACGCACCGCGACGCCGTCAGGGCCGCGGTCGCGGACCTTGGCCAGCCCGGCCGCCACCGGGTCGTCGGCGCCCTCGGTGGCGAAACAGGTGTTCAGTGGCCCGTAATCTTTGCGGGACTGGTTGGCGCGGGCCACGATCTGGGCGCCGACGGGCTGTCGTTCGGCGTTGTAGCTGTCCAGCAGCGAGGGGGCGGCGTATCCGTTGAGGACGAACGCGAGTTTCCAGGCCAGGTTGAAACCATCCTGTATGCAGGTGTTCGACCCGAGTCCGCTGCTGGGTGGGTGCCGGTGCACCGCGTCACCGCCGCAGAAGACTCTGCCCTTTGAGTAGGTGGCGGCCACGGCTTGGTTGACGTACCACACCGAGGTGGACTCGATCTCGATCTGTAATTCGGGGTCGCCGACGAGCGTGCGGACTTTGGCCAGGACATCATCGGGGTCGAAGTCGGGTTCACCGTCTGCCATATCGAAACCCCAACCGGCGATCCAGGTGTCCCACGGTCGGATTGCGCGTAGCAGGCCCATACCGATCTCGCCGAAGCTGCCGCCGGGGGTGAGGATCCAGTGCAGGATGCTGGGTCGATGCTCGACGTAGCGGCCCAGGTCGGCGTGAAACAGCACATATGCGGTGGCTGCACGCGCCATTTCGCCGTCGATCTGCAATCCGATGTCCTCGGCGACCTGGGATCGTGCGCCGTCGGCACCGACCAGATACTTTGCGCGCATGCTGTATTGGCGGCCGGAGATGTTGTCGACGAGTTGCACGGTCACTCCGTGCTCGTCTTGGGTGTGTGAGACGTAGTCGGTGTTGAACGACGAGGTGGCACCACGCTCGGCGGCGTTCTTGAACAGCACCGGCTCCATGTAGAGCTGCGGGATGTCCAGCAGGCCACACGGGCTGTGCTGAATGTAGTCGCCGACTCGGTCATCCCCGGTGCCCCAGGTGCGTAACCGAGCGATCTCCTCGCCGGCCAGGCTGGTGGTGAACAGGGTGTCGCCCATTAGTTCCCATGGGGTGGCGTATTTCTCGGCTTCTTTGTCGACCTCCAGGTCACGCAGGACTTCCACGGCTCGCTGGTTGGTGATGTGCGCGCGGGGGGTATTGGCCAACCAGTTCCATCGGTTGACCACGTGGACACGTACGCCATAGGTGGCCAGTGCCAGTGCGGTCGCCGAACCCATGGGTCCGGTTCCCACGATCAGCACATCGGTGTCGAAACCATTAGCTGGTGAGGTGTTGGGGGCATTCATGACGAGATCGCTTCTTTGTTGGTAGGGGCAAGAGACGTCATAGACGTTGAATCTGCGGCGGCGTCGGTAACCGCAGGATCGGCGGCGGCCACCGCATTGACCTCTCGGTCGGAGTCGAGTTGGCGGCGCGCTCCCTCACGCCCCCACCCGCCCGGCAGCAGGCAGACCGAGATGACCGAGATGACCGACGCGGCAATCAGATAGGCCACGATCGCGGTACTCGATCCGGTCGCCGAGAACAGCGCGGTCGCGATGGTGGGGGCGAACGCCGAGCCGAGGACTTGAGACAGGGTGTAACCGATGGAGACGCCGCTGTAGCGGACGTCGGCGTCGAAAACCATGGTGAACAACGACCCGGTCACCCCGGCCGCCGGTGCCATGGCGATGCCGAACACCAGCACCTGGGCGAGCATGAACAACCACGGATTGCCGGTGTTGATCAGCGCGAACGCTGGACCGATCACCACACCCATCGCCACCGCACCGATGAAGTACAGGGTCTTGCGGCCGTAGGTGTCCGACAGCGACCCGAACACCGGATACAACACCACGGCCACCACGCCGGCCACGAACACACCGAGCAGAGCTTGCGTGCGCGGGATGTCGGCGACGGTGGTCCCGTACGACACCAGGTAGGCCATGCAGATATAGGCGAAGATGCCCTGACTGAGATAGGTGCCCGCGACGAGCAGGATCTGACGCCAATGCCGTCGCACCGCAACGACAATGGGCATCTTGACCACCGCCGCCTGCTCGCGGACCTTCGCGAAATCGGGGCTCTCGGTCAGTGACAGCCGGATGACCAGACCGATGACGATGAGCACAGCGCTGAACAGGAACGGCACCCGCCAGCCCCACGACAGGAACTGATCGTCGGGCAACTGCGCCACCGCAAGGAACGCCAACGTCGCCAACGCCGTACCAGCCGGGGCGCCCATCTGCGAGAACGACCCGAAAAACCCCTTACGGGCACTCGGAGCGTGCTCGACGGCCATCAGGGTGGCACCACCCCACTCCCCTCCCACGGCGAAGCCTTGGAGGAGTCGGAGCACGGTCAGCAGGATCGGGGCGGCGATACCGATTTGGGCGTAGGTGGGCATCAGGCCCATCAGCACGGTGGCTGTACCCATTCCGACCAGGGAGATGACCAGCATCTGTTTGCGGCCCAGGCGGTCGCCGAAGTGTCCGAACACCACCCCGCCCAGCGGGCGAGCGAGGAATCCTACGCCGAATGTCGCGAACGACAACAGGACGCCGATGGCTGGGGAGGCGTTGGGGAAGAACAACTTCGGGAATACCAGCGCCGCGGCGGTGCCGTAGATGAAGAAGTCGTAGTACTCCACCGTGGTCCCGATGAAACTCGCCATCGCCACCTTCATCGGCGACGAGGAGGATGGTGCGGTCATCGGATGGTCCTTACGAGATGAACGATGCGCAGGAGCTGAACATCGAAGAGGTGGACTGCCATAACAGCCTTTCGTGACGAACAACTAGCATGCTAGCCGTCTAGTTGTGACGATACGGGCGCACTCGTCGTGATGCAAGTCTCTGTGGGAGGTCGGAGAGACTGGGGACGCTGTCGGGCCCGTGACGACGGGGTGGGTTAGGGAACGCTGATGAAGTTGGTGAAGCCCCCATGGCGGGCCGGTAGCTCGTCGAGCGCCTCGTTGATCTTCTCGAGCGGGAAGGGATGATGTTCGAGGACCGACAGGTCGAGTAGCCCGGCGCCGGCGAGCTCGGCCATCTCCTGCGCCTCGGCGGTGCTGAACCAGAGGCTGCCCAGCAGACTTTGCTGTGCACACATCATCGCGAACATGTCGACCTGAACGCGTTCCATCATTCCGCCGATGTCGACAGCGACGCCACCGCGACGCAGGGTGGTCAGCGCTTCGGTGAATGAGGTGACCGGGGCGCCGGGTCCCAGGCAGTCGATGACGGCGTCCACGCCCTCGCCGTGGTTGTGTTCACGGACCCAGTCCCGGAGTGCGCCGCCGGTGTGGTCATTGCTGACGAAGATGCGGTCTGGGGCGATGGCCTGGACGTCGGCGAGCAGTTCGGCGTTGCGGCCGGTGCCGAAGATGCGGGTGGCGCCCAGGGCGAGGGCATTGAGGCAGGCTCCCAGACCGAGGGTGCCGGAGATTCCGTCGATGAGAACGGTCGAGCCGGGGCCGATATCGGCTTTGCGCAGCGCGGCGTACGCGGTGCACAGATAGCCGAATCGGGCACCTTCCTCGAATGACACCGAGTCGGGCAGCTTGACCAGATTACGTTGTGGCGCAGTAAGATACTCGGCGAGGCCGCCGTAGGGGTAGGCGTCGAACAGGTGCTGGCCCCGCTCCCCGAAGGCGAAGTAGCCCATGAAGGTGTAGCTGTCGCAGTTCTGATCGGACCCCTGGCGACATACTCGGCACGCGCCGCAGGACAAGCCGGGGTTGACATAGACTCGGTCGCCGACGCTGACGTCGGTGACGTGGCTTCCCACCGCTGTGACCACGCCAGCGGAATCGAGGCCGAACACCGCCGGCAGTTGGGGCAGCGGAAGGTAGGGGAACCACTCGGCGTAGGTGGCCAGCACGTTGCGCAGATTGGGAACCACGTTGCAGGCCTTGACCTGGACGACCACATCAGTGGCGCGGGGCTGGGGTGTGGGTAGCGACTCGATGCGCATCGGGGCGTCGTGGTCGTGCAGTCGGGCGGCGAGCATGGTTTCAGTCATGGACGGTTCTCTTTCGAGGGCGGTGGAGGAAGTCGGGGGTGCTTATGCCGACGCTGGCGAGGTGGTCGTGGACAACGCGGCTGCGATCTCCCCGGTGGTGGTGATCTCGGCGAGTAGTCCCAGCGAGGCGATGCTGGCGGCATGGGTGGCTTCGTCGGCCGCCGAACACGCGTCCTCGGCGATGATCACGCGGTAGCCCAGGTCGCTGGCGGTGCGCGCGGTGCCTTCGACCGAGAAGTTGGTGGCCACACCGGCGAACACGACCGTGTCGATACCGCGCTGGGTGAGGACGTCGGTGAGATCGGAGTCCTGAAAGCCGCCGACCCGGGTGTGGGTGACGACGACATCGGTGTCGGTGGGGGCGACTTCGTCGACGATCGCGGCGAGATCGCTGCCGTCCTTGAGACATCCCGACTGCGACACGATTCCCAGGATCGGAGAATTGACCTGCAGATCGGAGAAGTCCGGTTGCCAGGCAACCCTGGTGTAGACGACCGGACTGTTGACGGCGCGGAAAGACTCGGCCAGCGACGCGATGGTCGCCAGGACGTTGCGTTCGACGACCTGGTTGTAGAAGAAATCGCTGAACGCCCCCTTGGGTCCAACGACGTCGCCTTGTAGGTGCACTGCAATGAGTGCGGTGGTGCGGGGGTCGAGTTCGATGCTCATGGAAGGGTCTCCTTGATGGGATGTGTTGCTGGTGAACGCTGGTGGGGCGTAGTCGTTGTTTCAGGCGTGGGCGATGATGGAGCGGCCGATGTTGTCGATGTCGCGGACCGCAGTGAAGGGATTGGACAAGAACACCTGCAAGACGTCGACGCCGGACTCGAGCATCAACGCGCTCTTCTCCCGCAGCTCAGATGGAGAGCCGTAGAGGCACCAGTAGTCGACGAGTTCCTTGGTGATGATCGGACGATGACGCGGATCCAGTCCCCGCAGGTACTTCGCCCACACCTCGAGATAGTGGGGTTGGTCCGGTGCGGTGGGATCGCCCAGATATTGCTGGGCGGCGGTGATCGATGCGTCGACGATCGAATCGCCGAGCTGATCGCGATGTTCGTTCATCAGACCCGAATTGGTGATGCAGGAGCTGATCGGTCCGGATCCGAATCCGTTGGTGACGCCGTCTTCCCACGTCTCGCCGTTCTCGAGTTGATAGAACCACGACAGCGACACCAGTTTCACCGATCCCGGTGCGCGCCCGGCGTCGGCGACGGCCTTGTCGAGTTTGCTACGGATCAGCTTGATCATCTCGACGTTGGGACCCAGGCAGTAGACGACGGCATCGGCGTACTTGGCGGCCTCGGCGAGGCCGCGGGGCCCGCCGGCGGCGACCCAGATCGGAATGTGGTCGGTGACGTTGTAGAAGCCGCTCTCCTTGTCGAGTAACTCGACCTCACGCTCTTGGCCGAGCCATTTATGCATCACCCGACGACCGGCCATCAACTCTCGCGAGACCTCGATCGAGTGCGACAGCTCGGCGATCTTGGCCGGCCGATTGCCCATCGACCGCAGCGCGTTGTTGGCCGTACCAATACCCAGAAACGTGCGTCCCGGTGCCAGCGCATTCAACGTCGCCATCGAGTTCGCGGTTACGGGCGCGATCCGCGTCAGCGGGTTGGTCACCATCGTGCCGAGCTGGATCGTCGATGTTTGCTGCGAGGCCAGTGCGAGGAACTGGTACGGGTCGCTGAACAGCAGAGGCCCCTCTCCCACGCCGAAATGGGTGACCCCCAAGTCCTCGGCCTGCCGCACCATGGCGACCTGGTCGATCTTGGCGCAGGTCCCGATGCTGAATTGCATGGCTTCTCCTTCGATGTAGGGAGCGACTCGAAGCCCGAAGCACAACGCAACGGTGGCCGCCAGAGCGTGCCCATCCACGCCCTCGCGCAGTGGACTCCTGAACACCAGCAGCACCAAAACTGGAATGCTAGCGTTCTAGACGACGGTAGCTCATGGTGATCGAGACCACAAGTAGCTAGAATGCTAGTTGTCCGACACACTGGTCATGGGCGGCTCGTGAACTCTTGAGGCGCTACCGTCACATCGACTGAACGTTCGAGCAAAGGTGATCTGCGTTATGCCCATGTCTTCACACGACACCGCCGTTGCGTCCGCTGCGCGACTGTCAGGCGCCCGCCTGTCGACCGTTCTCTACGACGTCCTCAAGACCCGCCTTCTGGAGGGCACCTACGCAGCCGGCGAACGGATCGTCGTCGAGCAGATTCGCCACGAATTCGACGTCAGCAAACAACCGGTCATGGATGCACTGCGCCGCCTGGCCGCTGACCGGCTCGTCGCGATCATCCCGCAGAGCGGCATCGAAGTCCTCAGCTACACCCACCGCGAGGTCGAGGACTTCTACCTCCTTTTCGGCGACTTCGAAGGCACCATCGCCGCGGTTGCCGCAGCGCGGCGCACCGACGCCCAACTGGACGCACTACGCCGAGTGTCATCCGAAGTAGAAGCTCTGCTCAGCTCGAACGACCCAACCGCCCGCGCGCACGGTTATCGCCTCCACAACCGGGAGTTCCACGCCGTCATCCATACGATGGCCCACTCCCGCATCATGGAGGAAACCAGCCAGAGGATGTGGGACATGTCCGACTTCCTCATCAACACTGCCGGCATCGCCAATCCGCTCTCCGACGCACTCCCCCAACGGCAATGCGATCACGACGAGATCGCCGACGCCATCTCAAACCATGACGCCGAACGAGCACGCGACGCCATGCGCCGACACATCATCGGCACCGTCGACCTCATCGATGGCGAGAAGCAAGCCGAAACAGCCTGACGAAGAGTTACCCAAAGGTATCGAGCCTCCGCGCGTTCTGGGCGCGATGGCACGAGATCCCCTGCCGCGCAACGGAAGGGCGCTAGACTGGCAGCCGACCACAGACATTCGGCACTTTGAGTGCCGCATGCTGCATCAGATGCATCACGCTGGCCACTGGCCCGGGCCACTTCGGACGGGCACGTCCTCGTACACGGACCGCTCGGTCACATCCAGAACCAACCAGCGCATGGACACTCCGTGCCGACGGGTACTGTCATTCGTCTACGGTCGAACGTTGGTATTCGCTCGGGAAAGCGGATTCACAACCCGTCCAGTGTCAGTTCGAGTCTGACCGGGGGCACCAGTCACACCAGAGCATGTCGCGCTCATGGACCAGGTCCTACTCGACACTCACCAGGACAACATCGGTTCAGTGTCGCCGACGGCGATCCCGACATCGCCGTGGTCCGCCGTCCGAACCCCGAACAGCCGGTCGAGAAGCTCGTCCCTATCCAGGTCGGTGTGCGCCTCCCAGCGTCGGACCCGGTGGCGTGCGCGCGACGACGCGATCGTCACCGACGCCGACGGTGATCCGCCGAAGTCCACCGTCACCTGGCCACACTCCCCCGGCGCGACCTCGCCGGTGAGCCGCGCGAGCGAGTCGCCCGAGAAGATCACGGGCCCGGTGACCTCGAGGACGAATCTGCACCGCGACAGCGTCGATGCGTCCGGGCCGCCGGTCCGGATTCGCGAATCGTGCACCCCCAGCTGGGCGAGCAGAGCGTCGGCACGTGCGCCGACGAGCCAGATGGCCGCATCCACGCTGCGACCGTCCGCCCCACGCAGCACGCTGCCGACCGTTCGCATCAGCGACGCCGCGGTGTGTCCCTCGACCGACAGCGCCACGACGATGTCGGGGATGCAATACAGGAGCCCGGCGGTCCGGGCCGCCGGGTCGGTGACGAGTGGCGCGAGCGCCAGGGCTTCGGCGTTCTTCTCCGAGATCCGTTCTGACACCGGACGCTCGGCCCAGTCGGGACCATCGTGCCAGGCGACGGCGTCGGGTTCGTGCGCGAACACCGCGCCCATCATGAAGGCCCGGTTCGCGAACTCCCAGTCCTCTCCCCCGTATTGGACGAACGACGGATCGAATCCCCCCACGTCGTCGAACAGCTCACGGCTGCAACTCATCACGGCGCTGATGAGGTACTTGTAGCCGTCCCAGCCAGGGTCCAGGAGATCGGCCGTGCGGTCGTATGCGTCGACCAGCCACTCGGGTTCACACTCGTGCGAACGCTCGAGATGCTGCCGGTCGGCGAGCCATCGGACCACCGAATCCGGAGCGACCTCACTCAGGTCCGCATGCTTACGCCGTCCGACCACGAGGGTGTCGGGCGCTGAAGCGGGCAACCTCGTCGCGCGCCGGATGTAGTCCTGCGTCGGAACCGTGTCCGCGTCGAGGAAACACAGGACCGAGCCGCTCGACGCCGCGACGCCCAGATTGCGGGCCGCCGCCGCCCGAAAGCCCTTGTCCTCCTGCGACACCGCGGTGATGTCGAGGCGGGAACTCCACGCGCTCACGTCCGGTGGATGCGTCGATCCGTCGTCGGCGACGACGACCTCCAGTCGCTCCGACGGATAGGTCTGGGCCGTCAGTGCCTCGAGGACCAGCGCCAGTTGACGGGGTTGGTTGTAATACGGGATGACGACACTCACCAGCGGCGTCGGCAAGGCGTCACCGATCAGGTCCCAGCGGTTGTCGGGCACGACGATCCGGCCGTCGCCGAGACAGACGACCGTCACGCACTCCACCGCCGCAGCAGCCGCTCGTGCTCCAGCCCGACATCGACGGCCGTGGGCGACGGAACCACGGACGGATCGATCCAGGTGTCCGCAGGATGCGCGAACGCTTGCTCGATGGCGGCCTGCAGCGCATCGTCGTCGTTCGCGTGCATCGTCAGCACGCCCGGGGACCGCGCGGCGAGTTCCTCGGTGTAGGTGGTGCGCGGGACCAGTGGCCTGCGCCCGGCGGAGATCCAGGAGTTGATCGAGCCGGATGCCGACATGTGCCGGTGATAGGCGACGGGGACCGTGACCTCGGCCGACGCCCGCCGGAGTTCGTCGTCGGTCAGGTAGCCGGTGATCTCACACCGCCTACCCATGTCCGCCGCCAGCTTGGCCAGGTCGTCGGCCAGATCCTCGTGTCCGGGCGACGGGGTGCCGAGTGCGACGAAGCCGATTGACGGATCGAGACCGGACATCGCCCGGAGGGTCTCGAGATGTCCCTTCCCGGGATACAGGTAGCCGAGCACGCCCACCGTCGATTCCGCTGTCGCCGAGGGTTTGTCGACGCGTCGGGAGTCGATCATCAGCGGAACGACCTCGACATCGATCGTCGGGTCGACGAATTCGGAGAACAGCGACGCCTCGTGACGGCTCGACACGATCACGCCGGTCGCCGATCGGGCCACCGACCGGAAGAACTCGATGCGTGCCTGCATCGACCGCCCGTCCGATGGCTGGGGCAGGTCGTGCAGCGTCACCGAGACCGGTCGGTGCAGACCCGCGATCATCGCGAGCAGATTGTCGCGCGCCTGCAGGGGCGTGCGCCCGAACAGACGATCAGTCACATGCAGGTGCACGAGCGCACAGTCGGCCAGTCCCGCCGGCAGGCCGGCGCAGAGTGTGCGCATATGCGCCAACCGATGATGGCCGCCCTCGGCGGTCACCGCGTCGTACACCGACTGCGCATACCGCACCACACCGTGCGACCGGGGTCCGACGAGGAGGTGTCCCAGTGGTCTCGTCATGCCAGCCCCAGGATGTCGATGAGCTCGACGTAGCGGCTCAACACGGCATCGATGAACTCGGGATGATCCGCGTACCACTGCATCTGGCTACGGTGGACGGCCTCCTCAGTCAACGCGGACCCGTCGACGTCCCAGGCGATCCGCGCGGATGCGTCTATGTCGAGCGCATCGATCACCCGTTGTTCCAGCGGCGCGCGAATGTTGCCGAGCAGCTCCCGCGTCGGCGGGACCGGTGCCGACGCGCCCAGTACGTCGAGGATTCGGCAGCCGAGGGTCAGCAACACCCGGTTGCCGGGATGGTTGATCGTGTGGGCGGCGTCCGCCCCGGCGTCGAGCAAGATGTCGGAAATCGCGATGTCGCACTGGCGGCGTTCGCGCATCGCGAGCTGTTCCACACTCCAGCGCGCCGCTTCTCGGAGGTGTTCGCCCGTGACGTGGACATCCCATTCGTCGAACAATCTACGTCCGTCCCGCACGGCCAGGACCGTTCGCAGATCGTGATACGGCACAGCAGCGGGTACCGCGGACGGCTGCGCGGGATGTCGCGCGATGACCTGGAACGGATACAACCCGCCATAGCGGATGACCGGCCACACGATGACCCTCGCCGACGGTGCCAGGTCGACCAGGTCCGGTCCACCGATCGGGAGTCCCCGGTAACCGGCGCGCACCGGCTGGGAGACGATCACCGCGGCTCGACGGACGAGGCGTTCGACGTGGTCGACGTCGGAGGACTCGAGTTCGTGGACCGGTGGGACGCGGACGGTACGAAACGAGAGGTCGGGCGAACCGGACAGGACGATCCGCAACGCCTCGGCCTGGCAGTTTCCCCAGACCAGCAGTAGCTGCCTGTCGTCGGCCAGCGGGGTCTCGGTGACGCCGTAGAAGTCGCCGTAGTGCCTGGTTCGACCGTTGACCGGCACGTCGTCATGCGGAGTCACGGTTGCTCTGCAGTGGTCGAGAGACGCGATGGTCGCTGTGACATCGTCAGTTCTGGCTCCCCTCTGGAAATGCTTCGGCCGTACCCCCGGCTCCCCGTATAGCCGTTCAGCCCGCTAATGAATCATCGACTTGATCACTCCGGGGACCACCGGGACGGCGACAGCCCCGGTGAGCGGGTCACCGGGGCCGTCGCCGAGTCGGGAGTCGACACATCGTCACAGTGTCCGCGCGATGATCTCCTTCATGATCTCGTTGGTGCCGGCGTAGATCTTCTGCACACGATTGTCGGCCCACAGGCGAGCGATCGGGTATTCGTTCATGTAGCCGTAGCCGCCGAACAGCTGGAGGCATTCGTCGGCGACCACCATGGCGCGGTCGCTGGTCCACCACTTGGCCATCGCCACGGTGGGGATGTCGAGTTCGCCCTTGATGTGCTTGGTGATGCAGTCGTCGACGAAGACCCGGCCGATCCGGGTCTCGGTGGCCGCCTCCGCGAGTTTGAACTTGGTGTTCTGGAAGCTGAAGATCGGCCGGCCGAAGGCCGTGCGGTCCTTGGTGTAGGCGATGGTCTCCGAAACCGCCTTCTCCATTCCCGCCACCGACGCCACGGCGATGATCAGACGTTCCTGCGGGAGCTGCTGCATCAGCTGGATGAAGCCCTGCCCCTCCTCGGTGCCGAGCAGATTCGAGGTGGGAACGCGCACACCGTCGAAGAACAGCTCCGAGGTGTCCTGCCCGCGCTGGCCGACCTTGTCGAGCACCCGGCCGCGACGGAAGCCCTCGCGGTCCGCCTCGACGAGGATGAGCGAGATGCCCTTGGCGCCCTCGGACACGTCGGTCTTGGCGACGACGATGATGATGTCGGCCTGACTTCCGTTGGTGATGAACGTCTTCGAGCCGTCGATGACGTACTCGTCACCCTGCTTGATCGCCTTGGTCTTGACGCTCTGCAGGTCCGATCCCGTACCGGGCTCGGTCATCGCGATGGCGCCGACGGCCTCGCCGCTGGCCATCTTGGGCAGCCACGTGGTCTTCTGCTCCTCGGAGCCGTACTCCAGGATGTAATGCGCAACGATGCCGTTGTGCAGGCTGACGCCCCACGAGCTGTCGGCGACGCGCGCCTGCTCCTCGATCAAGACGGCCTCGTGCGCAAAGTTGCCGCCCCCGCCCCCGTACTCCTCCGGGATCGACATGCAGAGAAGACCCAGCTCGCCGGCCTTGTTCCACAGGTCGCGGTCCACGTGGTGCTGCTCGATGAACTTATCGGCGTTCGGCTTGATCTCCTTCTCGCAGAAGCTGCGAGCCAGATCGCGCAGGGCGCTGAGATCGTCGTTTTCCCAAGAGGACCGTTCGGCCATGGTGCGAGTACCTATCCACGATTGACAGTGTCAATGGCGAGCGTAACAGTGCTTGTTGGCAACGTTACGTTGGGATGACCGGAACGCTTTGTGTCAGCTGGACGCCCCACCACCGCGGAGCACGTTCTTCTGGATCTTGCCCGTCGACGTCTTCGGCAGTTCCGCGAACACGATCTCTTTCGGCACCTTGAACCGGGCGAGCGTCTTGCGCGCGAACTCGACGAGACCCTCAGCGGTCAGGCTCGCTCCGGCGCGCACGCTGACATAGGCGATCGGCACCTCGCCCCATCGTTCATCCGGACGGCCGACGACCGCCGATTCGACGACGTCGGGATGGCTGTCGAGCACCCGCTCCACCTCGACCGACGCGATGTTCTCGCCGCCGGAGATGATGACGTCCTTACTACGGTCGCGGATCTCGACGTACCCGTCCGGATGCATCACCGCGAGATCACCGGTCCGCAGCCAACCGTCCAGGGTTGCCGCGGCAGTGGCCTCGGGATCGCGGTAGTAGCCGAGCATGACGTTGTTGCCGCGCACCACCAACTCGCCGATGGTCTCGCCATCGGCCGCGACATCGCCTCCTTCGTCGGACACGACTCGGACACGCCCTGCCACGATGTTTCCGATCCCCTGTCGCGCCTTGCGTACGGCGCGCACCTCGTCCGTGGCGTCATCCCACTCCGGCTGCCACTGGTTCACGACGATCGGGCCGAAGGTCTCGGTCATCCCGTAGAGGTGGGTGATCTCGATGCCCAACCCGGCCATCCGGGCGAGGAGGGCAGGCGATGGCGGTGCACCTCCCGTTGCGGCCTGGACGACTGGATCGAGCCGAGCCGCCGACGGATCTTCGGCGATCATGGTGAGGACCGTGGGTGCCGCGCTGAAATGGGTCACGTCGTCGTCGACGAGGTGACGCCAGATGAGTCCGGTGTCGATGCTGCGCAGGCAGACACTCGTGCCACCGGCGGCGACGACGGCCCAGGTGAAACACCAACCGTCGCAGTGGAACATCGGCAGCGTCCAGAGATACTTCGACCCCGGACCGAGCCCGGAGTGGTGGGCCATCGCCACGGACTGCAGATACGCGCCCCGATGGTGGTACATCACGCCTTTCGGGCGTCCCGTCGTCCCGGAGGTGTAGTTGATCGCGAGCAGACCCCGTTCGTCGGTGTCCCGACGAACCGGCGCGCCCGCGTCTGCGAGCAGACGCTCGTACTCGTCCGAGCCGTCGGCCGACCCACCGATCACCACCCGGATCCCGACTGCTTCGCCGACTGCTTGTGCGCGATCGGCGAACTCGACCGTCGAGACGAGAACCGACGCGCCACTGTGTTCCAGGATGTAGGTCAGCTCCGGTTCGGAGAGCCGGACGTTCAACGGCACAAGGACAGATCCGTGAGCGGGCGCAGCACTGTGCAGTTCGAGCATCACGTGCGAGTTCGCACACAACGCGGCGACATGGTCACCGGGACCTACACCGAGCTGTTCGATCACCGCGGTCAACCGCTGCACCCGATCGTGGAACTCGGTGTAGGTGAAGGAACGTGACCCGTCGATCACCGCGATTCGTCCGGCGAATACCGCAGCGGCTCGATCCAGGAACGTGGCCGGACTGAGTGCGGAGAAGGTGAATTCGGCCGCGGGCGGCACCGGACTCCGGGCGCTGTCGATGTCCGGGTCCGGGCCGTGGTCAGTCACCATCGATCGCCGCCTCTTTCTCCACCTGTTCGATGGCCGCGATGATACTGGGGACCGATGCGTCGACCCAGGTGTTCGCGACGTGCGGCGCCGACGCCGCGGCGACGGCCAGGGCCTCGATCTCGGCGTTCGACGGTTCGCCCATGTCCAGATCGGCCAGCGAGGTCGGGAGACCGAGGGCACGGAGGAAGCGGCGGATCTCGTCGCGGTCGACCTCGGGATCGTCCTCGAGCGCCAGATGGACGAGCAACCCGTAGGCGACGTGGTAGCCGTGCAGGTGCGCCGACGACCCACGACCGACCTGCAGTCCTCGCGTCATACAGTGCGCGATCGACAGGCCGCCGTTCTCGTAACCGATGCCCGACAACAGGATCACCGCCTCGACGACCGCCTCGAGCTCGGGGGTGACCTGGTGCGCGAGTGCATCGCGCACCGCGACCTCGCCATCGCGCAACAGGACTCGTGAACATCCGTCGGCGACCACCTCGCCGATGATCAGCGGACGGGTGCCCTGCGTGGTGACACCGCGCCCCCGCGCACACGAGCGGGCCTCGTACTTCTTGGCCAGCGCGTCCCCGATGCCCGATACCAGAAATCGGATCGGGGCCTTCGCGATCACCTCTGTGTCGACGACGACCGCGGCCGGATTCGCGGGCAGACGACCGAGTTCCGACAGCCGTCCGAACTCGTCGTAGAGCGCGAACACACTGGCGGTGGGGCCGTCATTCGACGCGACCGTGGGGACCGAGACCATCGGCCGTCCGACGGTCTCGGCCACGCCCTTGGCGATGTCGAGCGCCTTGCCTCCCCCGATGCCGACCACCACGTCGCCCTGCCCGGCTGACACACGCGTCAGGGTGTCGGCGATGACGCCGCGCGTCACCGGTCCGGCCACCGGGATCACCTGGGCCCGTAGTTCGGCAGCGGCGAGCGACGCCTCGATACGCGCCCCGAACAGTCCCGAGATGTCGGCGTCGATGACGACGATCGGCGCTCCCCCGATCTCGGCCACCACCCCACCGACGTCGTCGAGAACCCCTGGGCCCTGCAGATACTGTTGCGGTGCCGCGAACCGACGGGCGGCGCGGGCGACACCGATCCCGTCCAGCAGAGCGCTCATGCGTGCGGCCAGTTCCCGGTGATCACCGCGTGCGTGATCGCCGTCTCGTCGAGACCGAACAGGGCCTCGTTGTAACCCTGGGAACCGCAGGGGTGGAAGCGATCTTTCAGCCCGATCCTGGTCACCGGAACCGCGATCCCCCGGTCGGCCAGTGTCTCGACGACCGCGCTGCCCAGACCGCCCGAGCGCAAGCCGTTCTCGACTGTCACGATCCGGCCGACGTCCGCGGCCACCGCGGCGATTGCGTCGGTGTCGAGGGGCTTGATGGTCGGCACGTGCAGAACGGCCGTCGACACCCCGGCCGCTTCCGCCGACACCGCGGCTTTCAGCGCACGCGCGGTCATGAATCCGGTTCCGATGACCGCGACATCACGGCCCGGCCGCAGCATCCGTGCGCGGCCGATCTCGAACTCGAAGTCGTCCTCGTCGAACACGACGGGGACCTTGCCGCGCAAGTTGCGGATGTAGAAGGTACCCGGCGTGGCCGCGGCAGCGCGGATGACGTGACGGAGTTCCACCGCGTCGCACGGATCGATGACCGTCAGATCGGGGATGGACCGCATCACGACCAGGTCCTCGAGGGACTGGTGTGTTGCGCCATAGGGATTTACGAGCCCCGGCGAACCGGCGACGATCTTCACGTCGGCCTTGCTGTGGGCGCATGACACGGCGATGAAGTCGAGGGCCCGGCGGGTGAGGAATGCCGCGTAGGTCGCGCAGAAAGCGATCTTGCCGACCTTCGCCAATCCCGCGGCCATCATCACCGCGTTCTGCTCGGCCATGCCGGCGTTGAAGTAGCGCTCCGGGAAGCGATCCCGGAACGGGATGATGTCGGAATACTTCGACATGTCGGCACTCAGTCCGACGATCCGCTCGTCGCGGGCACCGAGTTCGGCGAGTTCGGTACCGAAAGGCGCCCGCTCGTAGGGTCCCTCGACGTCGGCGATCTCACCCATGCCGCCGGCACGGTTTCTGAGCTCAGCCACGATTTTCCTCCAGTTCGGCGATGAGTCCGGTCCACTCGGTGTCGTGGACGCGGACGAAATGTGCCCGTTCCCGGGCGACCAGGGTGGGCACGCCGGTCCCGGGAGTCGTCCGGGCGATCAGCACGCGCGGGACGTCTGCCGGCGCGGCTGCCAGCGCATCGAACGCCCGGACGAGAGCCTCGATGTCGTTGCCGTCGACCTCCTCGACCGCCCACCCGAAGGCGGCCCATTTGGCCGCGATCGGTTCCATGTCGAGCACGATCGGACCGTCGGCCTGGATTCCGTTGCAGTCCACCACGGCGGTGAGAGAGCCGAGACCGAAACTGGCGGCCGACATCGCCGACTCCCAGGTCGACCCCTCCTGCAGCTCACCGTCGGAGAGTTCCACGATGATCTTCTGATCCCCACCGTCGAGGCGGAGCCCGAGCGCCATCCCGACACCCTGCCCGAGACCGTGTCCCAGTGAGCCACCGGTGATCTCGACTCCGGGCGTCTCGTCGAAAGTACTCATCGGCAGTTCGCTGCCGTTGAGTCCGTAGTCCGCGATCTGCTCCTCGGTCAGGATGCCCAGTTCGGCGAGCACCGCATAGAGCGCGATCGAGTAGTGCCCGGTGGACATCAGGAACCGGTCCCGGGAGGGCGAGTCCGGATCAGTGGCGTCGAAACGCAACTGCCGGAAGTAGATGACCGCGAGCAGGTCGGCGATCCCGAGCCCCTGAGCGATGTATCCCTCGCCTTTGTCCGCTGCCATTCGCATCATCGCCGACCTCAGCCGGAACGCGGTGTCGGCCAGTTGCGCGGTCGACGGGCGATCGATGTCGTTGTCTACGAGCATGTGTCAGGTGCCCTCTCTGGTCATCTCGGCGTCGGCCGAGTGGAATGTGCCGTCGATGGTGATCCCGCCGTCGACCCGGAGCACGGTGCCGGTGACGAACGACGCGTCCGTCGACGCGAGGAAGGAGGTGGCTGCAGCCACCTCGTCGGGAGAACCGAACCGGCGCATCGGTGTTCGATCTATCAGTCGCTTCTCATCGAGGGTTCCGGTGTCGAGACCCGTCCGCATCATCCCGGTGTCGATGTATCCGGGGGCCACCGCGTTGACCCGGATCCCGTGCGGTCCCCATTCGGCCGCGAGTGTGCGTGTGACACCCAGGACGCCGGACTTCGCGGCGGTGTACGCCAATCGTCCGGGTAGACCGAATGTCGAACCCACCGAGGCGAGATTGATGATCGACGCGTTGGGCGCCTCGCGGAGGAGGACGAAGGCCTCCCGGCTGCACCGCATGGTGCCGCCGAGGTGGACGTCGAGTTCGGCCTGCCACCGGCCGGAATCGATTGCCTCGGCCTGGGTCCGCGAAATGATACCCGCATTGTTGATCAGGACGTCGAGCCGTCCGAACCGCTCTCGCACGGCCTCGACCGCGCGGCGGACGGACTCGTCGTCGGTGACGTCGACGACCAGCGCGGACCCGCTGACGTCGGCGGCCGCCTGATCAGCACGTCCGGCGTCGATGTCGGCGATCACCACCTGGTGTCCGTCGGCCCGCAACCGTCGCGCCATGGCGAGGCCCAGACCCTGTCCGCCACCGGTGATCAGCGCCACCGAGCCGGGGATCGTCACACGTGCCCCGGTCATCGTCCGTACACCTCCCGTACCGTCATGTCGCCCTCGGCGGCGGCGATCTCGTTGGCGTCGTGAGTCGTGTCGAACGGCTCCCAGCGGATCAGCATGCAGATGGCCGCACCGATCAACGGCACCGCGACGAAGATCGTGATGGTGGTCGAGAGCCCGAGCGCCTCCGACATCCGCGGGAACGCATACAGACCGACGATGCCGCCGATGCTCTGCGAAATGGTGGCCAGCTGTCCGCCGCGACCGCGCAGATCCGACGGGTACGCCATCGCCGCCATGGTCAGACCGGATGCGCCGGGTCCGGCGGAGTGGAAGAAGATGAACATGGCCGGGACGATGAACGCCAGGAGGATCGGGAGCGAGTCGAAGAAGACGCCGAGGACCAGGATCATCGCGGCGACCGCCAGGAATCCGTACTTCGCAGCGCCGTTCGCACCGAGTTTGGATGCCACCCAGATCGAGGCGACACCGCCGACGATGCCGAAGACGTTGAACACGATGGAGCCGAAGGTCGCCTCGCCGAAGTTCTCACCGAACAGGCTCAGCGCGATGACCGGCAGGTAGTACGCCACGGCGTAGTACTGCAGGGCCTGCATCATGGTGACGACGTTGGCCAGGATGGTCCGCGCACGGAAGCGGACGCTGAAGAGTTCGGTGAAACGGCGCTCTTTCCGTGGTTCCTCGATGGCCGCGTCGAGATGCCCGGTGGGATATGTGGCGTCGATTCCGTACATGGCTTTCAACGACTTGGTCAGCTCGGGGAGCCTGTCCTTCTTGGCGAGCCAGCGCGGGCTATCGGGCATCAGGGCCCACTGTGCGACGGCGACGACGAAGGCGAAGATCGCGGCGGTGACGAGGCCCCAGCGCCAGATGCTCAGTCCCACGTCGAGGTGGTAGAGACCCAGGACGATCGCCAGGGCGACGACCGTGGAGATGTACCACTGTGCCTGCCAGAAGTTGAGCAGGTACTGGCGCTTCTTCGGCAGGTTCTCCGACAGGTATGCCATCGCAACGCCGAGGTCGACGCCGTAGGCCGCGCCCGCGATGCACCGGGCCAAGACGAGCATCGCGAAACTCGGTGCGGCGGCCATCATCAGGGCGGCGATCACCGCCACGATCTTGGCGACGACCATGATCTTCACCCGACCGTATCGGTCGGCGAGCAGGCCGCAGGTCGCCGCGGCTATCAGGGTGGCGACGTAGCCGTATGCGCTGACCAGCCCGACGCCGTTCGCGTCGAGGTTGAGCTGTTCGCTCATCGGGGCCGTGCCCGAACTCAAGACCGCCAGGAAGTACGCCTCGAAGGCGATGCCGGCGAGACCGAGAACAAGCATGAGCTTGTGCCTGCGGGTCCTTATGTCCTCGGAGTCGACGAGGTCATCGACCTCGGCGACAGTGGTCAGCGCCCGATTTCGGGCAGGGAGTAGTTGGGTCATGACGACATCCGTTCGTGAGAGTGCCCACTCTCCGGGGGTGGGCGGATCGATGAAGGGTTCTGCGCCGGAGGGATTTCGGGGCAGCGAGCGGTACCGCGCCACCGGGTGTGGTGCGGGACCGTATGTGTGGTCGGTTCGCTAGATGTGGTGCAGGAGTTCGCTCAGCGTGTCGAGGAGATGGTCGGGTCGGTGACCGGCGAGGGTGTCGGTTCCGTAGTAGCCATAGGCGGCGCCCATCGTGCGGGTGCCGGCGGCGGCGCCGGAGCGGATGTCCTGCGGGCCGTCCCCGACGTACCAGGTGTGCGCCGGGTCGAGTCCGGCCCGCTCGAGTCCGAGCAGCACCGGGGCGGGGTGCGGTTTGCGTTCGGTGGTGTCGTCGGCGGTCACGATGGTCGCGAACGACTTCTCGTCGATGCCGAGATGGTGGAAATCCTTGCGCACGCGGCTCATTCGCTTGTTGGTGACGATGCCCACGGTGATGCCGCGCTCGGCGAGAGCGGCGAGGGTCTCACGCAGCTCCGGGTAGGCCGCCACGCGCCGGAAGGCGCCCGACGTGTAATGCGTGCCGTACGCGCGTTCGAGTTCCAGCGGATCGCGGTCAGAGAATCGCGCGAAGATCTCGGGGGGCCGAGGTGCCATGATGGCGCTCGGATCCTCGAGTTCGTCGGGCAGCGGTTGTCCGAGTTCGTTCTCGAATGTTGCGCGGTAGGCCTCGATGATCGCGTACCGGGAGTCGATGAGGGTCCCGTCCAGGTCGAAGAGCACGCCGTGTGTCGTCACCGGGGCTCCGACGCCGCCCGCGGAAGCCGGTGCGGTGGAGATCATGCCACCCCCTCGCGCGGTGTGAACGCGAAGAACGTCCGCGGGTTCTGCACGAAGACACGCTCGGCGATGTCGGCGGGGAGCCGGTCGCGAATCTGCTTGAGCAGTCCCGCGAAGCCCGGCGTGCCGCCATGGTGGGGTTGATACGACGGCCGGCCCAGATCACCGGACACCATGATCTTGGTGAAGCCCTCGTCGGCCAGACGCCGGATGTGGTCGACCCGGAGGTCGTCGGACGGGTATTTGGGTTTGGTCCAATGGTCGAATCCGAGCCACACCCCGGTCTTCGCGACCTTGCGGAGGTAGTCGTAGTCGAGGTTGCGGTCGAGGTGACCGATCAGGACGTGATCGGGATCGACGCCGAGGTCGGCGAAACCGTTCGCCTGCAGGTCACCCAGCGTTCCGGCCTGACAGTGGGTGGAAATCGGCGCGCCTGTCTCGAGGTGTGCTCGCGCAACGGCCTTCTGGACCTTGCGCTCGTCCGCGCGGATCTCATCGGTGCGACAGGTCCCGAACTTGATCACGCCGGCCCGCGCCGACGTGCCGTCGACACCGGCCGTCACGTCGGCCGCGAACCGGGCGGCGATCTCCTCCACCGACTCGGTGGCGACCGACTCGGGATAGTAGATGCCCTTCTGATAGCCGCTGGCGCTGATGATGTGGACGGGCGTGGCCCGGGCGACGGCCAGCAGGCCGTCGCCGCGTCGTCCGTAGTCGGCGGTGGTCATCTCGACGAGTGCGCCCCCGCCCAGGCTGTCGAAGTCGGTCACCTCACCGATCGCCGCGTCGACACGGTCGAGCACCATGTCGGGGTCCTTGTCCTGCGCCCACTTCGGCGGGTTGGTGAAGAGGTGCTCATGACACAGGGTCACTCCCAGGCTTTCGGGGGCGATGTCGCCGAGCACGGTTCTGATGACGGGCACGAGTTCTCCGTTTCGCGTGTGTCGTGCGGTGGGTCGGCCGGTCAGGCCGGGATGAGGCGGTCGGTCGCGGCCGTCGCGGCCCAGACGTCACGCAGCGGTGCGAGGACGGCCCGGTAGATGGCGAAGGCCTCGTCGTAGGTACTCGCTGTCTCGGGGTCGGGTTCGTGGACGCGCCCCGGCCGTACCAGTTGCGCGGTTGCGGCGTCGAGGTCGGCGTACTGCCCGGTGGCAACCGCGGCGAGCATCGCCGCCCCCAGCGCCCCCGACTCGGGGACATCGGGTGCCACGATGGTCTTCTGCAGCACATCGGCGATGATCTGGCTCCACTCGACACTGCGGGCCCCACCGCCGGTCAGGCGGATCTCGTCGATGCGTACGGGCATGGCGTCGTAACAGTCCCGCACCGAGAGAGCCGTGCCCTCCATGACGGCCCGGACGAGTTCTGCCGACGACGTGTCCGGGCGGAAGTCGACAAAGCTGCCGCGCGCGTTGACATCGAGGAACGGAGCTGTCGCGCCCGCGGTGTTGAGATACGGATGAAACACGAGCCCACGACTTCCCGGCTCGGTCTGGCGGGCGAAGTCGCGCACCACATCGCCGAGCGTGGTGGCGCCGCGCGCCATGCGCTCCACCTCTGCCGGGCAGAAGGTGTTGATCACCCAGTCGAGGCACAGGGTGCCGCCTCCGGAATTGGTGATCTGGCGTTGCCATCGATTCTCCGGCATGAGGAAGCCGAAACCGATTCCGGCGGGTTCGAGCAGCGGATGATCCGTGGAGGTGCCGTTCATGAGGCTCGTACCGATGGTGGTGACAGCCTGGCCGTCGTCGGCGGCGCCGATCCCGATCATGTTGGCCGTGGCATCTCCGGTGCCCGCAGACACCGGGGTCCCCACCGGGAGCCCGGTCTCGGCCGACGCCGCGGCGGTCACGGTCCCCAGGAGGTCGGTGCTGACGCCGACCTCGGGCAGTCGCGGAGACATCTCCTCGATGCCGAAGGCGGTGAAGAACTCCTCCGCCTTGCGGCGATTGCGGAAGTCGCAGGGTGCGAACGACAGGTCGGACTCCTCGGTCGCCACGACTCCGGTGAGCCGGTAGTTCACGTAGTCCTTGGCCATGAAGAAGTGCCGGATCCTCGCGTACCGCTCCGGCTCGGCGCGCTTCATCCACGCCAGCAAGGGATATGGGGTTCCCGGAATGAGAGCGTTCCCGCTGATCTCGAACAAGGCGTCGAGGTGGCCGCGGTCGCGTACTGCGTCGAGAACGCCGGTCGCGCGGGCGTCGGGCCAGCAGATCGCGTGGCCGACGGGCGCGCCGTCAGGGCCGACGGTCCACAGTCCACCCATGTGACCGGTCACCCCGACGCCTGCGATGGACGTCCCCGCGCCGAGCGCGTCAACGACCGCCCGGATCGTGCCTGCGACTGTCGCCCAGGTCCGTTCGGGGTCCTCCTCGTGCCGGCCCGCGGTCGGGTAGACACTCGGGGTCCGAGCACCGCATTCGGCGACGAGCTCTCCGGTGGCGAGATCGACGGCGATCGTCTTGAGCGAACTGGTGCCTTTGTCGATACCGATCACGACCGAACGGGTCACCGGGACGCCTCCTGTGCGGTATCGGCAACCGCGCGGACGAGTGCGTCGATGCCCAGCCGAAGTTCCGCGTCGACGGGTGTGTGGACGCCCTGGACACGGATACCCAAGCGACTCAATCGATCAGCCAGTACGTCGGCGCCCGGATGACCCGACTCGAGCCGGACCGGTCCGTCGACACCGTTGTCCCGCAGCGCGCGGGCAAGCGACACACACAATCCGCGCCAGACAGCGGCGAGCACTTCTTCCGGCGAGGTCTGATAGGACAGCCCCACCAAGACGTCTCGGCCCCCGACGACGCCGTAGGTGACTCTGGTGGGGTTGGCTTCCCACTCGGCAATTGTCGCGGCGAACCGGGTGGACAGGTCGACCGCGACATCAGGGGCGAATCGATCGACAAAAGTCCGTAGGACGTCCCACCCCGGGATCTCGTACGTCGACTCAGAGCCGCCTTCTCCACACAGGACTCGGGCGGGGCCGTCGATCGGCATGACCACCCGTGTGACCGTGGAAGCGGAGTCGATGCTCGCGGGTTTCGGGGCTTGACTCGGTGTCCGGAATCCGGATAACGTGTGCGCCATACGGAACAATTGCATGTCCGGTGGTCTGTGTCAACCATCACACCATGGCCTCGGTGTGTTCGGCCACGCAGATCGAAGACATGCACCGGGTCGGCGTGAACCGTTCGGCGGACATGTCGTCCTGGAGTGAGATCCCAAAGCCCGCTTCGCATCACAGAAGGAGACAGCAGCCATGACACCCGCGCGATCAATGGAACTCGACCCGAAGAACCACATCGCGTCGATCGTGAAGGCGATCGATGTCCTCGAAGCCTTCAAAGGCGATCGCGCCGAGCTGTCCCTGGCGGAGCTGATGACGAAGTGCGGGCACAGTCGCACGACGATGTACCGGATTCTCAACACCCTCGAGGTCGCCGGCTGGGTCGAGCGCACCCGCTCCGCCGACTACCGACTCACGTTGCGCGTCTTCGAGCTCGCTTCCGCCGTGCTGGGCAGCTTCGACCTGCGCACCGAGGCCAGTCACGTGATGTCCGAGCTCGCGGCCCGATTCGACGAGCACGTGTACCTACTGGTCCCCGACGGCGCGCGGGCGGTGTGCCTCGACATGATCGAGAGCAGCCAGCCCATCCGGGTGATGGTTCTCTCGGTCGGGCGGTCGTTACCGCTCTACCTCGGCGGAGCACCGGTGGCCCTGTTGGCCGAACTCGAGGAGACCGCCCTCCCCCAGGTTCTCGAGTCGCGACCGATGCTCACCCCGGCCGGCGACGAGATCACCGAAGAGGAGTTGCGGGCGACGCTCGCCGAAACACGCAGACGCGGCTACTCCATCAGTGTCGGCGACGTGACACCCGGTGTCGCCGCACTGGGCGCGTGCATCCGAGACCGCAAGGGAAATGTGGTGGCGGCGTTGAGCATCGGCGGGTTGTCTGCGGATCTGTCCGATGAACGCCAGGACGAGATGGCCGCCGCGCTGGTGGATGGCGCGCTCACCGTATCCCGTCGCCTGGGGTACGCCGGCTGAGGCGCACAACGTCCCGACGCGCAGTCAGTGCCGTCGAAACAGCTTGTTACCCAACCACACCAGCGGATCATAGTGTCGGTCGGCGACGCGTTCCTTCATCGGGATCAGCGCGTTGTCGGTGATCTTGATCTGCTCGGGACAGACATCGGTGCAGCATTTGGTGATGTTGCAGAGGCCCAGTCCGTGCTCGGTTCGGGCCGTGTCGCGGCGCTCGGCGACGTCGAGGGGATGCATGTCGAGTTCGGCGACGCGCATGAGGTAGCGCGGACCGGCGAAGTTCTGCTTGTTCTCCTCGTGATCGCGCACGACGTGGCAGGTGTCCTGGCACAGGAAACACTCGATGCACTTGCGGAACTCCTGCGAGCGCTGCACGTCGACCTGCTTCATCCGATACTCCCCCGGCCCGAGACCCTCAGGGGGCGTGAAGGACTGGATCTCCCGCGCTTTCGCGTAGTTGAACGAGACATCGGTGACCAGGTCGCGGATGACGGGGAAGGTACGCATCGGGGTCACCGTGACGACCTCGTCTTCGGTGAAGGTGGACATCCGGGTCATACACAGCAACTTCGGGCGACCGTTGACCTCGGCCGAGCACGAACCGCATTTGCCCGCTTTGCAGTTCCACCGCACCGCCAGGTCGGGTGCCTGCGTCGCCTGCAGTCGATGGATGATGTCGAGCACCACCTCACCCTCGTTGACAGCCACCGTGTAGTCCTCGAGACCACCGGCGTCGGTGTCCCCACGCCAGATCCGGAACTTCGCGTCGTATCCCATGTCAGTCCTCCGAGTGCCCTTCGGCTCGCTCGCCCCCGGCGCCGGGGTGCCCGGCGATCTCGGCTGCGGTGTAATACTTCTCTATCTCCGGGAACTCGAACAGCTCCAACAGGTCCGGACGCATGGGGGTCTGTTCCGTCCGCACCACGCTCACCTCCGGCACCGGGCCGTCCCCGTCGAGCTCGGCGGTGCAGACCAACAAAGCGTTACGCCAGTTCGAGTCCATCGACGGGTGATCGTCGCGGGTGTGCCCGCCACGGCTCTCCGTGCGCATGAGCGCGGCCTTAGCGACGCATTCACAGACCAGCAGCATGTTGCGCAGGTCGATGGCGAGATGCCAGCCCGGGTTGAACTGCCGGTGCCCTTCGACCTGCATGCCGCCCAATCGGTTTCGCAGATCTGCCAGGACGTCGAGCGCCTCCTGCATCTCGGCCTCCTTCCGGATGATCCCGACCAGATCGTTCATGGCCTGTTGGAGGTCGGTGTGCAGGGTGTACGGGTTCTCCGGTTTGCCCTCGGCCGGCGGATCGAAGGGCGCCAGAGCCGATGTCGCCGCCCGCTCGATGTCGGCAGCGGAGACGGTGGGCCGCGTCGTCAGTGATTCGACGTACGCCGCCGCACCGAGTCCGGCCCGTCGCCCGAAGACCAGCAGGTCGGAGAGTGAGTTGCCGCCCAATCGGTTGGAGCCGTGCATCCCTCCCGAGCACTCACCCGCCGCGAACAGCCCCGGGACCCGCGAGGCGGCCGTGTCCGGGTCGACCTCGATTCCGCCCATCACGTAGTGACACGTGGGCCCGACCTCCATCGGCTCGGCCGTGATGTCGACGTCGGCGAGTTCTTTGAACTGATGATGCATCGACGGCAGCCGGCGCATGATCTCCTCGGCGGGCATCCGCGACGCGATGTCGAGGTAGACACCGCCGTGTTCGGTGCCGCGTCCGGCCTTGACCTCCTCGTTGATCGCCCGGGCGACCTCGTCGCGGGGCAACAGGTCCGGGGTCCGACGCGCACTGTCGTTGTCGGCCAGCCACTCGTCGGCCTCCTCCTCGGTCTCGGCGTACTGACCTTTGAAAACCGGTGGGATGTAGTCGAACATGAAACGCTTGCCGTCGGTGTTCTTGAGGACGCCGCCATCGCCGCGAACACCCTCGGTCACCAGGATGCCCTTGACGCTGGGCGGCCAGACCATCCCGGTCGGATGGAACTGGACGAACTCCATGTTGATCAGGCTCGCTCCGGCCCGGAGGGCGAGCGCGTGGCCGTCGCCGGTGTACTCCCACGAATTGGAGGTCACCTTGAACGATTTGCCGATGCCTCCCGTCGCCACGACCACCGCCGGCGCCTCGAACAGGATGAAGCGACCGGACTCACGCCAGTACCCGAACGCGCCGGCGATGGCGTCGCCGTCCTTCAGGAGATCGGTGATGGTGCATTCGGCGAATACCTTGATGCGCGATTCGTAGTCGCCGGTGGCCGCGAAGTCCTCCTGCTGAAGCGAGACGATCTTCTGTTGCATCGTCCGGATCAGTTCCAACCCGGTGCGGTCGCCGACATGCGCGAGCCGCGGATAGGTGTGACCGCCGAAGTTGCGCTGCGATATCCGGCCGTCGTCGGTGCGATCGAACAGGGCGCCGTAGGTTTCGAGTTCCCAGACCCGATCCGGAGCCTCCTTCGCGTGCAACTCGGCCATACGCCAGTTGTTCAGGAACTTGCCGCCACGCATGGTGTCCTGAAAATGCGTCTGCCAGTTGTCCTTCGAGTTGGCGTTGCCCATCGACGCGGCGCACCCGCCCTCCGCCATGACCGTGTGGGCCTTGCCGAAGAGTGACTTGCACACCACGGCGACCGAATATCCGCGTTCGCGGGCCTCGATGACCGCACGCAACCCGGCACCGCCCGCACCGATGACAACGACGTCGTACTCGTAGCGTTCCGGCTCGGTCATCTAGCGCGACTCCCAACGTTGAAAACGGCTGCACAACAGACGTTGTGCCGTCAATCGGTCAACCCACGAACCTCAGGTCCGAGATGGTGTTGCTGGCAACGAGCATGATGTAGAAGTCGGTGAGCACCAACGTACCGAGCGTGATCCAGGCGAACTGCATGTGCCGGGTGTTCAGCTTCGAGACCCGGGTCCAGATCCAGTACCGCACCGGGTGTTTCGAAAAGTGCTTGAGACGGCCGCCGGTCACGTGGCGACACGAGTGGCACGACACCGTGTACGTCCAGAGCAGCAGCACGTTCACGACGAGGATGACATTGCCCAGGCCGAAGCCGAAACCACCGTCGGACCCGTGGAACGCGATGACGGCGTCATAGGTGTTGATCACCGAGATGATCACGGCTGCATAGAAGAAGTACCGGTGCGAATTCTGGATGATCAGCGGCAGCCGCGTCTCGCCGGTGTACCTGCTGTGCGGTTCGGCGACCGCGCATGCCGGCGGCGACAACCACACCGACCGGTAGTACGCCTTGCGGTAGTAGTAGCAGGTCAACCGGAACCCGAGCAGAAACGGTAGCGACAAGAATGCCAGCGGAATCCACATCGGGAGTTCGGGGAAGGGCGTACCGAAGTGACTCGCACCGGGCACACACGACTCACTGAGACACGGCGAGTAGAACGGCGACAGGTAGTGATACTCGGTCGAGTAATAGGCGGTCCGCACAAAGGACCGCACGGTCGCATAGATGACGAAGGCCGCGAGACCGATGACGGTCAGCAGGGGCGACAGCCACCACCTGTCCTGACGGAGTGTGCGCGCCAGGATCCGCGCGCGACCGGGAGAGAAGACCCCGACTGCGTCCCGCTCAGTCGCGGGGGCGCTCACTTCGTGCGCTCACGCGAATGAAAGCCCAGCCCTTCGTCTTGCGCGCCCAGCCAGGCAGATTCGTCTGACTTGCTGTCGGGCACATAGATCACCTGGTCTCGTCCGAGCTTCGCCTGCAGAAGCGGCGGCGGCGCGTGCTCGAAGTCATGGAGGTCGATCTCCAGACGGTCCAGGTCGTTGGACATCCGCCGAACGGCGTCGACATCGCCGTACTGTGTCTGCAGCGTCGTCATGTGATGGCGTAAGGCCCCGATGCTGCGATGCAGATCCCTGATCTCGGTCGCTATCATGGCACATCCCTTCCTGCCTATGTGATGAAGAACACAGTACCGGCCGGGCACGCCGAGTCAACGGTGTTGACCGAACGTGTCGGGGCCCCGGACCGGAGGAGGCCGCCGGATGAACGACGACGACCACCGCCCGGGAGAGAACCTGCCCCGCGCCGAGCAGCGATGGACCGCATCGGCGTTCGTGCTGGTCGCGATGGCGATCCCGTTCCTGCTCCCGGCGCGTTACGCCGCCGGGACCGCATGGTTGCTTCCCGCGATCGAGGGGATGGTGCTGCTGACGCTCGTCGTCGTGGATCCCGGCCGGATCGACCGCCCCGGCCGGTGGGTCCGCGCCCTCTCCGTGTGTCTCGTCGTCGCCATCGCGGCCGGAGCAGCATGGGGTGCGGGACGACTCGTATGGGATCTTCTCCATGGCAATCCGCAGACCGAGGCGGCGAACCAGTTGCTGGTCGCCGGCGCCCTCGTCTGGCTACAGACCGTCATCGCCTTCGCGTTTCTCTACTGGGAACTCGACGGCGGCGGGCCGGTGAACCGGCACCTGCACCCCGCCGAGCACCCGGATCTCGCGTTTCCCCAGCAACTCGAGCCGCGGTTGGCAGCCTCCGGTTGGCGACCGGTGTTCTTCGACTACCTCTACCTGGCCCTGACCAATGCGACGGCCTTCAGTCCGACCGATGTGATGCCGCTGGCGCGGCGCGCGAAACTCGCGATGGCCTCGCAGTCATTGCTGTCGATCGTCATCCTGAGCCTGGTGGTGGCCAACGCGGTGAACCTGCTGGACTAGCGAGCGCCGCCACGGACCGGAATAGCGCCTGTGCGCCGACGGTTGAGTCGGCCGAGTTCCCGGACCAGATCGGAGTCGACGATGAGCGAAGCACGAGCCGCGGCCATGGAGTCACGGCAGGTCATCCGAGCCGCCGACCGACATGGCTTCCGGAGCGAGTGGCTCGAGTCCCGCCAGTCCTTCCCGGTCACCGGCAACTTCGATCTGACCGCGAACGCCCACGGGGTCCTGCTCGTGCACAACGATGATCGCGTCGACGCGGGCGAAGGCTTCGACGCACATTTTCACCGCGACGCCGAGATCATCACGTGGGTGCTCGAAGGCGCTGTCGCTCATCGTGATTCGTTCGGCAACACGGGCGTGATCACCCCCGGCATCGCGCAGCGGATGAGCGCGGGCCGCGGTATCACCCACACCGAGGCGAATGCTTCTCGACGGAGCGAAGACCGGGACCTTCGCGTCATCCAGATGTGGGTTGCGCCCGAACACGCCGGAGGTGAACCCGGCTATGCCGAGCGCGATTTCACCACCGACCTGGCAGCCGGCGGCCTGGTCACCGTCGCCTCCGGAATGCCCGAGCACACCGACACCACGGCGATCTCGATCAAGAATCCCCATGCGGCACTGCATGTCGCGCGTCTCGGGTCCGGGCAGTCGGTCATTCTCCCCCCGGCGCCCTTCGGACACCTGTACGTGGCGCGGGGCGGTGTCGAGTTGGACGACGGCATACAGCTCGCCGAGGGTGATGCCCTGCGCACCACCGATCACGGAGACGTCACCGTCTCCGCGACGATGGACACCGAGATTCTGTTCTGGGAGATGCACTCGACGTTTCGCCGTTGATCCCAAGGGACAACTCTCGTCCACCCCATCTTCACTGACGTGTACAGGATTTGCCGTAACGCTGCCGATTCACGGTGGCACCGCTACTGTGTGAGCCATTCGGAGGATGAGGCACTTCGCGCGCCTCGACGGTCAGGTCACCGAGCGAAAGGACGTCCATGCCTTCCCCGTCACCCGCAGCACGACTCGCCGCTGAGTTCTTCGGCACATTCTGGTTGGTCTTCGGCGGATGCGGCAGCGCGATCTACGCCGCCAAGCAGATAGCGCAATCCGACGACGGTCAGGACACCTTCCAGGTGGGGATCGGATTCCTCGGCGTCTCGCTGGCTTTCGGCCTCACCGTGGTGACCATGGCCTACGCGGTCGGACACGTCTCGGGAGCACACTTCAATCCCGCGATCACGTTGGGCGCCGCCATCAGCGGACGGATGTCCTGGAAGGAGCTGCCCACCTACTGGATCGCACAGGTCGTGGGTGGCCTGCTGGCCGGCCTGATGCTCTTCCTCATCGCGAAGGGTCGACCCGGGTTCGTGGCGGAGGGCAACATGGCTGCCAACGGATACGGCGAACACTCCCCCGGCAATTACTCCCTCACCGCGGTTCTCATCGCAGAGGTCCTGTTGACGGCGTTCTTCCTCATCGTGGTCCTGGGTGCGACCGACGGGCGCGCACCCGCGGGCTTCGGGCCGCTGGCGATCGGTTTGTGCCTCACCCTCATCCATCTGATCTCGATCCCGATCAGCAACACCTCGGTCAACCCGGCCCGCTCGACCGCGGTCGCCTTCTTCAACGGCAACGGCGCGCCCGGTCAGCTGTGGGCCTTCTGGCTCGCCCCGTTGATCGGCGGTCTCATCGGCGGTCTCCTCTACCCGTTGCTGTTCCAGAACGGGAAGCGTGCAGCGCCCGAGCCGGCCCGTACCGAGACCGCCGACGCCTGAGCGAGTCCGCTTCAAGCGAGTGCCGAATCTTTTGCTCCCTGAGGTGCGAGCGAAGCGGCCCCCATTGCTCCCTGAAGAGCGCCCGGAGCTTGCGGAGGGCGCGTCACGAAGGGGTCTGCCACGTAGCTCACCAAAACCCTTCGTGACGCTCGCAAGCTCGCTCCTCAGGGAGCAGAGGGGACGCTCGCAAGCTCGCTCCTCAGGGAGCAGGGGGGCGCCTCTTTCGGATCAGGGAGCAGTGGGGGTTGTTTCTTTCGAGGTGAGGAGCGGGACGTTGGTCGCGCATCGAGATCAGGTCGGTGTGACGACGCGCAGTATGTCTTCTCCGGCGAGGAGCCGGGAGATGTTGTCGGTGATGTCGCGCACCCGGCCGACGAAGGTGTCGCGGGTGACCCCCGAGATGTGCGGGGTCATCAGGACATTGGGCAGCTCGGCGAACGGCAGATCCGACGGAGCCGCCTCGTCACCGGCCGTCGGATAGCGATACCAGACATCGACCGCGGCCCCGCCGATCACCCCGTCCCGCAACGCCTCGAACAGATCCTGCTCGACCACGAGCGGACCGCGGCCCACGTTCACCAGCACACCCGAGGGCCCGAGCCGGCGGAGATGCGCGGCATCGATCATCCCGGTGGTACTCGAGGTCAGCGGTGCGGAGACGACCACGACGTCGGACTCCGTCATCAGCCGGCCGAGATCGGTGGTGTCGCCGTGCCATTCGAGTCCGGAATCGTCGGCGACCCGGCCGGACCCCGTCACCGCGCAGGCCCGCGCGCCGAAAGCACCCAGCAGATCCGCGGTTCGCCGCCCGATGTGGCCGAAGCCGACGTAACCGACCATGGCCCCGCGGAGGGTCTGCGGTTGCGGCACACCGTCTCGATAGACCGCCGACGCCCAGACACCCCGCCGGAGGGCCGCATCCTGGACGAGCAGGTCTCGGCGCACGGTCACCGCCGCGGCGGCGATGTATTCGGCGATCGAGTCCTCGTGGTGAAACGTGTTGGCCACCAGAGTGTGCGCGGGGAGGTCGTCGAAACTCACCTTGTCGGTGCCGGCACCGCCGGTGAGCACCAGCCGCAGCCGCGAACCCGCGCGAGCCATCGACGGAGTCACCCGACCGCCGATGTAGACATCGGCATCGGCCAGATCCGTCACGAGCGCCGCCTCGTCGAAGACCGCGTGCCAGGAGGTGTCCACCCCGACGGGCAGCAAACTCTCGAACAGGTCGCGGTGTGGCGCGAAGTTCCGTTCGCCCACCACGACTTTCAGACCACCACCACCGCTGTGCGATTCCGCCACGACGTCAGCTCCGCACGAGAGCGGGCCGTTTGCTGTCGAAGGTCCAGTCCGGGATCAGGAACTGCATCCCGATCGAGTCGTCCCGGGCGCCGAGCCCTTCGGTGAGGTACAGCTGGTGGGCGGCGTCCACCTGTTCCATGTCGAGTTCGACGCCGAGTCCCGGGCGGTCGGGAACCGTGAGGTGACCGTCGACGATCTCGTACGGCTCGGTGGTGAGGCGCTGTCCGTCCTGCCAGATCCAATGCGTGTCGATCGCGGTGATCTCACCGGGTGCGGCGGCGGCCACATGCGTGAACATGGCCAGCGACACGTCGAAGTGATTGTTGGAGTGCGAACCCCAGGTCAGACCCCACGCATCACACAGTTGCGCGACGCGGACCGAGCCGGCCATGGTCCAGAAATGCGGGTCCGCCAGCGGGATGTCGACCGCATTCGTCCGGATCGTGTGCCCCAACTCGCGCCAGTCGGTGGCGATCATGTTGGTCGCCGTCGGCAGTCCGGTCGCGCGTTTGAACTCGGCCATCACCTCACGGCCGGAGAACCGGCCCTCCGGCCCCACCGGGTCCTCGGCGTAGGCGACCACGTCGCGGAGACGACCACCGATACGGATCGCCTCCTCGAGCAGCCAGCCACCGTTGGGGTCGAGGGTCACCCGCGCCGCCGGGAAGCGTTCGGCGAGTGCGGTGACGACATCGGCCTCCTCCTCGGGCGACAGGACCCCGCCCTTCAACTTGAAATCGGCGAAGCCATAGCGCTTCTGGGCTGCCTCGGCGAGGGCGACCACACCGTCGGCGTCGAGAGCCTCCTGATGGCGCAGGCGCATCCACTCGTCGGTCTCGTCGGCACCGTCGGCATAGTCCAGCGTTGTCTTGGTGCGGTCCCCCACGAAGAACAGGTAGCCGAGCGCCGCGACCCGGTCGCGTTGCTGTCCCTCGCCGAGCAACGCCGCCACCGGAACACGGAGGTGCTGGCCGAGGAGATCCAACAGAGCTGATTCGACGGCGGTCACCGCGTGAATCGTGATGCGCTGGTCGAAGGTCTGATCTCCCCGTCCGCCCCGGTCGCGGTCGGCGAAAGTTCGCCGGATGTCCTGCAGGACGGCGTTGTACTCCCCGATCCCGCGTCCCTCGACGATCGGCCGGGCGTCGTCGAGTGTGGTGCGGATCGGTTCGCCACCCGGGACCTCGCCGACACCCTGGTTGCCCTCGGAGTCGGTGAGGACCACCAGATTGCGCGTGAAGAACGGAGCGTGCGCGCCGGAGAGGTTGAGCAGCATGCTGTCCCGGCCGGCGACGGGGATCACCCGCATCTCGGTGACGACCGGGGTCGTCGTGGCGGCCGGCGTCGGAGTCGCTGTCGTCATGGTTGGTCCTTTCGAGAATTCAGAAGAAGAGCTGCTGGCCGATGAGCAGGACCGCGCCGATGCCCGACACCGTGATCGACACCATGCGCAACCGGTTCCGGTCGAGCAGCCGGTTGACGAGACGGGACGCGACGAAGCCGAGGACGACGACCGGTGTCAGTGCGACGAATGCCCAGAGGATCTCTGCGCGCAGGCTGCCGGTCGCGGCCAGGGCGGCCAGCGACATCAGACTGCCGACGAAGAAGAACGCACTCATGTTGCTGCGAACATGTGCGCTCTCCTTGCCGGAGTACACCAGGGCCATGGGTGGGCCGCCGATGGACGTTGCCGTGCCCAGCAGTCCGGAGGCGGCTCCCGCGGTCGCCAGGTTGCGGCGCCCGGGGGCGGGCCGCCACCCGACCGATGCGACCGCCACCCCGCCGAGGACGACCGCGGCCAGCAGCAGCGACAGCCCGCGGGTCGGTAACCACACCAGCAGCAGGGCGCCGGCGATGGTTCCGGGCACTCGGCCGATCAGCGCCCACCCGGTACCGCGCAGGTCCAGGCTCCCCCGCTCGCGGATCACGACCAGCAACGTCACGGTCGTCGCGGACGCGATCAGCATGCCGGGGAGCAGCGTCGGCGCCACCAGGGCGACCACCGGAGCGGCGAGCATGCCCATCCCGAACCCGATCGACGCCTGCATGCAGGACGCCAGGAACACGGCGACGGCGATGATCACGCATGCCACGACACTCACGTGGGCTGGACATTCGCGCTGTCCGGCGCGGTCATGCTGCCGGAGCGGGCATACCCAGTCCGACCCGCCCGCGGGGGTGGTAGCACTCGGCGATGTGCCCGATCTCGCCGTGGTCGGTGACGGCCGGCGGGAGCGCGGTCGCACAGATGTCGGTGGCATGGGCACAGCGCGTGCGGAACCGGCACCCCGACGGCGGGTTGAGCGGCGAGGGCACCTCACCGCTGAGAAGGATTCGCTCACGACGGTTCTCGGCGTCGAGCGTGGGTGCCGCAGACATCAGCGCCTCGGTGTATGGATGCGCGGGATGGTCGAACACGGCCTCGGTGCTGCCCGTCTCGACGATCCGACCGAGGTACATCACCGCGACCCGGTCGGCCACGTGGCGGACCACGGACAGATCGTGCGAGATGAAGATGTAGGAGATGTCGAGTTCCTGCTGGAGTTCGTTGAGCAGATTCAACACCTGCGCCTGGACCGAGAGATCCAACGCGGAGACCGGTTCATCACAGATGATCACCTCGGGATCGAGAGCGAGCGCCCGGGCGATCCCCAGCCGCTGGCGCTGGCCGCCGGAGAACTCCTGCGGACTGCGGTGTTCGTCGCTCGGTCGCAGCCCGACGAGGTGCAGCAACTCGCGCACCCGAGCGGCCCGGTCTCGCTTGCGCGGGTACAGATCCCGGTGGGTGCGCCACGGTTCGCCGATGATCTCGGCCGCCGTCATGCGGTTGTTCAGCGAGGCGTAGGGATCCTGGAACACCATCTGCACCTTACGACGCAGAGCGAGCAGGTCCTTGCCCTTGAGCCGGTAGGGATCGGTACCGTCCCAGCGCACGGTGCCGGTGTCGGGGCGCTCGAGCATCATCAGCGTGCGCGCGAGAGTGGATTTGCCACAACCGGATTCGCCGACGAGTCCGAGCGTCTCACCGCGACGGAGCTCGAGGTCGATACCGTCGAGCGCCCGCAGTTGCTTGCGGCCGCCCTTCCCGGACACGGCGAACGTCTTGCCGACGTCGCGCACCTCGAGGACCCGGCTGGTGCCGTGTGACGTCTCGCCGCGCGGTGCACCGCCGTCCGCGGTCGAGGCCTTGGCGAACCTCGTCGTCGTCTCAGACATTGTCGATCTCCTCCGAGAAGTGGCAGGCGGCGGCACGGTTGATGCCGGTTGCGGTCAGCGTCGGACGTTCCTGGACGCACTGCGCCCGAGCCAGCGGGCACCGCGCCTGGTACACGCACCCCGTCGGGATGGAGTGCAGGTCGGGCGGGGTTCCACCGATCGACTTGAGGTCGGCGCCGCGTTCGGCACTGACGGGTACCGAATCGAGAAGTCCCTTGGTGTACGGGTGTTTCGGACTTCCGAAGACCTCGGCCACCGGTCCGGTCTCGACGACGTTGCCGGCGTACATGATCGCGACACGGTCGGCTTGTTCGGCGACGAGCGCGAGATCGTGGGTGATCAGGATGACCGCCATGTCGTGCTCGGCACGAAGCCGGCCCAGCAGGGCCATGATCTGGGCCTGCACGGTCACGTCGAGCGCGGTGGTCGGCTCGTCGGCGAGCAGCACCTTGGGGCTCAGCGCGACCGCCATCGCGATCAGCAGACGCTGGCGCATGCCGCCCGAGAACTGGTGGGGGTAGGAGTCGACCCGGGACTCCGGTTCCGGGATGCCCACGTGACGCATCAGCTCGATCGCCTCGAGACGGGCCTTCTTCTTCGACATCCGACGATGGATCCGGAACGGTTCGGCGAGTTGGGTGCCGACCGGATACACGGGGTTGAGGGCGGTCAGCGCGTCCTGGAACACGATGGCGAGCTCGGTGCCGGCCACGTCACGCCGCTTCGACGGCGACGCGGAGACGAGATCGACGGAATCGAGCGTGATCGACCCGTCGGAGACCGAGGCGATCGGGTCGAGCAGGCCGACGAGCGCCTGAGCGGTCATCGACTTGCCGCACCCCGATTCGCCGAGAAGCGCCAGGGTCTCGCCGCGACGGGCACGGAAGGAGACGTGATCGACGGCGCGGACAGTGCCGGTGGGGGTCCGCAGATCGACGGTCAGGTCGACGACGTCGAGTGCGACCCGGTCGTCGGTGCCGGCATCGGGCCGGTCGAGGGCGGGAGCACTCATCGCAGCGCCTTTCGTGAGGAGAAGAACCGCTTGCGCGCGTTCGGGGTGGTCAGTCGCCACCGCTGGCCGGGGTCGGTCGCGATGCGCGCCCATGCGGCCAGCATCGTGGCCGACACGGTCGTGATGACGATCGCCAGACCCGGGAAGAACGACAGCCACCACGCCGTCTGCAGATAGGTCCGACCCTGCGACACCATCAATCCCCAGCTGATGTCGGGCGGCTGGATGCCGATGCCGAGGAACGACAGCGACGACTCGGCAAGCATCACGTAACAGAAGTCGAGCGTGGCGACCGTGAGCAGCGTCGGGAGCAGGATCGGCAACACGTGACCGCGGAGGATCGCACCGCTGCTCGCACCGAATGTCCGTGCCGCGTCAACGAACACACGGCTCTGCAGTTCGGCGGATTCGGCGCGTGCCGTACGCAGGTAGATCGGGATGCGGGTGATCGCGAGCACCGCGATGATGTTGGCGGCGCTCGGCGAGAACACATACAGGATCACGACGGCGAGCAGCAGGGACGGGAAGCTCATGATGACATCGGCGATGCGCATCGCGGTGGTTTCCCGCCAGCCGCGGTGGTAACCCGCCCACATGCCGATCGCCGATCCGACGACGCACGAGATGATCACGGCAGGCAGGGAGACCATCAGTGTGGTCTGACACGCGACGATGAGCCGGGCGAGCATGCTGCGGCCGAGCGGGTCGGTCCCCAGGATGTTCATCCAACCCGTGTCCAGGTTGAACGGCGGGAGATTCGACTCGTCGAGGTTCTGGTCGGTGGCGGCGTCGCCGACGAGCCACGGACCGAAGACCGCGGTGAGCAGGACGAGGGTCAGGATGCCTGCCGCGACGGTCGCGAACTTGTCGCGGAACAGCAACCGCCACAACGGCAACTGCCCGGCGGGCACCTTCTTGGTGGCGACGGAGTCGCCGGTGATGTCGGTCGAGGCGACGGGACTCGTCGAGTCGACGGGATCGGTGACGATGGACATTGTGTCAGTACTCCTCGATGGTCGCCGGCGACTAGACCGTGGCCTTGTCACGAACGCGTGGGTCCAGCAGCGCGAGGCCCGCGTCGATGACGATGTTCAGGATGAAGATGCTGATGGCGGTGAGGAGCACCGCTGCCTGCAGGACCGCGAAGTCACGCTGCAGGATCGAGTCGATCATCAGCTTGCCGATGCCGGGCCATCCGAAGATGGCCTCGACGATGACCGCACCGTTGATGAGGCCGACCGCGAGATCGCCTGCCACGGTGAGGGCGGGGGCAGCCGCATTGCGGAGGGCATGGTGGGTGACGATCCGCAGATCCCCGGCCCCCTTGCTCCGCGCCACCTTGACGTAGGGAGCCGACAGCGCGGAGACCATGGCGCCGCGCACGACCTGGGTGAGCACACCGAGTGGCCGGATCATCAGGGTCGCGATGGGTAGGACCCAGGCCAGCATCCCGCCGGTGCCCGACGTCGGCAGCCAGCCGGCGACGACCGCGAAGATCCAGATCCCGGTGATCGCGAACCAGAAGTCGGGGACGCTGGCCGCGGTCATCGACAGCAGGCTGGAGAACCGGTCGGCCAGCGAGTTCGGGCGGTAGGCCGCCCAGCAGCCGATGATGATCGAGCCGAGGATCGACAGCACCAATGTGACGAAGGCGAGCTGCAGCGTGGCCGGGAAAGCCCGCAGGGCCATGCCTGCCGCCTCCTGGCCCGTCTTGAGTGATTCACCGAAATCGAGGTGGACGACACCGGCGAGGTAGTCGGTCATCTGTTGCCAGACCGGCTTGTCGAGACCGTTCGCCGCCGCGAACTCGGCACGCTGGTCGGGGGTCGCGGAGACGGGCAGGTAGAGATTGGTGGGGTCGCCGGTCAGCCGAGCCATGAAGAACACGCCGAACAAGACGATGATCAGCGGGATCAGGCTGGTGAACATCCGGCGCCGGAGGAAGGTGAGCATCGGTCATCGCCTCTGTTTCAGTCGTTCTGGGCTGGCGCGTGGGTCATCTCGGCGAGACGCATTTCGTCGCCGGTGGCCGAATTGGGCTGGTAGGCAACACGGCTCGACTTCGCGAGGACAGCCTGCATGTGTGCGATGTAGGCGTATTGGCGGATCTCGCGTGGCTCGGCGGCCAGGACGTCGGCGAGCGCGTTCTGGCGTGCGGCTCCGGTCAGCGCCTCGGCCGCGCGGATCTGCTCGTCGTAGGCCGGAGTGCCGTATGTGCTCTGGTAACCGTCGGACAGCATGTACTGGTCCAGGGTGAACTGGGTGTCACCAGCCTGATTGCCGTGCATGATCATCAGCAGCACCGGACCGGAACCTGGCACGAAAGGCCTTGTCTGATACTGCATCTGACCGGAGGTGTCCATCATCTCGATCTTGACGTCCAGGCCGATCTCGCTGAGCGTGAACTGGAGGTTCTCGATGGTCTCGTTGATCTTGGGGAACTGGCCGGTGCGTCCGATGAGCCGGATGGTCCGGTCCACCGGTACCCCGTCCGCACGAGCTTCGTCGACCAGTTCTCGCGCCCGGTCGAGGTCGTAGGGCGTCGGGGTGAGCCGATCGTCGTATCCGACGATGCCCTTGCCGACCAGCTGGGCCGCGGGGATGCCCAGGCCCTGGAACAGCGCGTCGACGATGCCGTCGCGATTGATGGAGAGGTCGATGGCCTCGCGCACCCGATAGTCGTTCAGCGGCGCGTCGGTGGCTTGCATACGCAGGGCCGTCGTCTCGTTGTTGGTGTAGGCGATCCCGAGGTCACCGGCTCCGTCTTCGGGGCCGAGCGATGTGGCGACGTCCGCCTCGTCGTTGGTGACCATCGCGGCACGGACGCTGCCCTCGCTGCGCCACTGATACACCGCGCGGGTGAACTCGGGCGCCTCGCCGTGGTAGTTCGGGTTCGCCTTGAGCGCGACCCGCTGACCGGAGTCCCAGAAGTCGACCATGTAGGGACCGGTCCCGATCGGAACCCGCACCTTGTCATCGGCGACGGTGGTGCGCGGGACGATCTCGATGAAGGACAGGCGCAGCGGGAGGATCGGGTCGGGGGTCGCCGTGCGGACCTCGACGGTGTTCGGGTCGACCACGGTCACCTCACGGGTGCTGTCGTCGAAGACATAGCCGTTGACGTCGCAGCCGATCGCCCCGTTGAACGTGCGGCGGATGGAGAATGCGGCATCCTCGGCGTCGAATGGTTGCCCGTTGCTGAATCGGATGCCCGACGCCGTGGTGAAGCGCCAGACATTCGATTCCACCTGGGTCCACTCGGTCGCGAGACTCGGCTCGAGCGCACCGCTGTTCGGGTCTCGTTCGATCAGCGGCTCGGTGATGTTGGACCGGACGACGACGCCGGTCGCCGTGAGCGAGGCGTCGCAGGGCTCCAGGGTGGGCGGCTCCTGGGGCAGGACGATGCGCAGGGTGTCCGGGGAAGCGCTCTCGCCGGCGGTCGTGTTGGCGACGCTGCAACCGGTGGCCGCGAGCACGGCCACCGCGGACAGGGCCAGCAGACACCCGGCGGGGCGCTTCCGGGATCGCAGGACTGCGATCTGCATGGGGACCTCCGTTGAAAGAAAGACTGCGAGTGATCTCGCGGTGGGCTCGACCGCGTTTGTGACGGTAGACACACGCTATGAGCGTCGGATTGACGGCGTCAACAGCACAAAAGCCCAGGAAACGGGCGTTTCGGTGGGTTTTGGCCGCCCCCGGAAAGCGCCCGGGCCGACGTCCGGATCGCCAGAAATGGCCGCTGACCTGACAGTTCTCCGCTCCGGCGTTCCGCCTTCCGAATCGACGACGTCACATCTATACAGTTTCAGTATCGATCCATGTTATTTGCGTGTTGGACAGGTATCCGTGAGCGCTTCTAGCGTGGAACGCATCCACCGAAGGACCGGTCTGTGTCCTGCACTCCTGGAGGTCGATCATGACGAGCAGTTCAGCCGGCACCGCGACAGCACCGGAACCCGTTGCATCAGAGGAGTTTTCGCCTCAGATCGGGTCCGTGCTGCGTGTCGGACCCCTCAAGCCGTCGCTCGAGGAGCGCCTGGCCGACACCTACGGCGCCGAGCGATTGCCGGACGACGAGCGCCGGGCCTCCTTCCTCGACCGCAACGCCGACGCGGTGACCGCGGTCGTGACCTCGGGCCGGACCGGGGTCGACGCCGACCTGATGGCCGCACTGCCCAACCTCGGCGCCATCGTCCACTTCGGCGTCGGCTACGACACCACCGACGTCGCGCGGGCCACCGAACTCGGTATCGGCGTCAGCAACACCCCGGACGTCCTCACCGACTGCGTCGCCGACACCGCGGTCGGGCTGCTGCTCGACACGATGCGCGGACTCTCGGCCGCCGATCGTTTCGTCCGCGCCGGGCGCTGGCCCCTGGAGGGCAACGTTCCGCTCACCCGGAAGGTCTCCGGCACCGACGTCGGCATCCTCGGACTCGGCCGCATCGGCTCCGCCATCGCTCACCGTCTCGATGCCTTCGGCTGCCGCATCGCCTATCACAATCGCCACCGCGTGGCCGACTCCCCGTACCGCTACGCGGCCTCACCGGCCGAGCTCGCCGCGCAGGTAGACGTGCTGATCGTGGCCGCCGCCGGTGGCGCGAACACACGTCATCTCGTCGACCGGGACGTCCTCGAGGCGCTGGGCCCCGACGGTTTCCTGATCAACGTGGCCCGCGGCAGCGTCGTCGACGAGACCGCGCTCGTCGACCTGTTGCAGCACGGACGACTGGCGGGCGCCGGCCTGGACGTGTTCGCGCACGAGCCGGAGGTGCCCGAAGCGTTGCTCTCCATGGACAACGTCGTGCTGCTCCCCCATCTCGCGAGCGGCACCGTCGAGACACGCGCCGCCATGGAAGAACTCACCCTTGCCAACCTCGACTCGTTCCTGCGGACCGGCGACCTGTCGACCCCGGTTGTCGCACCGAATCCCGCACTGCGAAAGGACATCTGATGTCTGTCGTGCTCAGCTATCTTCCGACACCCGAAGGTCGCGGCGCCCTTCCGTTCGGCTTCGCCGAGGCTCGCATGCGCGGTACCGACGTCGTGGTCGTGGCGGATGGCGACAACGCCTCGTCGCCGGAGTTCCTGGTCGACCTCGAGAACGCGCGTGACCTGGCCCAGGCCGGCGAGGTGGATTACCGTGTCGCCGAGAACGATCCCGGTCTGTCGCATGCCGATCAGCTCATCGACGCGTCGTACGACGACGCGGCCGAACTTCTGGTGATCGGTCAGCGCAGGCGTTCGCCGGTCGGCAAACTGCTGACCGGCAGTGTGGTCCAGCGCGTCCTGCTCGACGCGCAGTGTCCGGTGGTCGCGGTCAAGCCACCCGTACGCGCCGCAGTCTGACCGGGTTCTCCCCCGCGCCTACTGCTGGTCGAGCAGCGTCGAACGAGCGAAGCGAATCCGCCGCGTCCGTCGAGGCCGCCGTCAGATCCACTCTCGTTCGGGGAGAACGTCTCTCATCAACCGGGCGAGAGCCGGGTTGGAGTTGTCGGCCCGCCACGCGATGTTCATCTGTACCGGACGATCGCGGATCGCGGTCACCTCTTTGAACACCACCCCATCGGGGTGCATGGTCATCGCCGATTCGGGCACCAGGGCCATCCCCAGCCCGGAATGCACCAATACGAGCATCGTGTGCACCTGGGTGACGTACTGGACGTAGCGGGGTGAAGCCCCCACCGCGGTGAAGGTGCTGATCAACAGCTCGTTGAAGTACCGCGCGTCCGTGGGCGAGTACATGATGACCGCCTGACCGTCGAAGTCCTCGATCGCCAGATGCTCGACATCGGCGAACTCGTGGTCGGCCGGGAGCGCGGCGACCAGCCGTTCATGGTGCAGCGGACGAGAATTCACACCCGGGCGAGAGATCGGCGGACGGACGATGCCGAGGTCGAGATCCCCGCGGACCAGGGCCTCGACCTGCGCGACGGTCACCATCTCCCGCAGCACCAACCGCACATCCGGCAGCTTCTCGCGCGCGGTCTGCATGAGCCGGGGCAACACCGCCCGTGCCGAGGCCCCGGTGAAACCGATGTTCACGGTCCCCAGATCGCCGGCCGGCACCCGTCGGACGGTCAGGGCCGCACCCTCGGCGAGCGCGACGATCCGCCGCGCGTCGGGCAGAAAGGCCGCGCCGGCCGCGGTGAGCGACACGGCCCGGCTGCTGCGTTCGATCAACTGGACGCCGAGTTCGTGCTCCAGCTGTTGGATCTGCCTGCTGAGCGGGGGCTGCGTCATGTGCAACCGCTCGGCCGCCCGGCCGAAATGCAGCTCCTCGGCGACCGCGATGAAGCAGGACAGGCGCGACAGAGAGAACATCGATCCACTTTCGGCATCGTCAGCCCGCAATCTGCGGGCCGGTGTGGATGACGCTAGCCCACCGCGGCGACGCTCGTGGGTTCGTTCACCACCGCGGGCTGGAGTTCACGCAACCACCGCGGCGACGCTCGTGGGCGCGTTCACCACTGCGGGCTCGAGTTGACGCAACCACCGCGGCGACGCTCGTGGGCGCGTTCACCACCGCGGGCTGGAGTTCACGAAGCCCGGATCGATGGACTGCATGTAACCGGTGTCGTCCCGATCCCGGATCCCGCAGTCGAGGTACTGCTGGTGCAGCGCCTCCAGCGACTCCTCGTCGAGTTCGACACCCAGCCCCGGACCGGTCGGGACGGGCACCGCGCCGTCGACGATGCGGAGGGCACCCGGTTTGACCACGTCCTCGGTCTTCCACGGCCAGTGAGTGTCACAGGCGTAGGTGAGGTTGGGCGTCGCAGACGCGAGATGCACCATCGCGGCCAGGCTGATGCCCAGGTGCGAGTTCGAGTGCATCGACAGACCGAGTCCGAAGGTCTCGCAGATACCGCCGAGGAGGCGTGACCGCTGTAGACCACCCCAGTAGTGATGGTCGGACAGCACGACGGACACCGACCTCTTGCGCACCGCGGGTTCGAGGTGATCGAAGGCGACGACGCACATGTTGGTCGCGAGCGGCATGGTCGCCTGCTCGGCGACCCGGGCCATCCCCTCGAGTCCGGGAGTCGGATCCTCCAGATACTCGACGATGCCGTCCAGCTCGGCCGCGACGCGCAACGAGGTCTCCACGGTCCACGCCGCATTGGGATCCAGGCGCAGGGGCACACCGGGGAACTCGGCGTGCAGCGCCTTGATCGCGGCGATCTCCTCGTCGGGGTCGAACACCCCGCCCTTGAGTTTGATCGCGGTGAACCCGTAGCGGTCGATCATCCGGTGCGCCTGCCGGATCAGGCCGCTCGGGTCGATCGCCTCGCCCCATTCGTCCGGGAGACCGTTGGTGCCGGCGGCACCGGGATGCGCCGCCCACTTGTAGAACAGATACGCGCTGAACGGCACCTGGTCCCGGACACGCCCACCCAGCAAGTCGCTCACCGGACGTCCGAGGGTCTTGCCCTGGATGTCCAGACAGGCGACCTCGAACGGCGAGAAGACACGGTCGGTGGTGCTGGCCGTGGTGATCATCCCGGCCACCCCGTCGCCACCGGTGACCGCCAGCGTCGAGATCCGGGCGTCGATCGCGTCCCGGAGACGGTGCAGCGCGAAGGCGTCGAGGCCGGTGATCGCGTCGGCAGCGGCCTCCATCCGGGTGAGATGTGCGGTGTCCGCGTATGTCTCGCCGAGTCCGCGCACGCCGCCCGCCGTCTCGATCACGATGATCGCCCGGAGTGCGTAGGGCTGGTGGACACCCACCGTGTTGAGCAACGGCGGGTCGACGAAGGCGACCGGGGTGACGGTCACCTTCGTGATCGTGGTGTCGGTCCGCGGACCGGTGAGGGGGCTCAGCGCGACCGCCGCCGCGTCGATCGTGTTCGTCGACATGGCTTCCTAGACCGCGGCCGGGGTGGCGAGAGCGGTCGCCAGCACCGCCCGGCCGGCGGCGGTGATCCGCTCGAGCTCGGCCTTGTGCTCGGGAGTCGGCTGGACCAGCGGCGCACGGACGGGACCCGCCTCGATACCTTCCATCGTCACGCCGTGCTTCACGAGTGCGACGGCGTACCCGGGGACGGTGTTGCGCAGCCGGACCAGGGGGTGGAAGAACTCGCGCAGCAACGCCTCGGTCAACTCGACGTCGCCGGTCTCCAGCGAGTTGTAGAAGGCCAGGGCGAGCTCCGGCGCGAAGGCAAACGTCGCCGACGAGTACAGGGTGACCCCGATCGCGCGGTAGGCCTGCTGCGTGATCTCGGCGGTGGGCAAGCCGTTGAAGAACAGGAACTCCTTCGTGTCGCCCAACGCCTCCTTGACCGCGATCACGATGCGCGACACATTGTCGAGATCACCCGTGCCGTCCTTGAACCCGATGACCGTGGGCAGCAGGGCGACCTCGATCGCCGACGCCTCGTCGAACACGGCGTTGCCGCGGTTGTAGACGATCAGCGGCAGATCGGTGGCCGCGGCGACAGCTCGCGTGTACTCCGCGAGGCCGGCGGGCGGCATCGTCACCAGGTACGGCGGAAGCAGCAGGATGCCGTCGGCGCCATTGACTTTCGCACTCACCGCGAATTCCTTGGCCTGGACGAGCGAGCCGCCGGCGCCGGCGAACACCGGGACGCGCCCGGCGACGGTCTCGACCGCGCACCGGACGATCCGGCCGAACTCCTCGAGACCGAGCGCGTGGAACTCGCCGGTGCCGCAGGCGACGAACACGCCCCCGGGGCCGGCCGCCACCCCACGGTCGATGTGTTCGGCGAGGCGGCGGTAGTCCACCTCACCACTGCTGTCGAAAGGTGTGACGGGAAAGAACAGGACGCCGTTGAGCATTGGGACTCCTTGGATGGGTGTGGTTCAGTCGCGGATGAGTTCGCCGTCGACACGGCGCCAGATGTGTTCGGGGTTGCCGTCGGCGATCGGCCGCGGCAGCAGTGACGCCGGCACGTCCTGATAGGCCACCGGTCGCAGGAATCGCTCGATGGCGAGCGATCCGACGCTGGTGGTTCGGCTGTCGGAGGTGGATGGATACGGTCCGCCGTGCACCATCGCGTGTCCGACCTCGACACCGGTCGGCCATCCGTTGAACAGGATCCGGCCGGCCTTGAGTTCCAGCGCCTCGAGCAGGTCGCGGGCATCCTCGTGGTCGGAGTCCGCGGCGTGGACGGTCGCGGTGAGCTGACCTTCGAGCTCCGCGGCCACCTCCCGCACCTGCTGCAGGTCTCGACAGCGCACGACGAGGCTCGACGACCCGAAGATCTCCTGCTGCAACGTCGTCGACGCGAGGAAGGTCTCGGCGTCGGTGCCGAAGAGCGCGGCCCGACAGGTGTTCGGCCCGGTCGACTCCTCGGACCGGGCGAGAACGTCTGCGGCGGAGACGAACTCGTCAACTCCGGACGCATAGCTCGCGGCGATGCCCGGGGTCAGCATCGGCGTCGGCGTCGACGACGAGATCGCTTCGGCGGCCCCGGCGACGAAGGCGTCGAGGCCGGGGCCGTCCACGGCGATCACGAGACCGGGGTTGGTGCAGAACTGTCCCGATCCCATCGTCAGCGAGGCCACGAACGCACGGCCCAGGCCCGCCGCGTCGTCGCGCAATGCACCGTCGAGCGGGAAGACGGGGTTGATCGAACTCATCTCCGCATACACCGGGATGGGTTCGGGACGCGAGGCGGCAGCGGCGACGAGAGCTGTTCCGCCCGAACGTGACCCGGTGAATCCCACCGCCTTGATGTGCGGGTCGGTGACGAGTGCGATACCGAGTTCACGGCCGGTGCCGTACAGCAGCGAGAACGTGCCCGCGGGCATACCGGTGGCGGCAACCGCATCGGCGATCAACCGTCCGACCAGTTCCGAGGTACCGGGGTGGGCATCGTGCGCCTTGACCACGACCGGACATCCGGCCGCGAGCGCCGACGCGGTGTCGCCGCCGGCGACCGAGAACGCCAGCGGGAAGTTGCTGGCGCCGAACACCGCCACGGGACCGAGCGGGATCTTCCGCTGCCGGATGTCCGCACGCGGCAGCGGCGTCCGGTCCGGTCGCGCGGGATCGATGCGCGCTCCGTGCCAGCTGCCCTCCCGCAGCACCGAGGCGAACAGACGCAGCTGACCCGACGTGCGTCCGACCTCGCCGGTGATCCGCGCCGGCGGGAGGCCGGTCTCGGCGACGGCGCGCTCGACCAGGACCTCGGACGCGGCGTCGAGGTTGTCGGCGATCGTCGAGAGGAAGTGCGCCCGTTCCTCGGAGGAGGTGGCCCGATACGGCCCGAAGGCATCCGCCGCGGCTGCGGTGGCCCGAGCGACGTCGGCCTCGGTGCCGTGTGCGTACGCCGGCAACAATCGCCCACCGGTGGTCGGGTCGATGCCATGGACGGCACTCCCCGAACCGGTCACCCGCTCACCGGCGATGATGAGCTGACCGGTCAGGTCGTGCGTGGTCAGCGGTGCGGGTCGGTGCGCAATGGTCATCGTGGTCCCATCCCTTGTGAGTTGGCGTCTGCCGAGATCGCCGCGCCGTGGTCACGCCCCGAGCGATGTCGTCTGCTCTCGATCGGCGGCCGCGGTCGGCGTCGGCCTCGCCCTGAGTTCGGCCTTGTCACGACCGTAGGTCCGGCCATTCATTCATGTCCAAGTCAATTACTGACGCCATCAATGCGGGTGGTGCATCGATCCAGGTGAGTGATTCACGAGGGGACGAGACGATGCGCATCTTCGGTGTCATCCGGCCGGCCCACGCCGGGGCTCAAGCCCGCCCTGCGACGACGGGCAATGAGACAATCACAGCGCCGAACCCGACATAACGCACATGCGCCGAGCCACGGCGGATGTGCCGATCGTCGGACCGGGCACACCACCCACTCGACGAAAGCGGAATCCAGAACCGATGAAGCGCATTCGCCTCCTCGCCATCATGGCCCTGGCCATCTCGGCACTGACCATCTCCTTCGGCACCGCCAACGGCGCCCCCGCGCCTGCCGCGCCGTCCCACCACTCGAGCGCCTCCGCCGACGGAACCTCCATCATTTCCCAGCTGCGCAACGCGACGTTCGTCGCGGGCGAGCAGGAACTCCGGGTCGTCGACGCCCGCGGACAGACCATCGAACGGATCGGACTCGTGCTGCCGTTCGACGGGGCCGCGGTCCCGATGCGCGCGCAGGTCTCCGCCGATCGCACCCAGGCGACGTTCACGCCGATCCTCTCCCCCGAGGCGCGTGCGGCCATCGCGGCCGGCGTCCACCCGGCATCGGCCAAGAAGGACCGGGCCTACCAGCAGATGATCTGGCACATCACCAACGGCTGGAATCGCGGCGGCAACGTCACCACCGCGGTCGGCGCGCTCGCCGGACTCGTCATCGGCTGCATCGTCATCGTCGGCTGCGTCTGGGGCGCGGGCGTCGGCGCTGCCATCGGCGCGGTCATCGGCATCAACAACGGCGACCCGCGTGCGGGACAGTCGATCCTGAACTGGATCAACACCCCGTAGCAGCACCGAAGCCCGACACGCGTGGGCATCGACACGAATCCCCGACCCTGATCTCCAGGGTCGGGGATTTCTCTTGTGGCCCGGTCCCATCGGCAGCGATCCGCGCACAGTCAACGCATATCGACGCACAGTCGACGGGAGCTGCGACTCCGGAACCCTCCCGGGCGTTTGCTTTACAAATTGCCCCGATTGTCTAGACAACGGACATTGTCTCGGTTAATGTCCAGTGCTGTACATCACAGCCCCGTCCAGACAGGAGTGCGCATGAGTAGCGCACCGACCCCGCCCACCGCGGACGACTCGCCCGTCGAGTGGAAGGACCGGAAGCGCCATCTGTGGCTTCTCGGCCTGATCCCACCGACCTCGGTCTTTCTCGCGATGCTTCTCGTCGCCGGGTTCAATGCCATCGGCCACGGCCTCGATGTCGTGTCACCGGTGTGGTGGTGGATCGGGCCGATCCTGGTATACGTCCTGCTCCCCATCCTCGACGTGTTCTTCGGGCCCGACGGTTCGAACCCGCCCGAGGAGCTGATGGAGCAGCTGGAGAACGACAAGTACTACCGCTACTGCACCTACATCTACATCCCGTTCCAGATCGCGAGCCTCGTGATGGCCTGCTACCTGTGGACGGCCGACGACCTCGGCTGGCTCGGCATCGACGGCGGATTGGGCCTGGCGTCGAAGATCGGGTTGGCCCTGTCGATCGGCGCGATGGGCGGGATCGGGATCAACACCGCCCACGAACTGGGCCACAAGAAGGACGACCTCGAGCGCTGGCTGTCGAAGATCACGCTCGCCCAGACCTTTTACGGTCACTTCTTCATCGAGCACAACCGCGGCCACCACGTGCGGGTCGCGACGCCCGAGGACCCGGCCAGCTCGCGGTTCGGAGAATCGTTCTGGCGCTTCCTTCCCCGCAGCGTCTGGGGAAGTCTGAAGTCCTCGGTCGAACTCGAACGCAAGCGACTCGAGCGTGCGGACAAGCCGTTCTGGCACCCGAGCAACGACGTCCTCAACGCCTGGGCGATGTCGATCGTGTTGTGGGGTGCGCTCACGGCGATCTTCGGCTGGGAGATCCTGCCGTTCCTGGTGATCCAGTCCGTGTACGGCTTCTCGCTGCTGGAGACCGTGAACTATCTCGAGCACTACGGTCTGCTCCGCCAGAAGACCAACACCGGTCGCTACGAACGATGCACTCCGGAGCACAGCTGGAATTCCGATCACATCTGCACGAACATCTTCCTGTACCACCTCCAGCGGCACAGCGATCATCACGCGAATCCCACCCGGCGGTACCAGACCCTGCGCAGCTTCGACGGTGCCCCGAACCTGCCGAGCGGGTACGCGAGCATGATCACGCTCGCCTACTTCCCCCCGGTCTGGCGGCGCGTGATGGATCGGCGGGTGCTCGACCATTACGACGGAGACGTCGAACGCGTCAACATCGCACCGCACCGCCGCGAACGCGTCCTCGCCGAGCACGGGGTGTCGCCGCGATGAGCACATTCCGTTGTCCGGTCTGCGATTACGTCTACGACGAGGCCGCCGGCGCGCCCCGTGAGGGCTTCCCGCCCGGCACCGCGTGGGCCACCATCCCCGACGACTGGCCCTGCCCCGACTGCGGGGTTCGCGAGAAGATCGACTTCGAAGGAGTGGCAGTCCGATGAATTTCAAGCTTTTCCGTTGCGAGGTATGCGGTTTCGAGTACGACGAGGAACTCGGCTGGCCGGAGGACGGCATCGAACCCGGCACACGCTGGGCCGATATCCCCGACGACTGGAGCTGCCCGGACTGCGGGGCGGCGAAGGCCGACTTCGAGATGGTCGAAGTGGCGCGTCCATGAGCGCCGTTCGCGTCGGTGACTCCGGGAGAGACGTGTCGGTGGTGATCGTCGGCACCGGTGTCGCCGGCATCACCGCCGCGGAGACACTGCGTGGCAACGGTTTCGACGGGACGATCACCGTCTTCGGGGAGGAGCCACATCTCCCCTATCGTCGAACGGCGTTGAGCAAGAGCCTCGTCGTCGGCGACCTGTCGGACGCCAAGATCACGCTTCGTCCGCCCGGGTACTGGTCGGAGCGGGGCATCGACATCGTGACCTCGACGCGAGTCGTCGACGTCGACACCTCGTCCCGCCTGGTCCGCCTCGCCGACGCCACCGAGGCCGGTTATGACGCGCTGGTCCTGGCCACCGGCGGACGTGCCCGGCAGTTGCCCGGCGGGTCGTCGTCCCCATCCTCGTTGCGCACCCGGCGCGACGCGGAGGGACTGCGGGAGGCGATCGCGGACGGACCGGTGGTCATCGTCGGCGGCGGACTGATCGGTCTGGAGATCGCCGCGGCCGTGGCGACCGCGGGTGAGGGATCGCAGGTGACCGTGGTCGAGCGCGGATCGTCGTTGCTGTCCCGGGTCGTCCCGGCGTCGGTGGCCGAGGCGGTGGCGACCCTGCACCGTGAACGCGGTGTCCGGATCCTCACCGGCGCGGAGCCCATCGCACTCGGCGCGCAGACGGTGACACTCGCCGACGGGCAGACGCTGACGGGGACGGTGATCAGTGCGGTCGGAATGGAACCCGAGCTCGACTTGGCACGCAGTGCCGGACTATCCGTCGATTCGGCCGGTGTCGTCGTCGACGATGCGCTCCGCACGGGGGTGCCCGGTGTCTATGCGGCCGGAGATGTCGCGGCGCGCCCGCATCCGTTGACGGGGGCACCCATGCGTGCCGAGCAGTGGCTCACGGCGACCGAGCACGGCAGACTGGTCGCCATGACGATCGCCGCCGACCTCGGATCGGACGCCGACACCTCGGTTCCGGTGCCGCGAGTGCCACTGGCCTGGACGATGCAGTACTCCACCAACATCCAGGTCGTCGGGTGGCCGACCTCCGGGGACCGAGTCGACGTCGAACTCGACGACTCCAGCTCGGTCGTCCGGACCTTCGCGGGTGATCGACTGGTCGGGGCGGTCTGTATCGGACGGGGTGCATCCGGGCGCGCGCTGCGCGCCGAGATCGAGTCCTCGCGCCAGCCGGCCGGCGTCGGCGGATGACGACACGCAACTTCGCCCAGGACAGCAGGGCCCTCCTCCGCAACTCCCTGCTCGACGGGCTACACGACCTGCTGCTGGACCGGGATTGGGCGGCGGTGCGCATGTCCGACGTCGCCGCCGCCACCGGAGTCAGTCGTCAGACCGTCTACAACGAGTTCGGGTCACGCTATGGCCTCGCCCAGGGCTACGCGGTCCGGTTGGCCGGTCGTTTCGCCGGCCACGTCGCGGACTCGCTGGCCGGTTCCGTCGACGACGTCACCGAAGCCCTGCACAAGGGTTTCGGTGAGTTCTTCGCCGGGGTCGCCACCGATCCGCTGATCGCGTCGCTGCTGTCCGGCGAGGCCAAACCCGATCTGATGAAGTTGATCACCACCGATGCCGCACCGATCATCACCACCGCGGCCGACCGGCTGGCCGATGCCTTCCGCCAGTCCACCTGGCTGACGATGGCGGAGTCCGACGTCGTGCGTATCTCACGCGCGATCACCAGGATGGCCCTGAGCTACATCGCCATGCCGCCGGAGGGCGATCGGGATGTCGCCTCCGACCTCGCCGCCATCATCGCCCCGGCCATCGAGGTGGCCCGCGCACGGGTCTGACGGTCAGCCGCGCAGGAGGCTCCGCGTGCCGCGCCGGATGACCGCGCGATAGATCCGGTCGATGGTGCCGACCCGTGCGTCCTCGGGGTCCACGAGTTCGTTTTCCGCGATGACCGATTCTTCGCCGTCGATCGTCTCGCGATCGAAGGCCTCGAGTGTCCGGCCGGGGCCGGTCAGCCCGTCGATCGCCCTCACGAGCGAATCCGCCTGAGCCACGGCCTCGTCGAATACCCGGTGCTCGACGCCCAGATGCTCGGACAGCAAGCGCGTACGCATGGACAGGATCGTCGACCGCAGGGTCCGGTCCGCCGGATCACGCGGATCGGCTTCGATCGCGACGTCACATTCACTGTCGAATCCCAACGACCGGTTGTTGAGGTTCGACGACCCGATGCGCAGGAGGACGTCGTCGACGATCAGCACCTTGGCGTGCACGTAGATCGGGTCGCCGTCGGCGGTGACCGGATAGTAGGCGCGGAATCGGTCGTACTTGTCGGCGCGCCACAGCAGTTGCAGGAGTTTGTGCCGCGCACCATCCATCGCGAGTCGCTCGACCGGGCTGTCCGCATGCCGAGGCAGCACCACGACGATCTCGGGACCGTCGGGCTCGGCGAGGCGTTCGGCCAGCGCATCCGCGACCTCCCGGGCCGCCAGGTACTGACTCTCCACGTAGATGGTCCGTTGCGCCGCGGCGAAGGCCGCGCGATAGAGGCGACGGATCTCCTCGACCTGGGGCCGGGCGTCGTACTGCGGAATCGTCCGCGCCACCGCGACGTCGCAGTCGGTGAACGTGACGTCGAGATCCGCCGGCCAGATGTCGGGGCCGTCCGTGTCGACCAGGGGCTTGAGACACTCGCCGGTGGCTGCTTCCCAGCGGTCGAGGGCGACGGACGCGACCACGCGCGCGGCGTCGCCGTCGAGCGCAACGGTGACGTCGTGCCACGGCCCATGCGGCCGGCCGTCGGGATCTCGGCGAAAGTCGTTCTGCGACAGATGCTCCGAGGTATCCCAGCGGTCCACGGTCATGTCGATGCCGCCACAGAAGGCGAACTGGTCGTCGATCACCGCAATCTTCTGGTGGTGGGCGGCCGAGACCGGGTGCGCGGCGTCGATCCGATAGTGCAGACGGCGACCGGTGAGCAGGTCCTGGACGAACGGCGGTGCGACCCCGCGCAGGATGCCGGTGAATGCTCCGGTGCTCCAGCGCAGGACGTGGATCTCCAGCTCCGGACGGGTGTCGATCAGCCACCGCAAGAAGTCGCCGAGCACATCGGGGACCTCATCGTCGGTGGTCGTCGGGTCGAGTCTGATGCGGGTGTCCACATCCCACCCGATGAGCACTATTCGTCGCCGGGCCTGCAACAACGCCGACTTCGCGTGCAGAAAGTAGTCCGCCGCATCGACGATGCAGGCCACGCGGTCCGCGGTCGCGATCTCGCGGCACGTGTCCCCGGCACGCAGGATCGGCTCGTGAGCTGACTCGTCCACCGCGTTCACTCCTCGCATCGCCTCGGGCCCCACCGGCGCCCATTGTGCCAAGGCGCCGTGGCGCTCGCGCGGGCGAGGCGGGTCGCCGCCGGGCTGCGCGTCGGATGCCTACACTCGTCGAGGTGACCGCCGACCCGACTGCCGATCGACCAGAGGACGCTGCCGAGCGCGCGCGCCCGACGCGTCGGGGCGGGCGGCGGATGGCGATCGCCGCGGCGCTGGTCGTGGTCGTTCTCGCCGGCGTCGGCCTCGTCGCCTGGCGGACCGTGCCCGAGCGGTGGTTGCCCTGGGACACCGCCGAGTTCCCCGAGGTCGACGCATCCGAGCTCACGCCGGGGCAGGTGCGGGTCGTCGAAGCGGTGCGGCGCGAACACGCCGCCCAGCGCCCGGGGACGTTCTTCTCCGAGGGCGCCGACGAGCCGTGGTGCGCGAACTTCGTCAGCTGGATCATGCGGGCGGCGGGCAGTCCGCTGGCCAACCCGCATTCCGGCCACTGGCGCATCCCCGGCGTGTACACGCTCCAGGAGTATTACGAGGCCGAGAACCGGTTCGAGGCCGTCGGCGACCACGCACCCCGGGTCGGGGACGTCGTGCTGTACGACCGGTCGTCGGGATTCGGTCAGCACACCAACATCGTCGTGGCGGTCGACGGTGAGACCGCCGTCACGGTGGGCGGCAACGAGATGGGGCGCATCCGGATTCACTCGCTGGACTGGCGGTCCGACGGTGGTGTCGTCGGTTTCGGTCGTGGCCTCCCCGGATGACGGCGATGGACTTCACCGGTTTCCCCGAGGCCGCACTCGACTTCTACGACGACCTGGAGATCGACAACTCCAAGGTGTTCTGGGAGGACCACAAGGACGTCTACCGCTCGGCGGTCGCCGAGCCCATGAGGGCCCTGACCGACGCGTTGGCCGATGAGTTCGGTCCGGCCAAGATCTTCCGGCCACATCGCGATGTCCGATTCTCGAAGGACAAGACGCCGTTCAAGACCCATCAGGGCGCGTTCGTCGCCGTGGCCCCGGCCACCGGGTATTACGTCCAGATCGGCGCTCCGGGTGTCCGGGTCGGCGCCGGCTTCTACGAGGCGTCGCCGGCCCGGCTCGCCGAGCTGCGGAAGTCCATCGACCACGACCGCAGCGGACCGGAGCTCGAGAGAATTCTCCGGCGGCTCACGAAGGACGGCTGGGAGATCGCCGGGGACCGGCTCAAGACCGCGCCACGTGGATACGACGTCTCCCATCCGCGGATCGAACTGCTCCGCCACCGGTCGTTGTCGGTCGGCCGGGACTACGGATTCGACGAGATCATCCACTCGCCGGAACTCGTGGATCGCATACGCCGTGACTGGCGGGCGACGGTCCCCTTCGTCGAGTGGACAGCGGTCCGCATGAACAGCTGACGCCGGACCGCTCGGGCGGTTCGTGCTGGTCCACCCGGACCAATTCACGACGAGTTCTCCGGTTTGGCGCGCGCATGCGGATGCGGCGGGGTGATACTTGCGCCGACCGCGTCCGAGATCACACCCAGCGTCTCGGACGATCACGAGTACCGGGGCGGACGGCCGATGACGACCCTTTCCGACGGCATCGCCGCCGAGCTCGACGCCGCGCTGGCGGGGCGCATGCATCGACCCGGGTCCGCCGGATATCGAGAGTCACTGTCGCGCATCTTCTTTCCCGACGCGTCCCGACGCACTCCGCCATGTGTGGTGCACCCCCGGGACACCTCGGACGTGGCCACGGCCATGCGGATCGTCTCGGCCGGCGGTGGTCGCGTCACCGCCCGTGGGGGCGGACTCAGCTCCACCTGCGTCGACGACTCCGCCGTGCTGATGGACCTGTCGGTTCATCTCACCCGGATCGACGCCCACGACGACCGCGTCCGGGTCCAGGGCGGCGCCACCGTCGGCGCGGTGCTCGAGGCACTGACCGGGTCCGGGCGGGTCATCCCGGTGGGCATCGTCGGTCTGGCCGGGTTCGGCCTCGCCACGCGCGGCGGCGTCGGATACCTCACGCGGAGCGCCGGACTCACCCTCGACCATCTCGTCGAGGTCGAACTCGTCCGGCCCGACGGCGAGGTGGTGCGGCTCGACGCGGACAGCACGGGCACCGAGGCCGACCTGTGGTGGGCGGTGCGCGGATGTGCCCCGAGCTTCGGCGTGGTCACCGCGGCGGAACTGCGCACGGTGGCGCAGGGCCCGGTGCACATCGACCGTGCGGTGGTCGAACTCGATGCGCTGGCCGACTACTTCGCGATCGCGCCCACACTCCCCCGACACACGACGATGGGCGCGGTCCTCGGGTACGGCGCCGATGACGACGAGCCCGCACTTCTGGTCTACACGGCGTGCCGTGGTTCCCGGGCGACCGACCTCGCCGAGGCACGCGAAGCCACCGACGCCGTCGTGGCCGGTTCCGCCCGTCCGCCCCGCTTCCGGTCGCAGACCACGGGTCGCTATCTGAGCGGGTTGCCCGAATTCGCGCACCCCGGTCCGGGCGGCACCGACCCGCCGCCCATCCGGGCAGCCGACCCTGACACGTCGTCGGAACGCGGGCACTTCTTCGGGAAGTCGGTGTTCGTCGGCCCGACGCTCGGGGACGACGTCGCCGACGGATTGCGGAACGCGATCACCGCCGCCCCGACCCGGGCGTGCCGTATCGATTTCCAGCACACCGGCGGCGCCCTCGCCGACGTCGACGACGCGAGCACCGCCTTCTGGGGCCGTGGCGCCGAGTGGAACGTCCCGCTGAACGCCATCTGGTCCGACGACGCCGCCACCGATCGGTGCGAGGCCTGGGCCCGCGCCGCCCTCGATGTGCTGGCCGCGGACACCATCGGCGTCTACAGCGTCGAGCTCCGGCCCGGATTCGCCGAGACCGAGCGGGAGACCGAAGCGGCATTCGGCGGCAATCTCGCGCGACTTCGACGACTGCGGGACCACATCGACCCCGGTCGGGCACTGGGGGTTCTGCCGCTCTGATCGCCCACCCGCCCGAGACCACGCCGGAGGACCCATGACCAACGAGATCTCCCGCCCCGAGACGGGGCGGAAGTCCGGAGCCCCCGAGGGCGCCGCGACCCTCATCATCGGCCAACGCGTCCATGCGGGTATGGACGATCGCTACCGGGAGTGGTTCGGGAAGATCGAGACCGCGGCGGCCCGGTTTCCCGGCTTCGTCGGCTCGAAGCTGCGGGCGCCGGATCCCAGCCAACCGGACTGGACGGCGATCTACGGATTCGACTCGGTCGGCCACCTCCAGGACTGGCTCAACAGCGCCGCCCGGCTCGACCTCGTCGACGAGGGCAAGCCCCTCTTCGACGGTCCGGCCACCGCCCAGGTCCTGGCGCCGGGCACCGCCGAGCCGGAGACGCTCGTCACCGTCGTGGTGTCGCACCGGGTCGCCGAGTCCAAGGTCGACGACTTCCTGGCGTGGCAGCAACAGGTCGACGCCGCCGAGCACCGATTCCCCGGCTTCCGCGGCACGGAATTGTTCCGGCCGATCCCCGGCGTCCAGGAGGACTGGACGATCTCGTACCGCTTCGACACCGCCGAGCACCTCGACGCCTGGCTGACATCCGGTGAGCGTGCCCAACTCCTCGCCGAGGCCGAGGACTTCGGCGACTTCACCCTTCGCCGGATCGACCACTCCTTCGGCAACTGGTTCTCCCACGGCGGGGATGACGCGCCACCTCCGTCGAATGTCAAGACCTCCGTGGCGGTCTGGGTCGGCCTCTACCCCACGGTGGTGTTCCTCACCCTGATGACGGCGCCGCTGGGAATGCCGTTGTGGCTGGGCATGCTGATCGGAAACCTGTTGTCCAGCTTCGCGATGAGTTATCTCACGATGCCGTACTACGTGAACCGGGTGCTCGGCTGGTGGCTGCAACCGAAGTCGACGGCGCCTCAACCCCGGACCAACCTCCGGGGCGCGCTGCTCATCATTGCGCTGAACGCGGCCTGGGTCGCGATCTTCTACTTGATCACGGTCCAGTTCTGGACACTCCCGTGAGTGCGTCGCCGTGACAACCGGTGTCGCCGGGCCTCGCCCCGGTCGGATCGTGGGCATCCTCCTGTGCGTTGTCCCGCTCAGCCAGATCCCCCTCGACATCTACACGCCGGCGATGCCCGACATGGTGACCGACCTGTCGTCCACCTCGACGGCCGTACAGGCCACCGTCACCGCCTACATGGTCGGTCTCGCAGTGGGTTTCGTACCCGTCGGGGTGCTGGCCGACGCGTGGGGACGGAAGCGGGTTCTGACAGCCTGCATGGGCGTGACGATCATCGCCAGCCTCGCCTCTGCGGCGGCGACGACAGTGCCGATGCTGCTCGGTGCCCGCTTCGTCCAAGGACTGGGCGCATGCGCGTGCGTGGTCCTGAGTTACGCCGTTGCCGCCGACTGTTTCCGCGGCAGGAAACTGACCTCGGTCGCCGGATTGCTGGGTGCCGCCTGGGGTCTCGCACCGGTCATCGCGCCGGCCGTCGGCGGTGTGCTGGCCCAGTTCCTGACCTGGCGACTCATCTTCGTCCTGATCGCGGCGATGACCCTCCTGGTCGGCATCGTGGTCGTGATGGCCCTGCCCGAGACGCTCGCCCCGGGCGACCGTGTCCCCGTCGATGTGCGCGCCACGTCCCGGACCTCCGTCTCGATCATCACCCACCCCGTCTTCGCCTGCTTCGTCGTCGTTTTCGGGTTGATGGCGGCGGCTCAACTCGCCTTCGGCGTCGCGGGTCCGTTCCTCTATCAGTCCGAGCTCGGATTCACGCCGGCCGCATACGGTCTGATCGCCCTGTGTGTGGGCGCGGCGAATCTCGTCGGCGAACTGGCGTGCAGCTACTTCGCCATCCGGACGTCGACGCGTCGGCTCGCGTACGGCGCCTTCGTCCTGTTCGGCGCCGGCACCGCGGTGATCCTGACATCGGCACTCACCGTCGGTTCCGATGCGTGGGCGCTGACGATCGGTGCCGCGCTCGCCCTGGCCGGATGCGGCATACTGTGCCCGCAGATGTACGGCCTCGCTCTGGGACTGTTCACCAAAAATCTAGGGCTGGTCGGCGGGATCGCCACCGCCGCCTCGTATCTGATCGTCTCGGCGGCGCTGACCCTCGTGGGCGTCCTCCCCGAGACCTCTCCCGCTCCGCTGGGCTGGTTGTACGCCGGCTGCGGACTGGCCGGGGTCCTCCTCCTCGGGTGGGCGACGTCGGCCCGACACCGAACCGACCACCCGACCATCCCTCAGACGCCGAGACTCACCGACCCACAACGCCTCTGACCTCCCGAACGCAACGACCGCACCACATCAACCGAGGAGCACCGATGACCGACACCGTCCACTACGGGCACATCTTCCATCTGGCCGGCAGTCCGGCCGTCACCGAGGCGGTCGACGCACTCGTCTCGATACCCGACGGGGCGCTGGTCGTCGGCGACGACGGCACGGTCAAGTTCGCCGGCGAGAAAGCCGATGTCCCGGACGAATTCGCATCGGCGGAGTCCCACGACCACCCCGGCGGGTACCTCATCCCGGGTTTCGTCGACACCCACATCCACTTCCCGCAGACCTACGCCGGCGACTCCTACGGCGGCGGGCAGCTGCTCGAATGGCTCAATCTCTGCATCTTCCCGTCCGAATCCAAGTTCGCCGACCCCGAATTCGCCCAGGCCGCCGCGGTCGAGTTCACCAGGCGTCGGGTCGCCGCGGGGACGACCGCCATGATGGTGTTCGGTTCCGCCTTCCCCCACGCCCAGGACTCCCTGTTCACCGAGACCCAGAAGGCCGGACTGCGTATCGTGGCCGGCCGCGGCATCCAGACCGTCGGTGGTGACACCGCCAAGCCGCTGCTGACCTCGGAGGAAGAGGCGATCCGCCTCACCAGGGCCGAGATCGACAAGTGGCACGCCGCCGACACCGGCGACTACCGCACCGCGTTGCTGCACGTCGCGATCGTGCCGCGGTTCTCCCTGTCGGTGACCACCGAGACGCTGAAGAACCTCGGCGACCTGTACGACGAATACCGGGACCGAGGCGTCTACGTCCACAGCCACCTCAACGAGAACAACCGACCCGGAACCGGGGAGGTCGACACCACCAAGGAGGTCTACCAGGTCGACTCCTACCTCGACACCTACGACGGCAAGTTCCTGCCCGGCTCGCAGGTCGGCGGCAAGAGCCTGCTCGGTCCGCGGACCATCCTCGCGCACTGCGTGCACTGCCAGGATGCGGAGCTGGCGCGCATGGCCGAGACCGGCACCTCGATCTCGCACTGTCCGGTGTCCCAGTTGTTCCTCGGGTCGGGCACGATGCCGTGGAAGCGTACGGTTGCGGCGGGTGTGAACATCTCCGCCGGAACCGATTTCGGCGGCGGCGACGAATGGCTGGTCCCGCGCGTCCTCGGCGACGCGTTCAAGCAGCACATCACCGAACCCGGAGACGCCGGGGTGTCGATGCACCCGGCCGAGATGCTGTTCATCGGAACCGTCGGGGGCGCCCGCGCGCTCGACATGGAGGACCGCTTCGGCAACTTCGATCTGGGCAAGGAGGCCGATTTCCTCGTCATCGAACCCGTGGACGCCCTGAAGTCGACGCTGGACAACGCCGTCCGTTCCGACGATGCCGATCTCGCTCGCGACCAGACCCTGTTCGGCCTGTTGATGGGCCTTCGCGAATCATCCATCGCCGAGGTCTACGTCCAGGGGCGTCGGGTCACCGTCTGACCGGCCACCGGAACTCTGCCCGGCAGGAGACGACGATCGTCACCACACACGACGCCACCGACACCGCAGGCACCACCGCGATCATCGCGGTGTCGGTCTTCCACGCCGGCACCAACGGCGATTTCGCGGAGTGGGCCGCGACGCTGGCCGCCTCGGCCACCGATTCCGCCGGCTGCCTGGGCGTCGCGATATCGGCGGTGACCGACGGACATTTCGATCCGGCGGTCGCGACCACGTTCGTCGACGAGGACGCCTTGGACCGGTGGCTCGCCGGTCCGGGACACCGGTCTGCGCTCGAGGCCGGACGAGCGCGCGGTTGGCTACCGGCGACGCCCGTCCTCGAGCTCGTCGACGGACAGTCGCCGCCGCCCGGAGTCGGCGCGTTCCGGCACGACATCGTCGCCGGCGCGGTCGGCGACTTCGTCGCGGCGCAACACGTGTTGACCGATGCGGCAAGCGGCTTCGGCGGCTACGAGGGCACCGCCCTGTTCGTCGACGACGAGCGCGAGACGTCGCTGTCGGTGTTGCGGTTTCGCACGGACCGTCAGCTGGCGGCCTGGGTGTCGTCGAGCCGACGCAGCGAAGCCCTCGCCGGGCTGCGTTCGAGTCTCACCCACGATTTCGAGACGATGGCCAGCACGACGGCCTTCGGCACCACCGTGCGCACCGACCGCGGCCGGATACTGCAGACGCCGAACTGGAAGTCGGCGATGATGGTGCTGCTGGTGCTGTACCCGACGGTGATGACACTCTCGAGGTTCCTCGGCCCGACCCTCGATCGCCTCGGCGCGGAACCGTGGCTGGCGCTGTGGCTGAGTCAGGTGGTCAGCGTCTCGCTCATGCAGTGGTGGCTGATGCCGTGGGCGTCCCGCCCCTTCCGGCGGTTCCTCGATCCGGTCGACGGGAACAACTGGCGCAGCAACATCGCGGGAGCGGGCACGATCCTGATGCTCTACCTGCTATGCCTGACGGTCTTCGGCAGCGTGACGTGGCTGCAGTTCTGGGATTTCGCCGACGCCTGAGTGTTCGTCAGTCGACGATCCCGTCCAGGTAGACCCATCGACCATCGAGTCGCGTGAAACGACTGCGCTCGTGCAGCGATCCCGGTTCCGGTCCTCGTCGGTAGTACGCGGTGAAGGTCACCTCGCCCTCGACGTCGAAGGGTGATCCGGCAGCTGTCGACTCGATGTCGAGGCGATACCAGCGCGTCGACTCGTCCAGATCCAGCGTGACGGGGCGGGTGTCGGGATGCCAGCTGACCAGCAGATGGTTCCGATCTCCGAGCGCGAAAGCGGTGAAACGCGAACGCATCAAGGCCTCGGCGGTCGGTGCGGGGCGCTCACCGGCGAGAACGGGTCCGCAACAGTCGCCGAGGACGAGACCCGACAGACACGGGCACCTCGCGGAGACGTTCCGGTTTACCGATTCACTGGTCACCTCTCGATCTTAGGGGTAGACAGGAGGAGCGGCCGTCCGCGCTGCGGACCCACCGCACCCCACGCCCGAAGGTTCTCATGATTGGAGCGGTTCCCTTGTCGGACAACGTGTATCGAGTCATCGAAGTCGTCGGGTCCTCGGCCTCCGGCACCGATGACGCCATCCGGAATGCGATCACCCGCGCCTCGTCGACCGTCAACCATCTCGATTGGTTCGAGGTCACCGAGACCCGCGGCCACATCGAAGACGGTCAGATCGCCCACTTCCAGGTGACGCTGAAGGTCGGCTTCAAGATCGAAGGCTCCGGCGACGCGACACCGTGATCGCCACGGCGCGTTCCACACGGCGGATCTCACCGCGTGAGGAACGCGCCGGGCCCGGAGGCCCACCGGTCCGTCATCGCCGTCCCCGACCCGCTGCGGCGGTCGAGGCGCGCCGACGGCCCCGTCCGCGTTCGGCGTGCGCCTCTTCGACACCGAACCTAGACTTCGGGGACCATGATGCGCGACCACGTCCCTGGGGGCCGGAGTATTCGATGAGGTACCACCAGACCATCGCCGGCACCACCCATGAGTTCGACGGCCTCGTCGAGCTGATGGCGAAGGCGACGCCGCGCCGGTCGGGAGACGAGCTCGCCGGTTGCGCCGCGGAGTCCGATGCCGAACGAGCAGCTGCCGCATGGCAACTCGCTGACGTACCGCTGAGCCGGTTCCTCGACGAACCCCTGGTGCCGTATGAATCCGACGAGGTGACCCGACTCATCGTGGACACCCATGACCGGGCCGCGTTCGCCGAGATCGCCCACCTGACTGTCGGCGGGTTCCGGGACTGGCTGTTGGAGATCGCCCCACGCGCCGACGCCGCCGACCGGCTCTCCCGGATCGCCCCCGGACTGACGCCGGAGATGGTCGCAGCAGCGTCGAAGATCATGCGGAACCAGGACCTGATCCTGGTGGCCGCCGCGGCGAGGGTGACGTCGGCCTTCCGCACCACCATCGGGCTGCCCGGCCGGATCGCCACGCGCCTGCAACCCAACCACCCCACCGACGATCCCCGGGGTATCGCCGCGGCCACCCTCGACGGGCTCTTGATGGGATGTGGCGACGCGGTCATCGGGATCAACCCCGCGTCGGACTCACCGCGAGCGACCGCGGACCTGCTCCACATGCTCGACGACATCCGGCAGCGTTTCGAGATCCCGATGCAATCGTGTGTGCTCTCCCATGTCACGACCACCGTCGACCTCATCGAGCAGGGTGTACCCGTCGACCTCGTGTTCCAGTCGATCGCGGGTACCGAGGGCGCCAACAAGGGATTCGGGGTGACGCTGGACATCCTGCGCGACGCCGACGAGGCGGCACGATCACTGCGTCGCGGAACCGTGGGCGACAACGTGATGTACCTGGAAACCGGTCAGGGATCGGCACTCTCGGCCGGCGCGCACCTCGGCGTCGGCGGCAAACCGGTCGACCAGCAGACCCTGGAGAGCCGCGCGTATGCGGTGGCTCGCGTGCTGAAACCACTGCTGATCAACACCGTCGTCGGGTTCATCGGTCCCGAATACCTCTACGACGGCAAACAGATCATCCGTGCCGGACTCGAAGATCACTTCTGCGGCAAGCTGCTCGGGCTCCCGATGGGCGTCGACGTCTGCTACACCAACCATGCCGAAGCCGACCAGGACGACATGGACACGCTCCTCACGTTGCTCGGCGTCGCCGGGGCCGCGTTCGTCATCGCCGTGCCCGGGGCGGATGATGTGATGCTCGGCTATCAGAGCCTGTCGTTCCACGACGCGCTCTATGTGCGTGAGGCACTACACCTTCGGCCCGCTCCCGAGTTCGAGTCGTGGCTGGCCCGACTCGGCATGACCGATGGCGACGGTCGGGTTCTACCGGTGGAACCCGGCGAGTCTCCCCTGCTACCGCTGACGGCCGGGCGATGACCGCGGACCGGCCCGCATCCGCCGACAAGGCGCAGCACCCCGACCCGTGGGCCGAGCTGCGCCGGACGACCCAAGCTCGTATCGGACTCGGCCGCGCGGGCAATTCGCTTCCGTCGCGGCGGGTCCTCGAATTCCAGGCCGCCCATGCACTTGCGCGCGACGCCGTGCACGAACCGCTCGACGTCGACGAGTTCGCCCGTGGCATCGGCGAACTCGATCTCGATGCCCCGATCGTGGTCACCAGTCGGGCGGCGACACGCAGCGAGTACCTGCGCCGGCCGGATCTGGGCCGGTTACCCGACGACCTCTCGCAGGTGCCGCGCGCCGACACCGAGATCGGGATCGTGCTGGCCGACGGACTGTCGCCGCGGGCTCTCGCCGACCACGGCCACGGCCTCGTCGCGGCCCTGCTGCGACAGTTCGACGGCCGCTACTCCATCGCGCCGCCGGTCATCGCGACCGAGGCACGCGTCGCCCTCGGCGACCACATCGGCGAGGCCCTCGGCGTCACCACCCTCATCGTGATCATCGGCGAACGTCCCGGCCTGTCGGTCGCCGACAGCCTGGGGATCTACCTCACCCATCTCCCCCGGCCGGGGCGGGCCGACTCGGATCGCAACTGCATCTCCAACATCCACCCACCCGACGGCCTGCAGTACGACGTCGCGGCGCGGACGACTGCTGCACTCATCGACGGCGCCCGCCGACTCGGACGATCCGGGGTCGCACTGAAAGACATGTCGCGCACGGACGCCCTCGAGCAGATCGACGACGCGGAGGCACTCACGCACGAGTCGTGAGTGCCCCTGGGGTGGCCGCGAACCTGCTTCCCACTGGGCAGCGGCGAACTTCAGGTCCCCAGGATCTTCGCCTTCTGCGCGGCGAACTCGGCCTCGGTGAGGATGCCCTGCTGGTAGAGCGCGGCGAGCTCCTTGAGCGCCGAGATCGTGTCCGTCGGGCTCGGCGTGGGCGCTTGCTGGGGCGGTTGTTGCGGCGGCTGGGAGTACTGGGGCTGGGCATACTGCTGCTGCGGGTCCTGTGCGGCACCTTGTTGTGCCCACCGGCTGGCCTGGCGACGGGACACCCGGTTGCTCACCGCTGTCGCGGTGCCGGAAATGACCGCGGTGCGGGCGACACCGCGAAGAAGTCCTGGCATGTTCTGTCCTCTCGAGATTCAGGTCGGTTGTCGAGGTGGCGGTTACGCGGTCGGCGCGGCCGGGGTCGCCGCGTCGGCGGCATCGAGTTGGGCGAGCAAGGCGTTCACCGGTATCCGTCCCGAAGCGACGAGCTGTCCACCCCCTTTTCGGACGGCCGTGGCGAACGGAGCAGCCCATGCGTTCTCCCACACGAGGACCGCCGCGCTCGACCCCGGATCGATCACCGTGGCCGCCTCCGCGAGGTCGGAATCGTCGAGCAAGGAGGTCGCCGCGCCGTCGAAGATCGCGAAATCCGCGCCGAGGGAGTTGATCTCGAGCCGGGCAACCGTTCCGTCGGCGTCCTTGGTGATGAAGACGATGTCGATCAGCCGCACGATCCCGCGGTCGATCAGATCGATCAGATGTGGAAGTGCCTCACCAGTCGGCTGCTTGCCCGTCCACTCGACCACGATGTAGTCGATGGGTCCGAGTTCGCGATCGGCCGTCTGGTCGACACCTGCTTGGTCGTCCAATTCCTTCTCCCTGTCTCATGCCGGCGATGTGACCTCATCGAGGCCCCGATCACGACCGCAGGTCGACCACCGACCGTCCGGGTTGCGCCTGATACAGCTCACCGATCTCATTCGCGTACTTTGTCGCAATCGGCTTGCGGCGCAACTTCATCGTCGGGGTGAGCTCGTCGCCGCCGGGGTCCCAGGCGGTCGGCACGATGGTAAATCGCTTGACCTGCTCCACGCGGGACAGTGACTGATTTCCGGCACGAATTGCCACCGCAACCTCGTCCACCACCTCCGGATGTGAGGACAACTCGGTCAGATCGGCGCCGGAGAGATCGAGCTTCTTGGCACGCGCGGCGGCGGCATCCGGATCGAGCACCACGAGCGCCGACACATAGGGCCGGGCGTCGCCGATCGCGGCCACCTGACCGATGAGCGACGACGCCGCCTTCATCGCGTTCTCGATGTTCGTGGGCGACATGTTCTTTCCCGACTCATTGATCATGAGTTCTTTCTTGCGGTCCACGATGGTGACATTCCCGTCGTCGTCGATCGTCGCGATGTCACCCGTCGACAGCCATCCGTCGGCATCGATGGTCTCGGCGGTCTTGTCGGGCTGTTTGCGATAACCGCGCATCACCACCGGCCCCCGGACGAGGAGTTCACCGTCGTCGGCGAGTTTCACCTCCATGCCGCGTACCGGAGTGCCGACGGTACCTATCCGGAGATTGTCGCTGGTCGTCATCGTCGAGACGCCGGTTGTCTCCGACATCCCCCAGACCTCGAGCACCGGGATACCGAGTCCCAGGAAGAATGTCAGGACCTCGGGCGGAATCGCGGCGGCACCCGAGCCGGCGAAGGAGACCTGATCCAGCCCCAGTGCGGTGCGGACCTTGTGCAACACCAGACGGTCCGCGAGGCCGTGCGCGAGGCCACCCGATCTCTTGCCCTCGACCCGAGCCTGCGCCGTCGACGCCCCGACCCCGAACGCCCAGCCCGCGAGCGCCTTCTTCACCGGACTGGACTCCTCGGCCAGCTTGGCCTCGATGCCCGCGCGGATCTTCTGCCACACCCTCGGCACGCCGAAGAAGAAGGTCGGGTGCACGTCGGGAAGTGCGGCGGCGATCTCGCGGGGATCGGGCACAGTGGTGATCTGGATACCGCGCATCATGTTGGCCGCGTGCGACGACACCCGGTCGGCGATGTGCGCCGCGGGCAGGTACGAGATGGCACGGTCGTCGAAACCCGCCTGCACGATCTCGGCGAGCGCAGCCATCTCGGCGACGATGTTGCGATGGGTGATCTCGACACCCTTGGGCGGACCTGTGGTTCCCGAGGTGTAGATCAGGGTGGCCAGGTCGTCGGGCTGCACCGCCTGCCACGACGCGGTGAAGTCGAAACCCTCCGGTGCCGGCGTCTGTTCGACGTCGGCGAGTGAGACGGCACCCGTGGCCACTCCGTCGACGACGACCGTCGTGGACACCGCGGTGTTCGCTGCGGTGAGCACCGGGAGGAACACCTGCTCGGTGACGACGACGGAGTTCTCCGCGTTCCCGAAGAGATACTCGATCTGTTCCGGCGAACTCGTGTTGTAGATCGAGAACGGAATCGCGCCGAGGTGGAGCGCGGCGGCGTCCACCAGATGGAACTCCGGACGGTTGGTCAGCATGATCCCGACGGTGTCGCCGCGCTTGACGCCCAACGCCGCGAGACCCCCGGCGATGGCCTCCACCCGGCGCGCGTACTCGTCCCAGGTGATCTCCTGCAACCCGCCGACGGTGCGGAGCGCGATGGCGTCGGGGCGCACGGTGATCGTCTGCTGGAACGCGGCGGGAAGCGTCGCGACGGCGACGCCGGTCTGGTGGAGAAACGTGATGGTCTCTGCAGCGGTCATGACAGTCCTCGACTTGCCGGAGTGATGTGTCGTACGTCACAGTAGCGAGTGAGGACGGGTGTCACGACCGGTTCCGCCGAACGGTAACCGGTTGGCAAAAAATCCAGATCAGGACTGTTTGTCGAGCGAAGGACCGTCTGTCAGCGACTCCAGGTTCCAGCCTCCGCCGCCGGTCAGTTCGAGCAGGTCGGTGTGATGCTGATCGGTCGTGCTCCGGTGACTGACCGAGACCAGGATCGTCTCCGGCAACTCCGTGCGGATCAGCGAGTACAGCGAGAACTCCAGACCCTCGTCGACCGCCGAGGTCGCCTCGTCCATGAACACGGCCTGCGGACGGGTGAGCAGGATACGAGCGAACGCGACGCGCTGCTGCTCGCCCGGCGAGAGCACCTTGACCCAGTCCTCCTCGTCGTGGAGCCGGCCGACGAGGTGCGGGAGGAACACCTTCTCCAGCGCCGCCTTGATGGCCTCGTCCCCGACGTCGTCGGGTAGCGCCGGGTAGGCGACCGCGGTCCGCAGGTCCCCCAGCGGGATGTAGGGCATCTGCGACAGGAACAGAGTGTGTTCGCCTGGCGGGCGGGCGAACTCGCCATCGATGAACGGCCACAATCCGGCCAGGCCGCGAAGCAACGTGGTCTTGCCCGACCCCGACCGTCCCTTGACGACGAGGGCTGCGCCGGGGGCCAGCGAGAGGCTGAGCGCGCTGATGAGTTCGTCGCCGCTCGGGGTCTTGATGTCGATGTCCGACAGCGCAACGGCGCGTTCCCGATCCACGGTCGTCACCTCGGGCAGGTCACGCGAGCGCGAATCGGCGTCGGCGAGACCGTCGAGACGGATGATCGATGCACGCAGCGCCGTGAAGTCGTCGTAGGCGTTCCGGAAGAACGATAGGGCATCGTGCATCTCTCCGAAAGCGGATGCGGTCTGCGTCATGTCGCCGAGTTTGATCTGACCGTCGAAGAAGCGAGGCGCCTGGACCAGATAGGGGAACACCGCTGCCAGTTGCGACGCGCTGAAGTTCCAGCCGACGAAGGCCAACTGCACATGGATGATCTGCCAGAAGTTCTTGACGACCGCACGGAATCTGGTCATCAGATTGTTGTGTTCGACGCGCTCGCCGCTGTAGAAGGCGACGTTCTCGGCACCGTCACGGATGCGGACCAGGGCGTAGCGGAAGTTCGCGGTGAGGCGCTCGCGCCAGAAGTTCAGGCGGATCAGCGGACGTCCGATGGCGAACGCGACAACGCTGGCGACGAGGACGTAGACCAGCACCAGCCACATCATCATCCGCGGGATCTCGACACCGAGCAGGGTGACCGGACCGGACAGGTCCCACAGGACGATCGAGAACGACACGATCGAGGCGCACGCGGGCAGCACACCGTTGGTCGACACACCACCACCGCCCCAGAACAGCGACGAGCCGACGGATGCCAGATTCGTGATGTCCGCCTCGATACGTTGATCGGGGTTGTCGACGCCGGGGTGGATGTCGGCGGCCCGGCGCCGCGGTTCGGCTTTGCCGCGTCCGAAACGTCTGCGCCGCAACAACCCTGCGCTGAGGTCCACGAAACGGTTGCGGTAGAAGGCGCGGCCGGCCATCCAGTCGGCGGTGGCGCCCTCGGTCAGCCAGTAGCGCAGGCGGATGTCGAACGCCGCGCCCACGTAGATCTCGACCATCGTGCGGACGACGTGGACCGCGGCGAGGATGCCGAAGATCGCCATCGAATGCCAGAACGCATCCTCGCCGATCCGGAGCATCTCGGCACCCTGCGGCCCGCCCGCGGCGATCCCCTCCGCCGCGGTCTGCAGGGACGTGTACAGATCGTTGCTCCAGTAGCTGAACAGCACGCTGAGGCGCACCCCCAGCAGCGACAAGAGCGTGAGCGCGACGACGAGCCCCCACGCCTTCAACCGGGTCGCCCGGCCGGTGAAGAACCCGCCGATCACCCGCCACAGGGGCGCACCCCACCGGCTGAACCGGGAGAGCAGATATCCGATCACGAGGACCGCCACGGCGGAGATCGCGAACGCGATGGCCAACCATTTCAGACTGGCCCACACCTCGTTGCCCCAGTCGATGCTGTACTCCACGCACTCTCCTCGCTACGGACGCCACGACGGGCATCCCGGTTCACCATCGCCGATCGGTGTCATCGAGGTTCCGGCCGCCGCAACGGGTTCGGGAACTCCGATGATGATCCGGCGCAGTTTAACCCGCCGTTCACCCGGTGTCCGGACAACCGCACGGGCGTCTCGCGGAGCGGTGTCGGCGGACGCGCGGATTGTCGGGTTTCGTCCGCGATCCGGTGTCTCAGCCGAGTGGCCGGAGGACCGCGCCCTGCTGGAGGGCGGCGGTCGAGATCGATTCCGAGAAACGATCGTCGGCGTCCCCGACGGTCACCACATAACCGGCGTCGGTGTACTCGACACCGCTCACCTCGAAGGTGAGCCGGCAACCGTCGTCGGCCCGGAGGAACACCGACAGCGTGGTCGTGGCCACCTGGCCGCCGGCGGCGTCGTAGAGGAGGACCGGCGCGCCGCGGGCCAGCGTGCCCCCACCCGGCACCGCGGCGACCTCGGTCGAACAGTCCGCGACCACCCCGCCCTTGGCCGTGAACACCGGCGTCGTCAGGAGGCCGGCGATGACTGCGACTCCCACGATGACCGCGAAGACGATCATCGCGATCGAGGTCGTGACGATGACCGGAACCCGCGTGCGCCGCTGCCACGTCCGCCGCGGCAGCGCCGGACCGGGGTCGAGCCACATCTCGTGGGCGGCTCGGTGTGGCGGTTCGGCGGTGGTTCTCCCCTGGTCCATCAGCTCCCCCTCAGACCTGCAGGGTCACTTCTTGGGCGGGAAGTACTTGATGAGCGCCTCCTGCACGACCGATGTCGCGAGAGTGCCGTCGCGCATCCAGAATCGACCCGAGCCCATTCCGCGTGACCCGGTGGCGACCGGCGACCGGGTCGCGTAGAGCAGCCAGTCGTCGAACCGGAACTCGCGGTGGAACCACATCGAGTGATTGACGGTCGCGGCGAACAACCGATCCATGCCCCAGGAGAGGCCGTGAGTGGTGATGATCGAGTCGAGCACCGTGGTGTCCGAGGCGTAACACATTGCGGCGACGTGCATCACGGGGTCGTCGGGCATCGTGCCGTCGGCCTTCATCCACACCCGGTTGTCGGTCAGCTTCTCCCCCGCGTCCTTCGCCTTCCAGCTCGGATCGTTGGCGAAGCGGATGTCGATGGGGTGCAACGCATTCACAAAGGTGGCGATGCGGTCTTCGTAACCCTTGAAATGCTCACCGAGAGTGGGCAATTCCTCCGGATACGGCACGTTCGGGATCTCCACCGCGTGTTCGAGCCCGGACGTGTTGTCCTGGAACGCGACCAGCATCGTGAAGATCTCTTCGCCGTCCTGCTTCGCCGTCACCTGGCGATTGGCGAACGACCTCCCGTCGCGGAACCGATCGACGTGATACTCCATCGGTTTGGTGACGTCACCGCCGCGGATGAAGTGCGCGTGCAGGGCGTGGATGGGCGGGTTGCCGCGGCTCAGGCTGCGCGCCGCCGCGACAACCCCCTGTCCGAGCAACTGCCCGCCGAACGTCCTGGCGGTGACCTGTTCGGGATGGTGCCCGATGAACAGGTCGTCGCCCTGACGTTCGACGTCGAGCAACGCGAGCAGTTTGCCGAGATCGCCAGCCTGTTCCACGGTCATGCCTCACACCCTAATGGTGTGTCTCGAACTCGGCCGCGACGGCGTCGTGCACCGCCCCGAGCCGGAGCGGACGACCTCAGTGGTCCTGCTCGCCGATCCGGTGCACGTGGATGAGGTTGGTCGAACCGACCGTCCCGGGCGGTGCGCCGGCGACGATCACCACGACATCGCCCTCGCTGAGGCGGCCGATCCGGAGCAACTGATGGTCGACCTGGTCGATCATGTGATCGGTCGTGTCGACGTGGTCGACGATGAACGTCTCGGTGCCCCAGCTCAGCGCGAGCTGACTGCGTACCGCCTGCGTGGGGGTGAATGCCAGCAACGGCAGACGCGAGTGCAGACGTGCCAGCCGACGCACTGTGTCACCGGACTGGGTGAACGCCACCAGCGCCTTGACCTCGAGGCGCTCGCCGATGTCGCGCGCCGCGTAGGAGATGACGCCGCGCTTGGTGCGCGGCACATGGGACAGCGGCGGAACGTCGCGGGGGCCGGACTCGACCGCGCGGCAGATGCGGTCCATGGTGCGGACCGTTTCCAGCGGGTACTTGCCCACCGACGTCTCCCCCGACAGCATGACCGCGTCGGCGCCGTCGAGGACCGCGTTGGCCACGTCGGATGCCTCGGCGCGGGTCGGACGCGAGTTCTCGATCATCGAGTCGAGCATCTGCGTTGCGACGATGACCGGCTTGGCGTTCTCGCGAGCCATCTGGATGGCCCGCTTCTGCACCAGTGGTACCTGCTCGAGCGGCAGCTCGACGCCCAGGTCGCCACGGGCGACCATGATCGCGTCGAAGGCGAGGACGATCGCCTCGAGGTTCTCGATGGCCTCGGGCTTCTCGAGTTTCGCGATGACCGGGACCCGGCGGCCCACGCGATCCATCACCTCGTGGACCAGTTCGATGTCGGACGGACTGCGCACGAAGGACAGCGCGACCATGTCCACGCCGAGCCCCAGCGCGAATTCGAGATCGGCGATGTCCTTCTCCGACATCGCGGGCACCGAGACACTCATCCCGGGAAGCGAGAGTCCCTTGTTGTTGCTGACCGGTCCACCCTCGGTCACGGTGCACACGACATCGTTGCCCTCGACCGCGGACACCGCGAGACCGACCTTGCCGTCGTCGACGAGCAGCCGATCTCCGGGGCTCGCGTCCTCGGCGAGCTGCTTGTAGGTGGTCGAGACCCGATCATGGTCGCCCACCACGTCCTCGACGGTGATGCGCACCTGTTCGCCGGTCTCCCAGACGGTCGAGCCGTCGCAGCCGTCGAAACGGCCGAGCCGGATCTTGGGTCCCTGGAGATCGGCCAGGACGCCGACGGCCTTCTCGGTCGTGTCCGACGCCTTGCGGACGCGCGCATAGACGGCCGCATGGTCCTCATGCGTACCGTGGCTGAAATTCATCCGGGCCACGTCCATGCCGCTTTCGACGAGCTCTTTCAGACGCTCGTCGCTCGCGGTGGCCGGGCCCAGGGTGCAAACGATCTTGGTTCGGCGTGTCACAAGAACACCTTAGTCCTCCTCGAGGGTGCATCTCCATGTCGCCGTCGACTCGTCATCGGCCCGCCACCAACTGTTACCGCTGGTGGCGGGCCGCTACCGCCGAGTATGAAATTTACTTAACTTGTTGCGGCCGCGCGTGTTCGGCGGAGACCGCGGGGCGCCAGGGCGATCAGCGGACGGACAGCGGCAGGGATGCCGGCCGGACCGGTGAGGGCAGATCCGATTCGCCGACGAGGAACTCGTCCACCGCACGCGCGGTCGACCGGCCCTCCGCGATCGCCCACACCACCAGCGAGGCGCCGCGGTGGGCGTCACCGCAGACGAAGACGCCCGGTGCGTCGGTCTGCCAGTCACTCCCGCACGAGATGACGCCGCGCCGGTTCGGTTCGATCTCCAGTCCGGTCAGCAGCGGGCCGCCGCGCACGCCGGCGAAGCCGATCGCGAACAACGCCAGCTCACAAGGGATCTCGAATTCCTCACTCACCGGCGTGATCTCCCGGCGACCGTCGGCGTCCCGGATCACCTCCACCTCGGCGAGCACCATGGTCGTGACGTTGCCTGCGTCGTCACCCTCGAACCGTTGCACCGCGACCTGGTGCAACCGATCTCCGCCCTCGTCGTGCGCGCTGGAGGTCCGCATGATGAGCGGCCAGGTCGGCCACGGCGACCGTTCGTCGTCGCGCTCCCCGGGCAGTTCTGGGTTGTAATCGAGTTGCACGACCGAGGCCGCACCCTGGCGGTGCGCCGTACCCAGACAGTCGGCTCCGGTGTCGCCGCCGCCGATGATCACGACGTGCTTGCCCGCCGCGGTGATGGCCGCCGGGCCGTCGCCCTCGCACTCCTTGTTGGCGGGCACGAGATGCTCCATGGCGAGGTGGATGCCGTTCAGTTCCCGACCCGGCACCGGGTTGTCGCGCGCCTCCATCGCACCGATGGCCAGGACCACCGCGTCGTGGGTCGCGCGCAGGTCGGCGACCGACAGGTCCGTCCCCACGTCGCAGTTGGTCACGAACGTCGTTCCCTCCGCGCGCATCTGGGCGATGCGCCGGTCGATGTCGGACTTCTGCAGCTTGTACTCCGGGATGCCGTACCGCAGCAACCCACCGAGACGGTCGTCGCGCTCGTAGACGGTGACATCGTGGCCGGCCCGGGTGAGCTGTTGTGCCGCAGCGAGTCCCGCCGGGCCGGACCCGACGACCCCCACCGACTTGCCGGTGGTGGACTCGGGACGCTCGGGCCCGATGATGCCCTCGGCCCACGATTCGTAGGCGATCGTCTTCTCGATGCGCTTGATGGTCACGCTGCCGCCGGTGGCCGGTTCGGAGATCGACAGCACGCATGCGGCCTCGCACGGCGCGGGGCACACCATCCCGGTGAACTCCGGGAAGTTGTTGGTCGCGTGGAGCCTGCTGCTCGCCGCATCCCACCGGCCGCGACGGACCAGGTCATTCCACTCCGGGATGAGGTTGCCGAGCGGGCACCCGGCGGTTCCGGAGTGGCAGAACGGGATACCGCAGTCCATACAGCGGCGGGCCTGCCCGCTGACCTCCTCGAGAACCTTGATCGGGTTGTCGGCGTGCTCGTAGACGTCGTCCCAGTCGTGGACCCGTTCGGCGACGGGCCGGTACTTCGCTTCTTTCTTCGGGACTTCCAGGAATCCGCGCGGATCAGCCACGTGCCGCCTCCATGATCGCTGAATCGACGTCGCGTCCTTCGGCTTCGGCCATCCGGGCCGCGTCGAGGACACGCTTGTAATCGGTGGGCATCACCTTGGTGAACGCGAGGCAGCGTCGGGGCCAGTCGGCCAGGATCGACGCGCCGATCGCGGAACCGGTCAGTTCGGTGTGCGTCGCGACGGTGCGCTTGAGCCAGGCCAGGTCCTCCGGGTCGGGACGCAGGAGTTCGACCATGGCCATGTTCACCTTCGCCTGATCGAGATCGTGCACGAACGCGATACCACCGGACATGCCCGCCGCGAGGTTCCGTCCGGTCGGCCCGAGGACCACCACCCGGCCGCCGGTCATGTACTCGCAGGCGTGATCGCCCACCCCTTCGACGACGGCCGTCGCACCGGAGTTGCGTACCGAGAACCGTTCACCCACACGGCCTCTGAGGTACACCTCACCCGATGTCGCACCGTAGAGGATCGTGTTGCCGGCGATGACCTGGTCTTCGGCGACGAACAGCGCATCGGGGTTCGGGGCGACGATGATCTTGCCGCCGCACAGCCCCTTCCCGACGTAGTCGTTGGTGTCACCGGTCAACCGGATCGTGACGCCGGGCGGCAGGAATGCACCCAGCGACTGTCCGGCCGAGCCCTGGAGCCGAACCGTGATCGTGTCATCGGCGAGGCCGTCGGCCCCGTACCGACGCGTGACCTCCGAACCGAGAAGCGTGCCGACCGTCCGGTTCACGTTGCGCACCGGTAGTTCCAGGGTCACCGGGTGCGCGTCCTCGAGTGCGCCCTCGGCGAGCTGGATCAGGGTCTGGTCGAGCGCACGGTCGAGGCCGTGTTCCTGGCCCCGCACCCGACGGCTCGGACCCTTGTCCGCCACCTTGCGGAAGATCGGGCTCAAGTCGAGGCCCGCGGACTTCCAATGCGCCACCGCGGTGTCGGTATGCAGTCGCTGTGACTGCCCGATCGCATCGTCGAGAGTGCGATAGCCCAACCGCGCCAGGTACTCCCGGACGTCTTCGGCGATGAACCGGAAAAAGTTCACCAGGTGGTCCACCTGTCCGGTGAACCGCGACCGGAGCTGCGGATTCTGTGTCGCGACGCCGACGGGGCACGTGTCCAGGTGGCACACACGCATCATGATGCACCCCGCGACGATCAGGGGCGCGGTGGAGAAGCCGTACTCCTCGGCTCCGAGCAGGGCCGCGGTGATGACGTCGCGGCCGGTGCGCAGCGCACCGTCGCACTGCACCGTGATGCGGTCGCGCAGGCCGTTGAGCATCAACGTCTGCTGGGCGTCGGCGAGGCCGATCTCCCACGGCGTACCGGCGTGCTTCAGGGAGGTGAGGGGCGATGCGCCGGTCCCGCCGTCGTGCCCGGAGATCAGGACCACATCGGCGTGCGCCTTCGACACCCCGGTCGCGACCGTCCCCACACCGACCGCGCTGACGAGCTTCACGTGGATGCGCGCCTGCGAGTTCGCGTTCTTCAGGTCGTGGATCAGTTGTGCGAGATCCTCGATCGAGTAGATGTCGTGGTGCGGCGGTGGCGAGATCAACGCCACACCCGGCGTCGAGTGCCGGGTCTTGGCGATCCACGGATACACCTTGTAGGCCGGGAGTTGTCCGCCTTCACCGGGTTTGGCTCCCTGCGCCATCTTGATCTGGATGTCGGTGGCGTTGATCAGATAGTCACTCGTCACGCCGAACCGGCCGGATGCGACCTGTTTGACCGCACTGCGTCGTTCGGGATCGTAGAGACGATCCACGTCCTCGCCGCCCTCCCCCGAGTTCGAGCGGCCGCCGATCCTGTTCATCGCCATCGCGATGGTCTCGTGCGCCTCCGCGGAAATCGACCCGTAGCTCATCGCGCCGGTGTTGAAGCGCTTCATGATCTCCTCGACCGGCTCCACCTCGTCGAGCGGGATCGGTTCGCACGCATCGAGATCGAACTCGAACAGTCCGCGGAGGGTGCCACCCTCGCGCGAAAGCCGATCGACCTCGTCGGAGTACTTCCGGAAGATCTCGGCCCGGCCGGTCTTGGTGGCGTGCTGCAGCAGGAAGATGGTCTCGGGCGAGAAGAGGTGGAGCTCGCCCTCACGGCGGTACTGGTATTCGCCGCCGACCTCCAGCCGACGGTAGACCTGCTCGGTGGGATTCTCCGGGAAGGCCCGGTGGTGGCGGATACGCACCTCCTCGGCCAGTTCGTCGAGTCCGACGCCCTCGATGCGCGAGACCGTCCGGGTGAAGTACTCCCGCACCACCTCCGACGACAATCCCACGGCCTCGAAAGCCTGTGCGGCGGTGTAGGAGCTGATGGTCGAGATGCCCATCTTGCTCATCACCTTCAGCACTCCCTTGCCGAGCGCCTCGAGATAGTTGCCGATCGCCTTGGCGCGTGTCACGCCGGTCAGCTCGCCCTCGGCGATCAGGTCCTCGATCGTCTCCAGCGCGAGGTAGGGGTTGACCGCGGCCGCACCGAACCCGATGAGGGTGGCGATGTGGTGGACCTCGCGGGCGTCGCCCGACTCCACCACCAGCGCGACCCTGGTGCGCTCCTTGGTACGCACCAGGTGGTGGTGCACGGCCGAGGTGGCCAGCAGCGACGGGATGGGGGCGTGCTCGGAGTCGGTCAGCCGATCCGAGATCACCAGGGTCGTGTGTCCCTCGGCGATCGCCTGACTGGCCCGCCGGCGCAGATCCTCGAGGGCCGCCGCGAGACCCGCGCCTCCTTCGGACACCTCGTACAGTGCACGGAGCACCTTCGCCGACAGACCGGGATTGTCGCCGTCGTCGTCGATGTGCACGAGCTTGGCCAGTTCGGCGTTGTCCAGCACCGGCCAGTGCACCATGATCTGGCGGCACGACGCCGCGGTCGGCCGGAGCAGGTTCTGCTCCGGACCCATCACGCGACTCATCGACGTGACGATCTCCTCGCGGATCGCATCCAGCGGCGGATTGGTGACCTGGGCGAACAGCTCGACGAAGTAGTCGTAGAGCAGCCGGGACCGCTGCGACAGGACCGCGACCGGGGTGTCGGTGCCCATCGACCCGAGCGGTTCGTAACCCGACGCCGCCATCGGGGTCAGGAGCACGCGCAGGTCTTCCTCGGTGTAGCCGAAGGAGATCTGACGGCGGACGACGGTGTCGTGGTTGGGCTGGAAGACGGGCCGATCGGGCAGCGTCGCGATGTCGAGGAGCCCGGCGTGCAACCACTCGTCGTAGGCCTCGGCGTTCATCAGCTCACTCTTGAGCTCCTCATCGGGGATGATCCGACCCTGTGCGGTGTCGACGAGGAACATGCGACCGGGTTCGAGGCGGCCCTTGCTGATCACCTCGTCCACCGGGACGTCCAGGACACCGGATTCGGACGCGAGGATGACGCGGCCGTCGCGTGTCTGCCACCACCGGCCGGGGCGCAGGCCGTTGCGGTCGAGCACCGCGCCGACGACCGTGCCGTCGGTGAAGGTGACGCACGCCGGTCCGTCCCACGCCTCCATCAGCGATGCGTTGAACTGCAGGAACGCCCGACGACGGGGGTCCATGTCCGGCACGTTCTCCCACGCTTCGGGAACCATCATCATCACCGCGTGGTGGACGTCGCGGCCACCGAGGTGCAGCAGTTCCAGGACCTCGTCCAACGATGCCGAGTCGGAGGCCTCGGGGGTGCAGATCGGGAACGCGCGCTTGAGATCTCCCGGGATCAGGTCGGTCTCGAGGAGGGCCTCGCGGGCCCGCATCCGATTCCGGTTGCCGCGCACGGTGTTGATCTCGCCGTTGTGCGCCACGAACCGGAAGGGATGCGCGAGCGGCCACGACGGGAAGGTGTTGGTGGAGAAACGCGAGTGGACGATGGCGATCGCGCTGAGGCAGCGGTCATCTCGCAGATCCTCGTAATACAGCGGCAGCTGCATCGTGGTGAGCATGCCCTTGTAGACCATCGTGCGACTCGACAGCGACGGGAAGTACAGGCCGGTACCCGCCTCCTCGATGTCCGCGGTCACCCGTTCGGCCTGCTTGCGGAACGGGTAGATGTATCGATCGAGGGCCAGCCCGGCGATCCGTTCGGCACCGGGGGCCGGGTCGACGGTGACGAACAGCTGCATCATGTACGGCATGCATGCGACGGCGGTCCCGCCGACGTCGGCGTGTTCGTGGTCCACGGGGAGATCACGCCAGCCCAGGACGGTGATGCCCTCGTCGGCGGCGAGGGTCTCGACCCGATCGATCGCGGCCCGGCGGAGGTCGGGGTCCATCGGCAGGAAACACGTGCCCGCGGCGTAGCTGTTCGAGCCGTCCGCGGCGGCGTCCGGAAGGTCGAAGTCGACGGTGTCACGCAGCAACTCGTCGGGCAGCTGGATCAGGATCCCCGCGCCGTCGCCGCTGTTGGTCTCCGCGCCGGCCGCACCGCGGTGCTCGAGGTTCTCCAGGGCGAGCAGACCATCGGCCACGATCGAATGCGAACGGCGGCCGTGGATGTCGGTGACCATGGCCACGCCGCAGGAGTCGATCTCGGTCTCCGGGTCGTACAGACCCTGCTTGACCGGGAGCGCAGAAAACAGCATCACTACCTCCACTCGAACCGGCGACCGGTTCGCTGCTGAGTGTCCATTGGGACAGCACTGGCCCGTGGAGCATTGCGCGGTGGACGAGTGACCGTGCCGAGATCGGTACCGGGCTGAGTCAGAACCGTTGAGCTGATCGCGTGCTCTGGGACGGTCGGTACCGGGCGGAGGGATCGCGCACCGTGAGATTCCGATCCTAGCCGAACACCCCGGGAGGAGTCGTCGGCCGAGACCTGTGACGAAGGCGACCACGGCCACGAGGTCCCCGGATCGGACCGTGGCAGGGTCGAGGGTTCAGGACCTGGCCCCGCCGGAGGTGCCGGGATCCGCGTCGTTCGGGGTGTCCACCGGGTCGACGGAATCCGTCTCGTCCGGCGCGTTCGTCGCCGAGTCGGCGCCGGCCTCGTCGACGGTGCCGGGCTCCGCGGCCGGCTCGTCATCGCCGACCGGGTCATCGCCGGCCGGGTCATCGCCGGTCGGCTCGTCATCGCCGGCCGGGTCGTCTGCCACGGCGGAGTCGGAAGCGGCGTCGGTGGCGTCGTCGTCGGTGGCGGGGTTGTCGGGTGCGTCGGCGTTGTCGGTGGCGGTGTTGTCGGGTGCGTCGGCGTTGTCGGTGGCGTCGTCGTCGGGGGCGGTGGTCTCGGCAGCGCCGGATCCATCGGTATCCGATTCGTCCGCCGCGGTATCCGGCGAGGCCGCTGCCTCCGACACCTCGGTCTCCGGCTCCGCTGCGTCCGACACCTCGGACTCCGGCTCCGCTGCGTCCGACACCTCGGACTCCGGCTCCGCTGCGTCCGACACCTCGGACTCCGGCTCCGCGGTGTCCGCAGCCGGTGCGGATTCCTCGGGCTCCGACTCGGTCGCGTCCGGCCCTGCCGCATCGGACGCGGCTTCAGCGGACACCGTGTCATCGCTGTCATCGCTGTCATCGGCGGTGTCGCCCGCGACGACCTCGTCGACGGCCACCGGGGTTCCGGCGGATCGGTCCGGACCGTCGGCCTCGAACAGCGACGACCCCGACGCACTCGCTGCGGCCCCGCCGGCAACGACGGCCGGCGTGGTCTCCGGTTCGGCGTCCTCGTCGTACCAGTCGTCGACGTACCCGGCCACGCCCTGCTCCGCGAGTTCGGCGGCACGGTCGTCGTTGTACATCTCCAGTCCCTGTTCGCGTCCCTTGGGCGCGACCACGAAGTAGATGACGGCGGCGAGGAACACCAGCGCCGCGGTGAACAGGTTCGGCCGGATGCCCGCGATGTCGTTGGCGACAGCGGCTCGGTCGTCGCGGAGCAGTTCCACGAAGAACCGGCCGAGGCAGTAGCCCGCGACGTACAGCGCGAACAGCCGGCCGTGTCCGATGCGGAAGTACCGGTCGACGACCACGAGCAGGACGACGATGAGAACGTTCCACAGCAGCTCGTAGAGGAAGGTCGGGTGGACGACGGCGACCACGACCCCGTTGGAGACGCCGTCGATCAGCCCGGGGTCGGAGTACCCGGCGGCGTTCTGACGTTCGTAGATCTCGAGACCCCACGGCAGGGTGGTCTCGCGACCGTAGAGCTCCTGGTTGAAGTAGTTGCCGACTCGACCGATGGCCTGCGCCAACAGGATCGGCGGTGCGATGGCGTCGCCGAAGGCGGGCAGGCGGATTCCGCGGCGACGAGCGCCGATCCACGCACCGACCGCACCGAGCGCGACCGCACCCCAGATACCGAGACCGCCGTCCCAGATCTTCAGGGCGTCGATCGGTTCCTTGAGGGCGTCGGCGCCGAAATACGTCTTCCAGTCGGTGATGAGGTGATAGAGCCGGCCACCGACGAGACCGAACGGCACGGCCCAGATCGCGACGTCGAGAACCTCGCCGTCCTGGCCACCGCGCGCCATCCACCGGCGGTTGCCCCACCAGACCGCGACGATGATGCCGACGATGATGCAGAGCGCATACGCGCGGAGCGGAAAGGGGCCGATGTCCCACACGCCCTGGGGCGGACTGGGGAGGTAGGCCAGCATCGTCGAGGTCGGCGCGATCACGCTGCCACCCTAACCGACCGGCCGCACCGCTCCCCTCGTCGACCGCACCCGCCGGGGCCGATCAGGAGCGAGAGCTCGGATCAGACCGTCGCGCGACGCGAGCGGACGCCCTCGGCCAGTTCGGCGACCAGGGAGGCCAGCCGGTCCTGGCCGGCGTTCGCCGCGGTCACCAACGCCGACCCGACGATCACACCGTCGGCGTAGGAAGCGATCTGCGCCGCCTGCTCACGGTTGCGCACGCCGAGTCCGACACCGATCGGGATGTCGGAGTACTCGCGAACCCGGCCACACAGCTCGGGGGCCATGTCCGACACCGCATCCCGCGCGCCGGTCACGCCCATCGTGGACGCCGCGTAGACGAAACCGCGAGATGCGTCGACGGTGAGGGCGATGCGCTCGGTCGTCGACGACGGCGCGACCAGATAGATGCGATCGAGACCGTGCCGATCGGCGGCCTCGTGCCACTGCGCACCCTCTTCGGGGATCAGGTTCGGGGTGATCAGCCCCGCGCCGCCGGCCGCTGCCAGATCGCGGGCGAAGTTCTCGACGCCGTACTTGAGGACCGGGTTCCAGTAGCTCATCACCACTGCGTTGCCACCGGCGGAGGTGATGGCCTCGACCGCGGTGAACACGTCGCGGACGCGCACGCCGTTGGTCAGCGCCTGGTCGGCGGCATCCTGGATGGTCGGGCCGTCCATCACCGGGTCGGAGTAGGGCACCCCGACCTCGATGATGTCGCAACCGGCGTCGACCATGGTCCGGAACGAGGTCAGCGACTCCTCGACCGTCGGGAAACCGACCGGGAGATAGCCGATCAGCGCACTGCGACCCTCCTCGCGGCATCGGTCGAACACGGGGCCGAGCTTCGACGGGATCGACTGGGTGCTCATGCCTGCTCTCCGGGTTTCTGGACGTCCGACGACTCCGACAGGGTGGCCTCGTCCTGCGACGGCGGGGCGTCGAATAATCCGAACCAGCGTGCGGCGGTGTCCACGTCCTTGTCGCCGCGGCCGGAGAGGCTGACGACGATGATCGCGCCCTCCCCCAGCTCCTGCCCGAGTTTCAGTGCGCCGGCGACCGCATGGGCCGATTCCACCGCGGGGATGATGCCCTCGCGGCGGCTGAGCAGCGCGAGCGCGTCCATCGCCTCGGTGTCGGTGATCGGCCGGTACTCCGCGCGTCCGGTGTCCTTGAGGTAAGCGTGCTCCGGACCGACGCCCGGATAGTCCAGACCCGCCGAGATCGAATGGGATTCGATGGTCTGTCCGTCCTCGTCCTGCAACAGATACGAGTAGGCGCCCTGGAAAGCGCCGGGGGTTCCGCCGGTGAATGTCGCAGCGTGACGGCCGGTCTCGACGCCGTCGCCGGCCGCCTCGAAACCGACGAGCCGGACACTCTGGTCGTCGATGAACGGATGGAAGATGCCGATCGCGTTGGAACCGCCACCGACACAAGCGGTCACCGCGTCGGGCAGGCGTCCGGCCTTCTCCAGGATCTGAACACGGGCCTCGAGCCCGACGATGCGCTGCAGATCGCGCACCATGACCGGGAACGGGTGCGGCCCGGCTGCGGTGCCGAAGCAGTAATACGTGTTGTGCGCGTTGGTGACCCAGTCACGCATGGCCTCGTTGATCGCGTCCTTCAGGGTCGCCGAGCCGTTGTCGACGGCGATCACCTCGGCGCCGAGGAGACGCATGCGGGCGACGTTGAGCGCCTGCCGGTCCGTGTCGACCCGGCCCATGTAGATCACGCACTCGAGGCCGAGGAGCGCGCACGCGGTGGCGGTGGCGACCCCGTGCTGGCCCGCACCGGTCTCGGCGATGATGCGGTGTTTGCCCATCCGCTGGGCCAGGAGTGCTTGTCCGAGAACGTTGTTGATCTTGTGTGAACCGGTGTGGTTCAGGTCCTCGCGCTTGAGGAAGATGCGCGCCCCGCCCGCGAACTCGGACAACCGCTGCGCCTCGTACAGCGGAGACGGACGTCCGGCGTAATCGCGCTGCAAACGGTCGAGTTCGGCGAGGAAATCGTCGTCGGCACGGACCTTCTGGAACGTGGTGGTGACCTCGTCGATGACGGCCATCAACGCCTCGGGGACATGGCGACCGCCGTACACGCCGAAGTGCCCGTGCTCGTCGGGTTCGATGGACGTCCGGGTCGTCAGTCCCACGCTCGCGGTGGGCAGCGACGCGGCCCCGGCGGCATCGGTACGGGCGGAATCAGGATGAGCGGTCACTTCAACTCACAGACGATCGGGCCGACAGATCACGCGGACCGACTTCGGCCCGGACGCATTGTCAGCGAACAGGTTTCGGGCACGAGGGGTGAGTGCCCGCGGTGACGAGCTCACGGACCGCGGCACGCGGGTCACCACTCGTGACGAGACCTTCACCGACGAGTACCGCATCCGCGCCGGCACCGGCGTACGCCAGCAGATCGGCGGTGCCGCGCACACCCGACTCGGCGATGCGGATGGTCTCGGTCGGCAGACCGGGCGCGATACGCGAGAACGTGTCGCGCTCGACCTGCAGGGTCTTGAGATTGCGTGCGTTGACGCCGACGACCGAGGCCCCGGCTTCGAGAGCGCGGCTGGCCTCTTCCTCGGTGTGCACCTCGACGAGTGCGGTCATACCCAAACTCTCGGTGCGGTCGAGGAGCGAGGCGAGCACGTTCTGCTCGAGGGCGGCGACGATCAGCAGGATGACATCGGCTCCGTGGGCGCGGGCCTCGTGGATCTGATAGGTGCCGACGATGAAGTCCTTGCGCAGGACCGGGATGTCCACGGCCGCGCGAACGGCGTCGAGGTCGGCGAGCGAACCACGGAACCGGCGCTCCTCGGTGAGCACGCTGATGATGCGTGCACCACCCTCTTCGTATGCGCGGGCGAGTTCGGCTGGGTCGCCGATGCTGGCGAGCTCGCCCTTCGACGGGCTCGCGCGCTTGACCTCGGCGATGACACCGATGCCGGGCTGGCGCAGCGCCGCCAGCGCATCCTTGGGTGCGGGAGCCTTGGCCGAGGCCGCCTTGACCGACGCGAAGTCGACCACGGCCTCACGAGCCGCGACGTCGGCTTTCACTCCCTCGATGATCGATTCGAGAACGTTGGGCACGCTCACAGCGACTTGCTCCCTTCTCTCTCGACGTGTGATCTCAGGGTAGACGGGCGGTCCGGGCCGGGTTCGGCCGGGTTGGCCGATCTGTGACCTCGCCCCGCCGGTGGGTACTCCGCCGGCCCCGGTGTCGGAGGAGTGATCTCGCGCACCCGGCCTCCGGGCACGCGTCAGCGACGGTCGGGATCGGTGGGGTCGGTCGGATCGATTCCGGTGTCGAGCGCGTCCCACATCATGCGTTCGTTGGCGCCCGGCGGAGTCGGATCCGCCGTCGGTTCCGCCGGGTCCGCGTCGTCCCCGGACCCCGGTTTCCCGGACCCGGCCGCTCCGGTCCCGGCCGTCCCGGTCGGCGTCGTCCCGGAGTGTGCCTCGGTGGCCTTGCGACGCTCGTAGTCGGCGAAGATCTCGGTCTCGATCTCCTCGCGCCGCGCGGCCGGGGTGGTGTACTTCGACGACCGGGTCGCGCCCTTCGCGACACGCAGCAGGGCCACCGCCGCGCCGACGGCACAGAGGGTGCCGGCGAGGACGAGGAGGGCCGCCAGGGTGTTGGTGTCGACGTAGAGCACCACGTAGCGATCGGGAATGCTGCCCGCATCCGCCGCATAGTCCGAGTCGGCGCCGCCGGTGATCAGCGAGATCGCCGGGAAGGCGGCCAGGACGCCGCCCACCGCGACCAGGATCGCGACGACTCGAAGGGCCCACCCGCGCACCGACAGCGCCGCGAGGATGCCCGCCAGGTAGACCAGCGCGAGCGGGGTGAGCCAGGGACTCCAGTCCCCGCCGTTGACCTCGAACGCGCGCTGCGGGGACAACCCGTCCTCGGCCGAGACGGTGGCCCAGGTCATCCGGCTCGCCCCCCAGAAGGCGGCCGCGGCGGCCGCCATCAGCAGCGCCGCGATGACCTGCAGGCGGCGGACGGACTTGCGGCGCGTCGTCTCGGCGTCGGGCCCGGTTCCTGGTTCGGCAGAGGTCATGAGGTCTCACCCACCCGTCGCATCGTCGAGGCGGCGGCGACGGCGTTGAGCACCGCGGTCGCCTTGTTACGCGCCTCGTTGTATTCGTACTCGGGCTCACTGTCGGCGACCACGCCGCCGCCGGCCTGCACGAACGCCTTGCCGCGTGCGAGCAGCGCGGTGCGGATCGCGATGGCGGTGTCGGCGTTGCCGGCGAAGTCGATGTAGCCCACGATCCCGCCGTACAGACCCCGGCGGGTCATCTCGTGTTCGTCGATGAGTTCCATCGCCCGCACCTTCGGGGCCCCGGTGAGCGTTCCGGCCGGGAAGCAGGCCGTCACGGCGTCGAGGGCGTGCTTGTCGTCGCGGAGGGTCCCCGACACGGTCGAGACGAGATGCATGACGTGGCTGTAGCGCTCGATGTGCCGGTAGTCGCTGACCTTGACCGTGCCGGGCACGCACACGCGGCCGAGGTCGTTGCGGCCGAGGTCGACCAGCATCAGGTGTTCGGCATTCTCCTTCTCGTCCTCGATCAGCCCCTTGCCGAGCAGCTGGTCTTCTTCCTCGGTCGCGCCGCGCCAGCGTGTACCCGCGATCGGATGCGTGGTCGCGACCCCGTCGGCCACGGTGACGAGTGCCTCGGGGCTGCTGCCGACGATGGTGAACGGCTTGCGCGCGATCGCGTCGGGCGAGCCGGTGTCGCTGTGCTCCTCGGTGCCGGGCATCCGCAGCAGATACATGTACGGACTCGGGTTCGAGGCGCGCAGTACCCGGTACACGTCGAGGGGGTCGGCGTCGGAGTCCATCTCGAAGCGCATCGACGGCACGACCTGGAAGGCCTCGCCCGCCTCGATCTCACCGACCAGATCGGTGACGATCTCGCTGTACTCCGCGAGGGAGCGTTGCGCGGTGAACTCGGGCCGCGGGCGGTCGAAGGTCGACACCGTCGACGGCGCGGGTGCGGCGAGCGCCTCGGTCATCCGATCGAGCCGGGCAAGGGCGTCGGCGTAGGCGTGCTCCACCCGGTCGTCGGAGCCGTCCCAGTTCACCGCGTTCGCGATGAGCGTGATCGTGCCCTCGTGATGGTCGACCGCGGCGAGGTCGGTGGCCAGGACCATCATCATGTCGGGGAGGCCGAGGTCGTCGACCGTGGTCTCGGGCAGACGTTCCAGCCTGCGGACCATGTCGTAGGCCATGAAGCCGACGAATCCTCCGGTCAGCGGCGGCATCCCGGGCAGCGGGTCGGTCTGCAGGACGCGCAGCGACTCCGCGAGCACCTCCAGCGCGTCGCCGCCCTCGGGTGCGCCGACCGGTACCGACCCCCACCAGTGCGCCTGCCCGTCGACGACGGTCAGGGCCGACGGCGCACCGGCGCCGATGAACGACCACCGGGACCAGGATCGCCCGTTCTCGGCGGATTCCAGCAGGAAGGTCCCCGGACGGTCACCCGCGAGCTTCCGGTACGCCGACAGCGGCGTCTCGGAGTCGGCGAGGACCTTGCGCGTCACCGGCACCACGCGGTGATCGCGCGCGAGATCGAGGAACTCCGCGAGAGTCGTCGTGGCGGCCGCTGCGCCGGTACCGGACGTCATCCGAGCGGCTCGCCGCCGACGCCCCACTGATTACGCGGAACCTCCGTGATCGTCACCCAGACCGAATCGGGGTTCTTGCCGGTCGCCTTGGCGTAGGCCTCGGTGACCGCGGCGATCGTCTCGCGTTTCACGCGATCGGACAGTCCCGGCGTCTGCGAGATCTGGATGAGGGGCATGGACGCACCGCCTTTCGAAGGTCTCGAGTTGTGACGAGTTCCCGGGCAATCTGTCCCGGGACTCGTGTCTGGGGCTCTATTCTGCTGGGTCCGGCGAGCCCGGCCCGGCGTCGGCCCCGGAATCGGGTCCCGCGTCGATCCCGAACGTCAGCGACTCGGTGTCGAAGCAACTGTGATTGCCGGTGTGGCAGGCCGCGCCGACCTGGTCGACGACCAGCAGCACGGTGTCCCCGTCGCAGTCGATCCGGGCGTCGTGCACGTACTGCGTGTGCCCGCTGGTCTCCCCCTTGACCCAGTACTCCTGGCGCGACCGCGAGTAGTAGGTGCCCTTCCGCGTGGCCAGCGTGCGCTCGAGCGCGACGTCGTCCATCCAGGCGACCATCAGCACCGTCCCGGTGCTGCGTTCCTGGGCCACCGCGGTGAACAGGCCGTCGGAGTTTCGTTTCAGGCGTGCGGCGAGATCGGGATCGAGGGCCATCAGCGTCCTTCCTGGTCTGTTCGGGAGCACATGGGACTCCTCATCGGACGGTGATCCCGGCGTCGCGCATGGCCGTCTTCACCTCGGCCACGGTGAGTTCACCGAAGTGGAAGACCGAGGCCGCGAGAACGGCGTCGGCGCCCGCCTCCACGGCCGGTGCGAAGTCCTCGATGCGGCCGGCGCCGCCGCTGGCGATGACCGGTACCGACACCGCGGCGCGCACGGCCGTCAGCATGCGGAGATCGAAGCCCTGCTTGGTGCCGTCGGCGTCCATCGAGTTCAGCAGGATCTCCCCCACGCCGAGATCTTGGCCGCGGCGTGCCCATTCGACGGCGTCGATTCCGGTGCCCTTGCGGCCGCCGTGGGTCGTGACCTCCCAGCCCGACGGCGTGGGCTCCGACCCCGCCGGCACGGTCCGCGCATCCACCGACAACACGATGCACTGCGAGCCGAAACGACGGCTCATCTCGGCGAGCACATCGGGCCGGGCGATGGCCGCGGTGTTGACGCTGACCTTGTCGGCCCCGGCGCGCAGCATGGTGTCGACGTCGTCGACGGTCCGGATGCCGCCGCCGACGGTGAGCGGGATGAAGACCTGATCGGCGGTGCGCTTGACGACGTCGATCATCGTCGACCGTCCCGAGCTCGACGCGGTGACGTCGAGGAAGGTCAGTTCGTCCGCGCCCTCGCGGTCGTAGCGCTCGGCCAGTTCGACCGGGTCGCCTGCGTCGCGCAGGTTGGCGAAGTTGACGCCCTTGACCACACGGCCGTCGTCGACGTCGAGGCACGGGATGACCCGGGTCGCCAGCGTCATCGTCGGGTCTCCTTCGGGGTGGTGGATTCTGGGGTGATGGAGTCTGGGGTGATGGAGTCTGGGGCCCATTCCGGGACCGTCTCGGCGATGACACCCATCAGCTCGGCGTGCACGGTCGGTGTGCCCGCGACCAGGGACGGCGAGGCCACCGTCCACGGCCGGCCGGCGATGTCGGTCGCCACGCCGCCTGCGGCACGGACCAGTGCGGCGCCCGCGGCGTTGTCCCAGGGGTGCCGGCCGAAGGCGATCGCCCCGCCGAACACGCCGGCTGCGGTGAAGGCCATGTCGACACCCGTCGACCCGGTCATGCGGATCCGGGCGGCACGCGTGCTCAGTTCGCGCAGGAGGTCGGCGCGGCGCGAGCCGGGGTACCTGCCGCCACCGCGGGCATCGAAGGGTCCGAAGGCGATGGCCGCCTCGGCGAGGACGGGGTCGGGGGCCGGCGGAGCGGGCTCGCCGTCGATGAGCAGCGGGCCGTCGACGTGTGCGGCATACCGGCGCCCCACGAGCGGGAGCCAGGTCATCCCGAGGGTGGCCTCGCCGTCGACCACGAGACCGAGCAGGATTCCGGTGAGCGGCAGCCCCGCCGAGTAGTTGAACGTGCCGTCGATCGGGTCGAGCACCCACACCGGCCCGTCGACGACGTCGGCACCGCCGAACTCCTCACCGTGGACCGGGATCTGCGTGCGATCGGCGAGCTCGGCCCCGATGTGCCGTTCGAGATCCAGGTCGATCTGCGTGGCGAAGTCGGTGCCGCCCTTGTTGATCGCGCTCGGGGCACCCTGCCCGTCGACGAATCGCTCGACCGCGGCGTCGAGGATCGACCCGGCGGTGTCGAGCAACCGGGGCAGGTCGAGAGAGGTGTCGGAAGAGCTCATCAGACCCCGGCGACCGCGGTCAGCGCCTCCGGCAACGTGAAGCGGCCCGCGTAGAGCGCCTTGCCGACGATGGCGCCCTCGACACCCTGTCCGGTGAGGCCGGCGATCGCGACCAGATCCTCGATGGCCGAGACTCCGCCCGAGGCCACGATCGGGGCGTCGGTGGCCGCCGCGACCTCGGCGAGCAGGTCGAGGTTCGGACCCTGCAGGGTGCCGTCCTTCGACACGTCGGTGACCACGTAGCGGGCGCATCCGTCGCGGTTGAGCCGCTCGAGGACCTCCCACAGATCGCCACCGTCGGTCACCCAGCCACGACCGCGAAGGCGGTAGGAGTCACCGTCACGGATCACGTCGAGACCGACCGCGATGCGGTCGCCGTGTTCGGCGATCGCGCGGGCACACCATTCCGGGTTCTCCAGCGCGGCGGTGCCGAGGTTCACGCGGGTGCAGCCGGTCGCGAGGGCGGCCGCCAGCGAATCGTCGTCGCGGATGCCGCCGGACAACTCGACCTTCACGTCGAGTTCGCCGACGACGCCGGCCAGCAGGTCGCGGTTGTCGCCTCGGCCGAAGGCCGCGTCGAGGTCGACGAGGTGGATCCACTCCGCGCCGTCCCGCTGCCACGCCAGCGCGGCATCGCGCGGCGAGCCGTAGGAGGTCTCGGTGCCGGCCGCGCCCTGGACGAGGCGGACCGCCTGCCCGTCGGCGACGTCGACGGCGGGAAGGAGTTCGAGGGTGCTACCCATGGGTGAATCTGTCCTGTCTGTTCTGGATCGAGCGATTCGGCTGTCGGGACGTGCTCGGGTGTCGGGTCAGGCCGGGTGGTGACCGTCGCGCGCCGCGATCAGGTCCGCCCGGGCGCGGTCGACCATGCGGTTGGCAACGGTACCGATCGCGGCGATCATCGCCGCCACCGCCACCAGCGCGGCGACGAGTCCGGCGACCGGCGACCAGCGCGCACAGAGCGCGATGATCGGGATGGAGACGATCAGGACCAGCACACCCGCACCGAGAGCGTAGAAGGCGAGTTTCGCGATCGAGAAACCGGCGGGCGCCGATGCGGCGTCGGCCGGCCCGGACTCGACCGGTGAGCCGCGGTGTCCGTCGCCGTGCCCGGGGTCGTCGTCCGGGCGCGGCGTGCCGCCGGTCACGAGAGTCCCCGAACCCAGTTCTCCAGCAGGTGGGCGCCGGCGTCACCGGATTTCTCGGGGTGGAACTGGGTGGCCGACAGCGGCCCGTTCTCGACCGCGGCGAGGAAGCGCCCGCCGTGTTCGGCCCAGGTCAGTCTGGGTGCGCGCAGCCGAGAGCCGTCGCTGTCCATCTCCCACACCTGTGCGGCGTAGGAGTGCACGAAGTAGAAGCGGGTGTCGGCGTCGAGCCCGTCGAACAAGACCGACCCCTCGGGCGCGTCGACCGTGTTCCACCCCATGTGCGGCAACACCGGCGCGGGCAGCTGCGTCACGCTGCCCGGCCACTCCCCGCACCCGTCCGCCTCGACGCCGAACTCGACGCCGCGTTCGAAGAGGATCTGCATGCCGACGCAGATGCCCAGGACCGGCCGGCTCCCGGCGAGCCGGCGACCGACGATCCGGTCGCCCTTCACGGCACGCAGACCTTCCATGCAGGCGGCGAAGGCGCCGACGCCGGGCACGACGAGGCCGGTGGCGTTCAGGGCGGTGTCGAAGTCGGAGGTGACGGTCACCTGTGCCCCGGTGCGTTCCAGCGCGCGCTGCGCCGACCGCAGGTTGCCCGACCCGTAGTCGAGGATGGTGACATCGACGGCGCTCACAGCGCACCCTTCGTCGAGGGCACACCCGTGACGCGCGCGTCGTATTCGGTGGCGGCGCGCAGCGCACGGGCCACGGCCTTGAACTCGGCTTCGGTGATGTGGTGCTGGTCGCGGCCGTAGAGCACACGGACGTGCAGGGCGATCCGAGCGTTGAGAGCGATCGATTCGAAGACGTGCCGGTTGATGACCGTCGAATACGGCACGCCGGGGTAGCCGCCGATCACCGCGGTCAGCATGTGCTCGGGCTCCCCGGTGTGCACGCAGTACGGACGGCCGGAGACGTCGACCACCGCCTGGGCGAGGGTCTCGTCCATCGGAATCCACGAGTCGCCGAAGCGGCGGATGCCCTTCTTGTCGCCCAGCGCCTGACCCAGCGCCTGGCCCAGCACGATTGCGGTGTCCTCGATGGTGTGGTGGCCTTCGACCTCGACGTCGCCCTTCGCCTCGACGGTCAGGTCGAAGCTGCCGTGCTGACCGAACGCGGTCAGCATGTGGTCGAAGAACGCGATGCCCGTCGAGATGTTCGTCACGCCGGTGCCGTCGAGGTTCAGTTCGACGGCGATCGACGACTCCCGGGTGGTCCGTTCGACCTTCGCGATGCGGGGTGCCCGGCTCTCGGATGCGGGGTTGGTCACTGGGTGTTCTCCAGATCTGTGGTGGCAAGGGTGCGGCTGACGTCGAGGAAGGCGTCGTTCTCGTGGGCGAGTCCGACGGTCACCCGCAGGTGGCCGGCGATCCCGACGTCGCGGATGAGGACGCCCTGGTCGAGGTAACGCTGCCACGACGCCGCTGCATCCCGGAAACCGCCGAACAGCACGAAGTTCGAGTCGGAGTCGACGACGCGGTACCCGGCCTCGGTGAGCGCCGCGACCACACGGTCGCGTTCGGCGATGATCGCCGCGACACCGGCGAGGGTGTCGTCGCTGTGCCGAAGGGCCGCGCGCGCCGCAGCCTGGGTCAGCACGGACAGGTGGTACGGCAGCCGGACGAGCTGGATCGCGTCGACGACGGCCGGCGCCGCGGCGAGATACCCGAGGCGTCCGCCGGCGAAGGCGAACGCCTTGCTCATGGTGCGGCTGACGACGACCTTCGCCGGGAACTCGTCGATGAGCTCGACAGCGCTCGGCGCCGCGGAGAACTCCGCGTACGCCTCGTCGACGATCACGATGCCCGGTGCGGCCTCGACGATCCGGCGGAGATCGGCAAGCGGGATGGAACCGCCGGTCGGGTTGTTGGGCGAGGTCACGAAGACGACGTCGGGTTCGCGGTTCGCGACTTCGGCGACCGCGTACTCGGTGTCGAGGGAGAAGTCGCCTGCGCGCGCGGCGACCAGCCAGGTGGTGTCCGTGCCGTCGGCGATGATCGGGTGCATCGAGTACGACGGGACGAAGCCCAGCGCGCTGCGGCCCGGTCCGCCGAAGGCCTGCAGCAACTGCTGCAGGACCTCGTTCGAACCGTTTGCCGCCCAGAGGTTCTCGACGCCCAGCCGGACACCGGTGGCCCGGGTCAGGTAAGCGGCGAGGTCGGTACGCAGGGCGACGGCATCGCGGTCGGGATAGCGGTGCAGCTCGGCGGCCGCCTCGCGCACCGACGCGGTGACGTCGTCGATCAGGGCCGCTGACGGCGCGTGCGGGTTCTCGTTGGTGTTCAGGATCACCGGAACCTTGAGTTGCGGTGCGCCGTAGGCACTCTTGCCGCGGAGGTTGGCGCGCAGCGGCAGATCGTCGACGGTGATCGAGCCACCCGGCACGACTGCACCCACCACCGCATCGGACGCGGTCACCGGGCGGCACTCTTCACGAAGCGCTGCTTGACCGCGTCGCCGTGACCGGGCAGGTCCTCGGCATCGGCCAACGTCACCACCTTGTCGGCGACCTCACGCAGCGCGGCTTCGTCGTAGTCGATGACGTGGACGCCCTTGAGGAACGTCTGCACCGAGAGACCCGAGGCGAACCGCGCCGAACCCGACGTCGGCAGAACATGATTGGAGCCGGCGCAGTAGTCACCGAGACTCACCGGGGCATACGGGCCGACGAAGATCGCGCCCGCGTTGTGCACGCGGTCGGCGACCGCGGCGGCATCGCGCGTCTGGATCTCGAGGTGTTCGGCCGCATAGGCGTCCACGACCGCGAGTCCGGCGTCGAGATCATCGACGAGAACGACGCCCGACTGCTCCCCCGACAGCGCGGTGAGCACACGCTCGCGGTGCTTGGTGGCCGCGACCTGGGTGTCGAGCGCGGCGTCGACGGCGTCAGCGAGTTCGGCGCTGTCGGTGACGAGCACCGAGGCCGCCAGCACGTCGTGTTCGGCCTGGCTGATGAGGTCCGAGGCCAGGATGCCGGGATCGGCCGAGTCGTCGGCGAGGATCGCGATCTCGGTCGGTCCGGCTTCGGAGTCGATGCCCACCACGCTGCGGCACAGTCGCTTGGCCGCGGTGACGTAGATGTTGCCCGGGCCGGTGATGAGGTCGACCGGGTCGAGGACGGAGTTCGGCGCGTCGGCGGCCTCGGTGTCGTGACCGCCGTAGGCGAGCAGGGCCACCCCCTGGGCACCACCGACGGCCCACACCTCGTCGACGTCGAGGAGCGCGCAGGCGGCGAGGATCGTCGGGTGCGGCCAGCCGCCGAAGTCCTTCTGCGGCGGCGACGCGACGACCAGCGAGCCGACCCCGGCCTCCTGGGCGGGCACGACGTTCATGATGACCGACGACGGGTACACGGCGTTCCCGCCGGGAACGTACAGACCGACGCGGCGGACCGGGATCCACTTCTCGCTCACGACGCCGCCGTCGACGACCTGCGTGCGCGTGGTCTCGCGGCGCTGGTCGGCGTGGACCGTGCGTGCCCGTCGGATGGATTCGCGCAGCGCGTCGGCGACCTGCGGGTCGAGCTCGGCCAGGGCGTCGGCGATGACCTGGGCGGGTACCCGGACCGATGCGGGGCGGACGCCGTCGAACTTCTCGCCGAAGTCGAGTGCGGACTCGGTGCCGTTCTCGGCCACCGCATGCACCACCGGCGTCACCGTGTCGAGGACGGCATTGACATCGGTACCCCCGCGGGGCAGAGCACGACGCAACTCGGCGAGTGTCGGCGTGCTACCGCGCAGGTCAATTCGGGCGAGCATGATCTCTCCTGGTGGCTGCGGATTTACCCGACAAGGATACGTGTCGGATGCCAGTGGGTTTCTGGTGCGGGTGGTGCGACGGTTCTTCTACGGTGGACAACGGAATCGCCCACGACCGTGAGGACGCGAAAGTGTGCCAATACTGCGGGTGCCGGGACATGCCGTTGCTCCGCGACTACACCGCCGAACACGAACGGGCCGTGAACCTCGGCGGCGACGCGGTGCGGGCGCTCGATGCCGACGACCGCGACACCGCCCGCCGGCTCGCGGACCGGCTCGTGATCGAACTGCGGTCACACTGGCGCGGCGAGGAAGACGGGTTGTTCGCCCAGTTGCTCGACACCGACCGGGACCTCTTCGCCGGGTACATCGACCCGCTCATCGCCGAGCACCGGGAGCTCGATGCGTTCCTGACGTCGATGGACCTGTCCGATCCCGCCGACCGCGACCGGTTCCGACGCGAGGTCGACGGGCTGCACCGGCACATCGCGAAAGAGGAGGACGCACTGTTCCCCGCGTCGGTGACGACTCTCGACGGCGATCAGTGGGATGCCGCGATCGCCGCCTGGGAGCACGCGCATCCCGGGGAGAAGCTGCTCGACCACGGCGTGTAGGCGTCGGGAGGGTGCCCACACGCCTGCCTGAGCTGGGTCGCCGGGCTGACCAGATGGCGCCTACCACACGACACCGACAGTTCCCACCGCCCGCAGATTGCATCAATAGATCTGCGCGACAACATATCTCGAATCCTCCGCTGCCCGATTCTCGTGTACACTCGAACGTACATTCGCAGCAACGGCTCTCGGGGGAGGTGACCGTCATGGCCGACACCACACACGTCGACGACGATTCGGCTGCGCCCCGACCGCGTGCCGTCGAGCTGGTGGCCGAGCTGCATGCGATCCTCGACGAACTGCAGACCGTCAATCTGTCTCCGTGCACCGACGAAGAGTTGATCGAGGTCGCCGCCGCGACCGAACGCGCCATCGCCCGAACCACGTACGCCGGTGACCGGCAAGTCGCCGAAGTCGAGGGTCGTGACCTGCCACGCAAGACCGGGTACCGCACCCTCATCCAGTTCATGAACCACCGACTCCGCGTCACCAACCCGGTTCGGCGGCGCAAGCACCTCAACGCCACCGCCACGCTCACGTGCCTCAGCGGCGACCGCCTCGAACCGGAACACCCCACCCTGGCCGCAGCATTCGCCGCAGGAACGGTCGGGACCGCCCACGTCCAGGCCGCCCTCGATGTCCTCGACCAGATCCCCCACGCCGTCGAGCATGATGTGAAAGTCGCTGCGGAACGGCAGATGGCCGAAATCGCCGCCGATCACACACCCGCCGACATCATCCAACTCGGCGCGCGGCTTCTCGCTCACCTCGACCCCGACGGCACACCGTCCGACGGCACCGACCAGAAACGACGCCGCAACCTGTGGATCGGACGCCAACGAGCCGACGGCACCGCCACCATCTCCGGCACCCTGACCCCCGAACTCGCCGCCCGGCTCACGATGATGTTCGCCGTCTGGGGCAAACCCGGACTCAACAACCCCGACGACCCCGCCTCACCCCTGGGTCCGGCCGGCACCGCCGACCCCGACGCGCTGGCCACCGCAGCCGACCGTGACCAACGCACCCCCGCCCAGACAAATCACGACGCCCTCGACGCCGCACTGGCCGCTGGCTTGTCAGACGGGATTATCGGAACGTCGCATCGCGGGCTGCCCGTGCAACTGATCATCAAAGCCGATCTGGGCGACCTGATCCGTGAAGCCGGGCTCGCGACCACCGCCACCGGCACCCTGCTGCCCATCCCCGACCTGGTCGCGATGGCCGGCGACGTGCAGCCGTGGTTGGCAGTATTCAAGGACGCCACCGCGGTGCCGCTGTACTTCGGTAGGGGGAAGCGTCTGGCCACCCGCGAACAACGCCTCGTCTCCTTCGCGCGCCCCGACGGCGAGGTGTGCTCGACTCCCGGCTGCGATCAACCCGCCACCCAGGTCGAACTCCATCACGCCCACAAGGATTGGGCCAAGGGCGGTCTCACCAATATCGACGACCTCGCACCCGCCTGCCCCCGCCACAACCGCATGGTCGGCGACCAGCCCGGCCAGTACACCACCCGCATCGAACGGTCCGGACCCGACGAAGGCCGCTGCCTCTGGCGGTTGAACGCCGAACCCGGAGCACCACCCAACCCCGAACACATCAACCGCCGACCCGACATACCCCGGCGGTTCACCGCACACCTGAAAACAGTGCGCAACGAGATCCTCGGACCACCAACCCGGCCCGGCGATCAAGCACGCCCCGAGGCGCCACACTTCCACGACGTGCGCCGGTCATGGTTGAACATCAGCCACGTCATCGACGTCCGACCACCCCGACCCGGACCGCTCCCACCCCGGCCCTCCCTCGTCGAAGCACACCTCGTGGAGCTCCTCGCCACCCACTGACCGCGCCCGAGAGGTCGCAAACCTGCTGGCAGAGGATTCCCGACGCTCTCGGGTTCGTCGACCACAGGGTCCGGGACCGGTCAGGTGGCACGATCAACAGCGCCATGGGAACAGTTCCTGACGTTGCCGCCGACTTCTTCTCGGGCTCGCCGACGGGCCTGGCGATCTTCCTCGCCACCGAGCGGGCGGCCCGGACCCTTGGTGATGACGTGACCATTCGAGTCACGAAGAGCCAGATCACTTTCCGGCGAAGGTCCGGATTCGCGTATGTCTGGCGTCCAGGCCGCTACGTGCGATCCGAGCCCGCCTCGATATCCTCCGGTCGTGCCCAACCCGCGATCGCCGCTACACCTCTGCTGCCTGCTCTGGGCGCACGACGACGCGGCCGGTGACCTCACCCGATACGAGGACACCGTCCTCGATCTGCTCCCCGAGCACGGCGGTGCGGTGCTCAACCGGGTGGTCGGCGACGGACAGGGCGGTACGCCGCATGAGGTGCAGATCCTGCGGCTCGCCGACCGCAGTGCACTCGACGCCTATCTCGCCGATCCGCGCCGCACGGCGCTCGCCGACGAACGGGACCGGGTCATCGCCCGTACCGAGGTGTTCGAGGTCGATGTCCGGACCGGCGATCCGGGCAGCTGATCTCTCAGGGCGCGGGGATGTCCAACCCGAGGTCGAGCACGGTGACCGAATGGGTCAGCGCACCGACCGCGAGATAGTCGACGCCGGTGCGGGCGTAGTCGATGGCGACGTCGAGCGACAGACCACCGGAGCTCTCCAGTTTCGTCTCCGGCGAGCGCGTGTTGCGTCGCTGGACGGCCATCTGCGTTTCCCACGGCTCGAAGTTGTCCAGCAGGACGAGCTGCGGCCTCAGTTCGAGGACCTCGTCGAGCTGCGCCAGCGAGTCCACCTCCACTTCGACCGGCAGCCCGGGAGCCGCGTCCCGCACCGCTCGCAGTGCGGCCGCGACCGAACCGGCTGCGGCGACGTGGTTGTCCTTGATGAGTGCCGCATCGCCGAGACCCATGCGATGGTTGACCCCCCCGCCGGCCCGCACCGCGTACTTCTGCAGGTGGCGCATTCCGGGCAGAGTCTTGCGGGAATCCCGGATTCTCGCGCCCGTCTCCTCGACGGCCGCCACCCACGCCGCGGTTGCCGTCGCGATCCCCGACATGTGCGAGATCAGGTTCAGCGCAGTGCGTTCCGCGGTCAGCAGCGCGCGCGTCGGGGCGTGCACCGACAATACGACGGTGCCCGGTTCGACGCGGCTGCCGTCCTCGACCCGGGTTCCGATCGTGTACTCGCCCGCGCCGATCACCTCGTCGAAGACCGCCTCGACCACGGGCACACCGGCGATGACGCCGTGCGCGCGACTGACGATCGCCGCGTCGACGACCGCGTCGGCGGGCACCGTGGACGCGGTCGTGACGTCGGGTCCGTACCGCAGATCCTCGTCGAGGGCGGTCCGGATCAACGCGCGGACCTCGTCGGTGACCGCGACGCCGAGTTCGCCGCCCGCGGCCTGACCGACGAAATCGTCGCTCACGCCAGCGCTCATTCGCCCGATCCGGGGTTGCCGATCGCGATCATCCGCTCGACACTCTTGCGCGCCTTCTCGGCGACATCAGCGTCGACGAACACCTCGTCGCGACCCTCCCGCAGGCACCGGAGCATGGCGGCGGGCGTGATCATCTTCATGTAGGGGCACGAGGCGCGGTCGTTGACGGCCTGGAAGTCGACACCCGGCGCGGCCTTGCGCAGCTGGTGCAGCATCCCGACCTCGGTGGCGACCAGGACCTGCTTCGCAGCCGTCTCGCGGGCCGCGTCGAGCATTCCTCCGGTCGAGAGGATCTTCACCTTCTCCTCGGGCACGAAGCCCTCGCCCGCCAGGTACAGCGCCGACGTCGCGCACCCGCATTCGGGGTGGATGAACAGGTCGGCATCGGGGTGCGCGTTCGCCTGCGCGGTCAGCTCGTCACCGTTGATGCCGGCGTGGACGTGGCATTCGCCCGCCCAGATGTGGATGTTGTCGCGGCCGGTCTCACGCTTGACGTGTGCGCCGAGGAACTGGTCGGGCAGGAACAGCACGTCCCGGTCGGGATCGATCGAGGCCACCACGTCGACGGCGTTCGACGACGTGCAGCAGATGTCGGTCAGACCCTTCACCTCGGCGGTCGTGTTGACGTAGGACACCACGAGCGCGTCGGGGAACTCGGCCTTCCAGGCGCGCAGTTCGTCGGCGGTGATCGAGTCGGCCAGCGAACATCCGGCGCGCTCGTCGGGGATCAGGACCCGCTTCTCCGGGCTCAGGATCTTGGCCGTCTCGGCCATGAAGTGGACGCCGCAGAAGATGATCTCGTCGGAGTCGACCTCGGCGGCGATCCGCGACAGGGCCAGCGAGTCGCCGACATGGTCGGCGACGTCCTGGATGGCCGGGAGCTGGTAATTGTGTGCGAGCAGGGTCGCGTTGCGCGCCTTGGCGAGACGGCGGACCTCGTCTGCCCATTCCTGGGTCGGCTCGATACCGGTGTATCCGCCGGGCGCGTCGTACCACTGCGCATCGATGAGCGCCGACACTGCAGGCGCGGTCACGGCCGCGGGGCGATCGCTGGTGATGCTCATTGCCACTCCTCTGGCTGCCCGGCGACGAGTTCCGTCTCCGGGACGCTGGTTCCCCAGATCACGGGCCGTGTGTCCGAGGCAGGTTTTCGACTCATGGTCGAAAACGCTATGCATCGTAACATTCGCCACACCCGGAGCATTCCCGCGACCTGGCCGGGCCGTGGCGCCGGCCCCGGCCCCGATCCGGTTCAGCTCATCGGCACATCAGAGCATCGAGATAGCGCTCGCTGATTCGCGACTGGGCGAGGCGCCCGACCGGCCCGCCCAGCCGGGTGAACCACCGCCCCGGGCGCGAGAAGGCGACGATGTGCCCGACCACCGTGTCGTCGGCGAGCCATTCCACCCAGAAGCGTTCCTCGCCGACCTCCGGATGCCCGGGGAGCGTTCCATAGGCGAAACCCTGTTCACGGGGGGCGTCGAGCACCTCGACGACCCGGCACCGCGCGACGATCCCGAGTGGACCGACCCCGACCCGCAGGTCGACGTCAGCGCCGACCGTCGCCGCGGGGGTGGACGCGTCGACGCCGAAGCCGGCATGACGATGCATGTCCCAGTCCAGAATTCGCTGACCCGCCGTGGCGAAGCACGCAGCCCCCGAACCGATGACCCGCGACCGGCGCAAGTGGTGATAACCGGGCGGCAGCGTGCCCGATGTCGCGCCGACCTCCGGATAGGTGAGTGCCGATCGGTCGCCGCTCACCCCGCCCGCGCCACCTCGGCGTCGAGGACGAGAGCCAGATCGTCGAGCGAGGCGCCGAGCGCGCGGGCGAGCGCCGCGATGGTCGCGAAGGCGGGCGTCGGCATGCGTCCGGTCTCGATCTTGCGCAGGGTCTCCGGCGAGATGCCCGCGCCGAGCGCGACGTCGCCGAGCGGGCGGTCGCCGCGCAGCTCGCGGATACGAGCACCGACACGACGACCTGCCGCGATCTGTTCCGGGGTCAGCGGGTTACGCACCATGAGGCGATAGTAGCGGCTCCGGTATACAAATACCGACGATGGTGGTATTTCTATACCGCACATCGAATTCGAGAGGACGAGAATGGTCGAACTGAAGTCACCCGCCGAGGTTGCCGCCATGGGGGTGACGGGCGCCTTCATCGCAGATCTGCTGGACGACGTCGCCGGCCGCGCCGACGTCGGGGTCAACCTCCTCGACCTCGAGGAGCGTGCGCGGGAACTCATCGCCGAGCGCGGCGCGCAGTCGTGCTACTGGGACTACTCGCCGTCGTTCGGCCGCGGGCCCTTCCGCAACGTGATCTGCCTGTCGGTGAACGATGCTGTGCTGCACGGCCTCCCGCATGACTACGTCCTCGCCGACGGCGACCTGCTGTCGATGGACATCGCCGTCGCGATCGACGGCTGGGTGGCCGACTCCGCGCGCAGTGTCATCGTCGGAACCCCGCGGGCCGAGGACCGGCGCCTCGTCGCGGCCACCGAAGAGGCACTGACAGCGGCCATCGACGCGGCACGCCCGGGCGGACGGATCGGTGACATCTCGGCGGCGATCGGCGCGGTCGCCGCCGCGCACGGATATCGGGTCAACACCGAGTTCGGCGGACACGGCCTCGGTCGAACCATGCACGAGGACCCGCACGTCGCGAACATGGGCCGGGCCGGTCGGGGCATGAAGCTGCGCCCGGGACTCACCCTCGCGCTCGAGCCCTGGTTCACCCTCGGTTCCGAACGCATCAAGTTCGACGCCGACGGCTGGACCATCAGGTCTTTCGACGGTTCCCGCGGCGCCCACAGCGAGCACACGATCGCCGTCACCGAGGGCGAGGCGCTGATCCTGACCACGAACCGGGGCGGGTAGTCGAGGTCACCGGGTGGCTTCGACACGGCGCCTCGCTCGCGCTCGGAGCCGGCTCAACCAGCAGCGGTCACCAGCGGAGGGTACGCACCCTACAATCGTGCGCATGCCAGCCGCCGGGTCCGAGCCACCCATCGCCGACGGTACGACCCTCCGGGTGGAAGTCCTGACCGTGGTGTTCCAGATCCGGGTCGCGCCGGATTCCGGATCCGGTTCGGACATCGACAGCCCGTCGCTGTGCGTCCTGCTGTCGCGGTCGGTCGACGACGTCTGGACCCTCCCGGGCGGCGGGGTCGGTGCCGCGGAGACACTGTCGGCGAGCGCACGTCGACTCGTCGCGGATTCTCTCGACGTCCGGGAGATCGCACACCTGGAACAGCTGTCGGTCTTCTCCGATCCGCGCCGGGTGCCCGCGGTCCGCACCATCGCGTCGACCTACATGGGCCTCGTGCCCTCCGACGCGGCCGCGACGCCGCCCGAGGCCGCGGGTTGGTTCGCCGTCGACGCGCTCCCCCCGCTGGCGTTCGACCACACCGAGATCGTCGACGCCGCCCGGCATCGGCTCGCCGCGAAACTCTCGTACACCAACATCGCCTTCGCGCTGGCGCCGACGCGGTTCCCGATGTCGGCGTTGTCGGAGATCTACTGCGCCGCACTGGGTTATCCAGTGGACACGACCAACCTGCTCCGCATCCTGAGCCGGCGCGCCGTGGTGGTCGCCACCGGCACCGTCGGCAAGACCGGCCGGAGCGGCGGACGCCCGCCCGCCCTCTACGCCTTCGCCGAGAAGGAGTTACGCGTCACGGATGAGTTCGCGACGCTGCGCCCGCCGATGTGAGCACCTCCGCTGACGAGGCGTCGTCCGCGAGGTCGCCGACGCCGAGATCAGCGGTCCGCGAAGACAACACGCACACCAGGTAGACGACGGCGAATGCGAACGGAGCGCAGATGAGGAGTGTCCACGGCTCGCTCGACCCCGACCGTGTGGCGCCGTCGAGCCAGAGCTCCGGGGCGATCCGGTAGGTCGCGTCGACCGGCAGCGCGGTCGGATCGCCGTCGAATCGCAGTCCCGCGACCCACATCCCGACCGTCGCCGCGAGCGCCGAGCCGGCCGTGGCCGCCAGTGCCGGCCACACGAAACCGCTGACACCCCGCCACGAGCGGGCCGCGAACCACACCACGAGGGCGGCGACGGCGCCGTAGCCGAACATCGTCACGGCGAAGGCCCCCACCCCGCCGAAATCGGCGGGGATGTCGTCGCGGCGGAGGCCGTCGAACACGACCCCGGTGGTGGGCGGGGTGAGAAGGGCCCAGATCACCCCGGCGACCGCACCCAGCAGCGCCACACCGACGGAGACGACGGCCAACCGGGGGACGGTGCGGACCGGCGGGTTCACCGGCGCCCCAGCTCCGTCGAGTCGACGGTGCCGTGCCGCGAGCAGCGCGCATCCCACCCGTCGGGTCGCACCTGGACCACCATCCGGCGTCCGCACTGCCCACAGAAGCGAGGGGGTTCGAGACCCAACCGAGCGGCGGGCGGAACGGCGTCGGGGGCCTGCAGTTCCACTTCGAGTCCGGTGAAGACGCCGAACCGGCACGGTTCGGCGAGTGGTCCCGGGACGGTGTCGATCATGAGAACACGCTACCCATCGCTGCGGACGTACCCGTCAGATCGTGTCGTTCAGCGACTTGATCGGCATCGACAGGTCGCTGAGGAGGTCGAGGTCGTCCTCGGCGGGCCGACCGAGGGTCGTCAGGTAGTTACCGACGATGACGGCGTTGATGCCGCCGAGGATGCCCTGCTTGGCGCCGAGATCGCCGAGGGTGATCTCGCGCCCACCCGCGAAGCGCAGGATGGTGCGCGGCAGCGCGAGGCGGAAGGCGGCCACCGACTTCAGGGCCTCTGCGGCGGGCAGCACGTCGAGGTCGCCGAACGGGGTGCCGGGCCGCGGGTTCAGGAAGTTCAGCGGCACCTCGTCGGGCTCGAGGGTGGCCAGCTCGGCGGCGAACTCGGCCCGCTGTTCCAAAGACTCGCCCATGCCGAGGATGCCACCGCAGCACACCTCCATACCCGCTTCGCGGACCATGCGCAGGGTGTCCCACCGCTCCTCCCAGGTGTGCGTCGTCACCACGTTCGGGAAGTGGCTCCGCGCGGTCTCGAGGTTGTGGTTGTAGCGGTGCACGCCCATGTCGCGCAGCTGGTCGACCTGGTCCTGGGTGAGCATGCCCAGGCTGCAGGCGATCTGGATGTCGACCTCGTTGCGGATCGCCTCGATACCCGCCGCGACCTGACTGAGCAGGCGTTTGTCGGGACCGCGGACCGCGGCGACGATGCAGAACTCGGTCGCGCCGGTCTTGGCGGTCTGCTTGGCCGCCTCGACCAGCGAGGGGATGTCGATCCAGGCGCTGCGCACCGGCGAGGCGAAAAGGCCGGACTGCGAACAGAAGTGGCAATCCTCCGGACACCCGCCGGTCTTCAGCGAGATGATCCCCTCGACCTCGACCTCCGGTCCGCACCAGCGCATCCGCACGTCGTGGGCGAGCTGCAGCAGTTCGGTGAGCCGATCGTCCGGCAGTCGCAGAACCTGCAGGACCTGCTCCTGATCGAGGGGCTCGCCGCGGTCGAGCACCTGCGTGCGGGCGATGGCGAGGATGTCGTCCGACGCCGGGGCCGAGGTGGCGGCGTCGACTGTTGCCTGGGTCACTGGTGATACTCCTTGGATGGATGTTCCGCTGCGGGAACGGTTCAGGGCGTCCGGACGAGCTGTTCCGGGCACGTGGGTGACAGAGTCGTGAGCCACTCGTCGTCGAACCAGGACGATGCGCGGCTCCGGAAATCGGCGGGTGCGAGACTCGCCGCGCCCGCGGGCAGTACGCCGACCACCGGTACCCCGGTCACCCGCGGGAGATCGGTGCGGTTGCAGCGCATCGCGAGGTCGGGATCGTCCGGCCACCAACCGATCACGAGACCGGCCGGGCGCAGGCCGCGCGCCCGCACCGCGCCCACGGTGAGCTCGGCGTGGTTGAGCGCGCCGAGTCCGGGCGCCACGACGATCAGAAGACCGTCGGCGGTGTCGGGAGCGAGTGTGGCCGCGGCGATGTCGAGGATCGTGGCCGACTCCCCCAGTCGCACGAGCACACCGCCCGCCCCCTCCACGAGGGTGAGGTCGTGTGACACCGCCAGATCGTCCACCCCTTGGACGATGACCGTCGGATCGGCCATTGGCATCCCGGCGCGCCGCGCGGCGGTGTCGGGGGCGAGGGGCTCGGGATAACGAAACAGCTCGACGGCCGTGACGTCGCCCGCGAGGCGTCGTACCTCGGCGAGGTCGCCGGGCTCGTCGTGGCCGATCCCGGTCTGGACCGGTTTGCAGACGGCTACTCGGGTTTCGGGCCCTTCGTGGCTCGTCGCTATCGCTCCTCGCACCTCAGGGAGCAAGGGGTAACTCGCCGATTGCGCTCCTCGCACCTCAGGGAGCACGGGGTGGTGGCGCGCCTGCGCTCCTCGCCCCCAGGGGATCTGACAAGCCGCGGCGAGGGCCGCTGTCGCGACGGTCTTCCCGACGTCGGTCGACGTCCCGGTGACGGCGAGGACGGTGCCTCGTGTTCTGGTGCTCACCGTGCACCGACTTCGCGCAGGGCCGCGTCGACGACGGCGGCCACCCGGTCGAGGGTGTCGGTGTCGAGATCCGCGCGCACGGTGATCCGTAGCCTCGAGGTCCCGACCGGAACCGAGGGCGGGCGAAAGCATCCGACGAGCACGCCGCGGTCGCGGCACGCCGTCGCGGCCGCCACCGCACGCTGCGGATCCCCGACGACGATCGAGATCACGGCGGCGGCCGGTTCGTCGACGCCGCAGGCGGACGCCAGCCGACGGGCGTTGGCGCGCAACCGGTCCGGCAGACCGGGTTCGGCGCGCAGGATCGTCAGGGCGGCATGCGCGGCACCCACCGCGGCCGGATTGAGGCCGGTGTCGAAGATGAAGGTGCGTGCGCAGTCGATCAGGTGCGACCGCAGCACCGCCGATCCGAGGACCACACCGCCCTGCGCCCCGAGCGACTTCGACAGCACGGTCGTGACGACGAGGTCGGGCGCCCCCGAAAGGCCCTGCTCGGCAACGAGTCCCCGTCCGCCCGGACCGCGCACACCGAGGGCGTGGGCCTCGTCGACGAGCAGGGCTGCGCCGTGCGCGCGGGCCGCGGCATACAGATCCGCGACCGGCGCCGGCTGACCGTCGATGCTGTACACCGAATCGGTGACCACCAGCGCGCGGCTCTCGGTGCGCTCGGCCAGCACCCGCCGCACGGCCGCGTGGTCGCCGCGATCGACGACCACGACTCGGGCGCGGGACAACCGGCAACCGTCGATCAGTGATGCATGGGTACCGGTGTCACTGACGATGAGGTCGCCGCGCGTCGCGAGCGCGGTGACGGCGCCGACATTGGCGAGGTAGCCCGACGAGAAGGTCAGCGCGGCCGAAAAGCCGAGGAAGTCGGCGAGATCGTCTTCGAGGTCGATGTGCGCCTGGGTGGTGCCGACCACCAGACGGGAGGCCGTCGATCCCCCGCCCCACCGATCCGCGGCGGCACGGGCCCCGGCGACGACCGCGGGGTGCGTCGACAACCCGAGGTAGTCGTTGGAGCCGAGGTTGATCTCCCCGGCACCGGCACGCCGGACATGCGGACGGCGATGCAATCCGGCGGCGGCGCGCCGCCGCGCGGCGCCGGCGAGCCACGCCAGCCCGACCTCCGCGCCGGTGACGACCGTCGAGTCCCGTTGTGCCTGAGCCGAGGTCATGACCGGACCCCGACCAGAGCGCGATCGCCCACCGTCGCGTGGACGGCCGCGGAGATCCCGCGGACGATCACCGCGATGTCCTCGGACGTGCTGATGAACGGTGGCATCGCGTAGACGAGGGTGCGGAACGGCCGCAGCCAGACGCCCGCGTCGACCGCGGCGTCGGTCGCCGCGACCATGTCGACCGGTCGATCGAGTTCGACGACGCCGATCGCGCCGAGGACCCGCACATCGACGACGCCGTCGAGTTCCCGGAGCGGTTCCAGCCCCTCGGCGAGTCCGCGCTCGATCGCCGACACCCGCTCGGCCCACGGCGTTTCCAGCAGGAGCTCGATCGCCGCGACCGCCACCGCACACGCCAGCGGGTTGGCCATGAAGGTCGGACCGTGTGCGAGGCCGCCCGCCTCCCCTGCGCTGATCACCTCGGCGATCTCCGTCGTACACAGGGTCGCGGCGAGGGTCAGGTAGCCGCCCGTCAGCGCCTTGCCGACACACATGATGTCCGGCGACACACCCGTCCCGCCGTCGGCAGCGGGAGCGGCGTCGGCCGCGAACAGCGTTCCGGTACGGCCGAATCCGGTGGCGATCTCGTCGAACACGAGCAGGACGTCGTGGCGGTCGCAGATCTCGCGGAGTGCACGTAGATACGCCGCGTCGTGGAAACGCATTCCGCCTGCGCCCTGGACGACGGGTTCGACGATGATCGCGGCGAGCTCGTCGCGGTGCGCGAGCACGGTCCGCTCCAGTTCGGCGACATAGTCGGCCCGGAAGTCAACCGGCGGCGCGTCGACGAAGATCTGCCGCGCGAGCACGCCCGACCACATCGCGTGCATGCCGCCGTCGGGATCACACACGCTCATCGGGGCGAAGGTGTCGCCGTGGTAGCCGCCGCGCCAGGTGAGCAGACGGGTACGCCCCGTCTGCCCGCGGCTGCGCCAGTACTGCAGCGCCATCTTGACCGCCACCTCCACCGACACCGATCCCGAGTCACAGAAGAACACCTTCTGCAGCCCGGCGGGAGTGATGTCGACGAGAAGCTGCGCCAGCCGCGCGGCCGGCTCATGGGTGAGCCCGCCGAACATGACATGCGACATCCGCCCCAGCTGAGCGGCTGCGGCCGCGTCGAGCCGGGGGTGGCGATACCCGTGGATCGCGGCCCACCACGAGCTCATGCCGTCGACGACCGTCCGCCCGTCGGCGAGTTCGAGGCGGACACCGGAGGCCGAGGTCACGACCCGCGGCCGCGTCGTCGCGGGCAGCGCACCGTATGGATGCCAGATGTGGCGTGCGTCGATGCGGCTGACGTCCTCGTGATCCACCTCTGCACCTCCTGGTCGCCAACGGTCGCCCCTGGACACCGTCCAGGATTCCTGAACACCGTACAGGCAGTCCTGAACGGTGTACAGGGGCGGGTCGGATGCCCGATTCGGGAGATCACTACGCTGGCGCGGGTGAGCAACAGTCGCACCGACGTCCTGCGCGCCGCCCGCGACATCCTGGGCGAGCACAGCCTGGCCGACCTGTCGATGCGACGGCTCGCCACCGAGCTCGGCGTGCGCCCCAACGCGCTCTACTGGCACTTCCCCAACAAACAGACACTGCTGGCCGCGCTCGCCGACGACATCCTGGACGCGGTCGCGATCCCCGACACCGGGCTGGCATGGGACGAACGCCTCGATCGGCTCGCGTCCGGGATGCGCGGCGCACTGCTCGCGGTGCCCGACAGCGCGGAGGTGGTGTCGTCGAGCTGGGCCAGCGGGCTGTCGTCGAAAGCGATCACCGCCGACATCATCGCCGCCGGGTCGGCCGGCGGATTGTCGCTGCGCGACGCCGAGGCGGTCAGCACGGCTCTGTGCCAGCTCGTGATCGGCCTCACCATCGAAGAACAGACGCGCGCACAGATGGAGCGCCTCGGCGTCACCGGACCATCGGGACGGAACTTCGCCGGCGAGTTCCGCGACGGGCTGGCCATCATCCTCGACGGGGCCCGGACACGCGGCTCCCGGTGATCCCACCGCGTCGGCCGATGCCCGGTTCCGCGCGAGTGTCACAGTTGCCGGAATCGGTATTTCACAGCTTCGGCGAGTACATTGCTAGCCGGTCATCGCGGCCCGGCCCTCGAGACCGATCTGTCCCCCACCGGAAAGAACACGCCCTGTGGCATCGACGACGCGAGTAGTGGCGCCGGAGTCGTCCCCCTCGACGCCGACGACGCCCGCATACCGCACCGACCTCGACGGCCTGCGCGGCATCGCGATCGCCCTCGTCGCCTGTTTCCACGTGTGGTTCGGCAAGGTCTCCGGCGGCGTCGACGTCTTCCTCACGCTGTCGGGGTACTTCTTCGTCGGGTCGCTGCTGCGCCACGCGATCTCCAGTCAGGCGCCGCATGTCACCTTCCGCGACACGCTGAACCCGTGGCCGCGGCTCAAGCGGCTCCTCAAACGCCTGCTGCCGGCACTGTTCACGGTGCTCATCGCGGTCACCGTGCTGACGCTGCTGATCCTGCCGCAGACCCGCTGGGCCAACGTCGGGCGTGAGGTCATCGCGAGCGCGTTGTATTACCAGAACTGGTATCTGGCACAGAACTCGCAGGACTATCTCGCCGCCAGCTCGGCGAACAGCCCGCTGCAGCACATCTGGTCGATGTCCGTGCAGGGCCAGTTCTTCGTCGTGACACTGCTCGTCGCCCTCGCGTTCGCGGCGCTTCTCAAACTCGGCGCCCGGGTCGCGCGGCCGTTCGCCGATCCCCGGGTCATCAGGTTCCTGGTCGGCGGCGCGGTCTTCGCCGTCGCCCTCGTCTCCTTCTACTGGGCCCACCGCGGCCTGGCGATCAACCAGCCGTACAACTACTACGACACGCTGTCGCGGCTGTGGGAGCCGCTCGCCGGCGGCCTGCTGGCGATCTGGTTGCCGTCGCTCCGAGTCCCCAACTGGCTTCGCAACGTCGCGACCGTCGCCGCGTTGGCGCTGATCGTCAGCTGCGGATTCTGGATCGACGGCGTGAACGCCTACCCCGGTCCGATGGCGCTCGTACCGGTCGGTGCGACGCTGCTGATCATCTGGGCGGGCGCGACCGCCCTGCAGAAGCCGCCGCGCGGCACCCATGCCGCCGCCACCGAGATGCCTGTCACCAACCGATGGCTGGCGAGCCGGTGGCCGGTGTGGCTCGGGACAATCGCGTACTCGCTCTATCTGTGGCACTGGCCACTGCTGATCTTCTACCTGACCTGGCGGGACAAGAACCACGCGAACTTCTTCGAGGGTGTGGTCATCCTCGGGGTGTCGGTCGGCCTCGCGTGGCTCACCAAGCGCTACATCGAGGACCCACTGCGCGGGGGCGACCGGTCGGCACTGACCCGCGGCACCCGCGACGGACGTTCGCGGTGGCTGTCGTACACGTCGGTCGTGACGTCGATCCTGGTGGTGGGCACCCTCGTCACCGGCGTCGGCATCACCGTGTGGGAACGGCACGTCGCCAACATCGTCGTCGACACCAAGAACCTCGATCCGAGGTCGTATCCGGGCGCCCGCGCACTGCTCGACGGCTGGCCGGTTCCCGCACTCGACCCGCAGCCGTCGGCCCTGGAGGTCATCAAGGACTTCCCCGAGACCTCGACCGACGGGTACATGAGCGACTTCACCGACAACGAGATCCACGTCGGCGTCTACGGTGACCCCACCGCGACGCGCACCATCGCGCTCGCGGGCGGTTCACACGCCGAGATGTGGATCTCGGCACTCGACACCCTCGGCAAGCGCAACGGCTTCAAGGTGAAGACCTACCTCAAGATGGGGTGCCCGCTGTCGACGAACAAGATCCCCAAGCAGCGCGGCGTGCCCTACCCGGAGTGCTACGACTGGGGGCAGCGCGTCATCGACCGCGTCATCGCGGACAAACCGGATGCCGTCCTGACGAACTCGACCCGACCGCGGGACTACGAACCCGGCGACTGGGTCCCGCCGGACTACGTGCCCATCTTCGATCGCTTCCTCGACGCGGGGGTACCGGTACTCGGCATGCGCGACACCCCGTGGCCGAAGAACGCGAAGGGGACCATCGACACGCCGATCTGCCTCGCCGACGGCGGCGACGCGGAGAGCTGCGGATCGAATCGCGCCGCCGTGCTCGAGCCCGAGGATCCCGCCGCAGCGTTGGCCTCGACGCGACCGGACTTCCACCCGCTCGACATGTCCGACGGCATCTGCACCCCCGACCGCTGCCCGGCCATCGTCGGCAACATCACGGTCTACAAGGATCCCCATCACCTGAGTGCGACCTACGTCCGCAGCCTGACCGACGAACTCGGCCGACAGATGGCGGAACAGCTGCCGTGGACCGGCCCCGGGGTCCCGTGACGACGCCGGCCGGCGCCGTCTGATCGCCCGCTGCCCGGGGTCGGCGACCGCCCACCGGTGGGACATCCCACATCCGGGCCGACCGACCGCGTCCGGAGATGACCACCCGCGACAACGCGACTAGGGTCGACCCATGACGTCGCCGAAGGCGGGTAAGACCGAACCGCCAGCCCCCGGTGCCCAGCCGGGCGATCCCGGCTCCACCGCCGATCCTCACTCTTCTGCCGATCCCAGCTCTTCCGGTGAGCCCCGCGAACCAGGTCTCGACACCACCTCGACGACAGCAGCGCCACCGAGCGGCGACATCACCTCCGAGCCGGTTCCGATGCCGTCCGACCCGATCCAGGCCGAGGCGCTCGTCCACCCCGAGCCGGCGCCGATCCCGGTGTGGCCCGGTACCCCGTACCCCCTCGGCGCCACGTACGACGGTGTGGGAACGAACTTCTCGCTGTTCTCGGAGGTCGCCGAAGCCGTCGAGCTGTGCCTGATCGACCGCGAGGGCCACGAACGCCGCATCCGGCTCGAAGAGGTCGACGGATACTGCTGGCACTGCTATCTGCCCAACGTCGGTCCGGGACAGTTCTACGGCTTCCGCGTCTACGGACCCTATGACCCGTCGCAGGGACTGCGTTGCGACCCGAGCAAGTTGCTGCTCGACCCGTACGGCAAGGCGTTCCACGGCGACTTCGACGGCGACGCATCGCTGTTCTCCTACCCGCTCCCGTCGCCTCCCGAGGCCGACGACGAACCCGCGGCCGACGACAGCGGCGACGAGGCTTCCGCCACCGTGACCGACGCGGCCGGTGACACCGGGCCCGAGGCGGACGGCGCCGACGACGCCGACACATCCGCGCCCGACGATGCGGCCGACCCCGACGCCGACAACACCGACGAGGCCCCACCCGCCGAGACCGGGCAGGACGACAACGGAGCCGCACCGAGCGCGGAGGACAACGCCCAGACCGCCGGCGCCGAACCGGTCAACGAGATGCCGCAACTGGACTCGCTCGGGCACACCATGGTCTCGGTGGTGATCAACCCCTACTTCGACTGGCAGAACGATCGGTCGCCCAATCGCCCGTATCACCAGACGGTGATCTACGAGGCGCACGTCAAGGGTATGACCGCGACCCACCCCGACATCCCGGAATACCTTCGCGGTACCTATGCGGGGCTGTGCCATCCGGTGATCATCGACCATCTCAAGGAACTGGGGATCACGGCCATCGAGCTGATGCCCGTCCACCAGTTCATGCAGGACTTCGTGCTGCGCGATCAGGGTCTCCGGAACTACTGGGGCTACAACACCTTCGGCTTCCTGGCGCCGCACATCGAATACTCGTCGAACCCCGACCAGCCGGCCAGCGCGGTGACCGAGTTCAAGGCGATGGTCCGTGAATTCCACAACGCGGGCATCGAGGTCATCCTCGACGTCGTCTACAACCACACCGCCGAGGGCAATCATCTCGGTCCGACCGTGTCGTTCCGCGGCATCGACAACGCCGCCTACTACCGGCTCGTCGACGGCGAGCCCGAGATGTACATGGACTACACCGGAACCGGCAACAGTCTCAACGGCCGTCATCCGCACACGCTGCAGCTCATCATGGACTCGCTGCGCTACTGGATCCTCGAGATGCACGTCGACGGTTTCCGTTTCGACCTCGCGTCCACGCTGGCCCGCGAACTCCACGACGTGGACCGCCTGTCGGCGTTCTTCGATCTCGTGCAGCAGGACCCGGTCGTCAGCCAGGTGAAGCTCATCGCCGAACCGTGGGACATCGGCGAGGGCGGCTACCAGGTGGGCAACTTCCCACCGCTGTGGACCGAATGGAACGGCAAATACCGCGACACCGTGCGCGACTACTGGCGCGGCGAGCCATCCACCCTGGGCGAGTTCGCCTCCCGGTTGACCGGGTCCTCGGATCTGTACGAGGCGACCGGCCGACGCCCGCTGGCGAGCATCAACTTCGTCATCGCCCACGACGGTTTCACGCTGCGGGACCTGGTGTCCTACAACGAGAAACACAACATGGCCAACGGCGAGGACAATCGCGACGGCGAGAGCCACAACCGATCGTGGAACTGCGGCGTCGAAGGTCCGACCGACGATCCCGAGATCAACGCACTGCGCGCACGGCAGCAGCGGAACATCCTGGCCACGCTGTTCCTGTCGCAGGGCACGCCGATGCTCGCGCACGGCGACGAGATCGGACGCACCCAGCAGGGCAACAACAACGTCTACTGCCAGGACTCCGAATTGTCCTGGATGGACTGGACACTCGCCGAGGAGAACGCCGACCTGCTGGAGTTCACCCGCAAGGCCATCGCCTTGCGCACCCGACATCCGGTGTTCCGGCGTCGGAAGTTCTTCGGCGGGAAGCCGATCCGATGGGGTGACCAGGCGCTCGACATCGCCTGGCTCACACCCGCCGGCCAGGAGATGACCGCCGAGGACTGGGACAGCGGGTTCGGCAAGAGCCTTGCCGTGTTCCTCAACGGAAACGGCCTGGGCGAGAAGGACGAACGCGGCGAACTGGTGGTCGACGACTCGTTCTTCATCTGCTTCAACGCACACTACGAGGACCTGGACTTCACTCTTCCGCCGAACTGGTACGGCAACGAGTGGGTCGGTGAACTGGACACGACCCACCCCGTCGGGGAGACCGAACTGACGGCCGCTTCCGGCGAGTCGGTGACGGTCGGCGCCCGCTCGGTCCTGGTCCTGCGGAAGACCGCCTGAATCCATGAGCAATCGTCCGACCCCGCACGCGACGTATCGGCTCCAGCTGCACGGCGACTTCGGGTTCGCCGACGCCGCAAGCATCCTCGACCACCTCGTCGAGTTGGGGATCAGTCACGTCTACCTCTCCCCGATCGGCACGGCGTCGGCCGGCTCGACGCACGGCTACGACTGGCTACCGCCACCGGCGGTGGCGGATGTGCTCGGCGGTCTCGACGGTCTGCGCGAATTGCGTTCGGCGGCAGCCGAACGCGGGCTGGGTCTGATCATCGACATCGTCCCGAACCACACCGGGGTGGCCGACGCGCTCGCCAATCCATGGTTCGCCGACCTGCTCCGCCACGGGTCGGGGTCGGCGTACGCGAGCTATTTCGATGCCGACTTCGGAGTCGACAACGGGGCCGACGGGAAGCTGGCGCTGCCGATCGTCGCCGCCGACGGCGACCTGAGTCCACTCGAGATCGACGAGCACGGGCATCTGCGGTACTACGACCATGCGTTCCCGATCGCCCCCGGCACCGGCGGGGACACTCGGCCCGCTCGCTCCGCTCCCGGCGCCGGGCACACTCGGCCCGCTCGCTCCGCTCCCGGCGCCGGCGACGGAACACCGGGTGAGGTCCACGACCGCCAGCACTATCGGCTCGTCCCCTGGAACAGCGGGCTCATCGGGTATCGGCGGTTCTTCACCGTCAACGAGCTCGCCGGTCTCCGCCAGGAGGATCCAGAGGTCTACGACGCCACGCATCAGTGGCTGCGTGAGTTGCTCGACGCCGACCTCATCGACGGTGTGCGCGTGGATCATCCCGACGGCCTGTGGGATCCGCAGGACTACCTGCGTCGCCTCCGCGCCGACGTGGGCGACGATCGGTTGCTCTACATCGAGAAGATCCTGGCTCCCGACGAGCCGCTCGAGCCGACCCTGCCGGTCGAGGGCACCACCGGGTACGACCACATGCGCGTCATCGACGCGGTGTTCGTGGCACCGGCCGGAGTCGCCCAGCTCACCGAAGTGCACGAACGGATCACCGGCGACACCGGAGACGCACGGTGGGTGGAGACCGCCGAGCACGATCGGAAGCTCCGCACGCTGCGCGAGTCCTTCCCGGCCGAACTGCGACGCCTCGTGCGCGCGATCGACGCCGTCGGCGGCGGTGCGCCCGCCGCCGACACGGACCTCATCGCCGCTGCCTGTGCCGAACTCATCGCCGCTCTCGGGGTCTATCGGGCCGACTACCCGTCGCTGCGTCCACGCCTCCTCGCGGTGGCCGCCGGCGTCGGCGACGCAAAGCCGGAACTGCGTCCGGCCCTCGAGGTCATCGTGCGCGAGACGGCGGAGCCCGGCGAGGTGACGTCGCGGCTGGCCCAGACCTGCGGCGCGGTGACCGCGAAGAGTGTCGAGGACAGCCTGTTCTACCGCACGGCCAGGCTCGTGTCCGCCCAGGAGGTCGGCGGTGACCCCGCGAACCCGGTGTTGTCGCTCACCGAGTTCCACCGGCACAACGCCGAGCGTGCGGCGACCTGGCCGCTGGCGATGACGGCGACATCGACGCACGACACCAAACGCGGCGAGGACGTGCGCGCACGCATCGCGGTGCTCGCCCAGGTCCCCGCCCGATGGTCCCAGCTGGTCGACAGAGTCTGGCATGACACCGACGTGCCGGATGACCTGACCGGATACTTCCTGCTGCAGAACATCTTCGGAGTCTGGCCGATCGACGGCCGGGTCACCGACGAGCTACGCGAGCGACTGATCGAGTACGCCCGGAAGGCGACTCGGGAGGCTGGACTCCGCACCACGTGGACGGAGATCGACGAGGAGTTCGAGGCGGCAGTCGAGGCCTGGATCGGCCAGGTCACCTCCGGTGACATCGCGGCCGCGATCTCCGAACTCGTCGCCCGGATCGCATCGGCGTGGGAGCAGGAAGCGCTGGCTCGCAAGGCGATTGCGATCCTCGGCCCCGGAGTGCCCGACATCTATCAGGGCACCGAATGGTGGGAGGACTCGCTCGTCGACCCCGACAACCGGCGACCTGTCGACTTCGGCCGCTCGACCGAGCATCCCAAGACCGAACTCGTACGGGATGCCCTGCGGGCCCGGGCCCGTCACGCCCATGCGTTCGGTGCGTCCGGTACATACGACCGGTTGACCGCCGACGGGCCGGCCGCCGATCACACCATCGCGTTCGCGCGCGGTACCGACGACGGCCCCTCGGTCGTCGTAGTCACCGCGCGGTTCACCCACAGCCTCGACGACGAGGCGGCGGCCGCCACGTCGATCACATTGCCCCCGGGATCGCGATGGCGTGACGAGCGGACGGGCACCGTGCACGACGGGGCGGTCGATCTCCGCACCGCGCGCAGCCGGCACCCGGTGGCGATTCTCGTGCGGGACTGACCGCTTCGGGTCAGCCTGCGGGCGCGGGAGCCGGGGCCGCCGGTTGCGGGGATGGCTGCGGTGCCGGTGCTCCGCCCGCGCCCGGCAGCGACTGCGACGGGTCGATCTGGCCGCTCGGGCTGCCCGGCGGGCCGTCGACCTTCGACACCAGCCACTTGCCGTCTTCCTTGCTCAGATCGAGACGGAAGACCATCAGGCTGGTGCCGCCGTTGGGCAGCTTCACGCTTCGGCCGGTCACCTCCGCCATCACCACCGTCTGCGCGGAGTCGGCGTCGACGGTCTCGACGGCCACCACGTTGATCGTGGAGGACACCTCGATGTTCAGCGACTCCACGTTCGCCTCGGTGTCGGCGCGCTCCTGCTCGAGGCGGGTGCGCAGCTCACCGGTCGACAGCGGACCGAGCAGTTCCTTCGAATTGCCGGCATTGGCCGCGTTGAGGGTGGTGACGAGCTTGGTCACGAAGTCCGCCGAGGCCGTCTTGGAGTCGGCGAACGCATCGGCCTCCCGCTGGAGGTCGTAGGCACGCCAGCCCAGGAACGCGACGAGGGCGACGAGGGCGACCGCCACGACGGCGGCGAGGACCTTCTTGATCCCACCGCCCGTCACCGTGAAGGAGATCTCCCGCCGGTCCGACGAGTCCTTCGCGGACTCGGTCGGAGAGTCGGCCGGTTCGGTCGTCGGGGTCGCTGCCGTGCCCGGCTTCGACGGGGTCGCCGACGAGCCGCCGCGGCGGGCGGACTTCCCACGCGGCGCCGACGCCGTGGCGGGCGTCGTCGTCTCGGTCGTCGTCTCGGTCGTCGTCTCGGTCGCCGACTCCTCGTCGTGCGTCACCGCATCGGTGCCGGCGGGTTCGACCGCGTCGGCCTCTGGTGAGGCGGCGCCCGCCTCGTTCTCGGTCTCCGGGGTCACGTCGGGGTCATTCCGGTCAGTCATCTACAGGTCACGCAACTTGTCTGTCGTCGTCGAGTGGCCGTCAGTCGTCGAGCGGCCCATCACTTGTCGAGCGGAACGGTACGGGCGTTCGGGTCGTAACCCGGCGGCGGTCCCGCGGTGTCATCGCCCGGCGGCCGCGGCGCGTTGGCCGAGCCTCGGATCTGCTGACGCGGATCCTCGGTCACACAGTACAGATTGGTCGGGATGGTCAGCTCGAGGATCTGCGTCGGCCGACGTGGGGTCACCGGGTAGTTGCAACTCGGGCGCGGATAGACCGAGCCGAAGGCCCACCAGGCTCCGTCGTGGAACATGGTGAGGCTCTTGACACTGGCGTCCCGGATGGCGGGGAACAGCGTCGCCAGAGCCGGCGCACGCAGCGCACCCTGTTCGGCGATGTCGACGAACTGCTTCGTCACGTCCGTGATCGGATCGGTCAGCTGATTGATCGAACCGGCCAGACTCGTGAACTGCGATGGACCCCGATCGAGGAGCTCACGGAGTTCCTTGTCGGACGACGCCGCCGCGTTCACCAGCGAACTGAGTCCGGCCACCGTCGTACCGAAGTCGGGCTGGATCTGCGCGGTGGTCTTGAAGATGGTGCCCGCGTTCTGGATGAATTTGGTCGTCTCCGGCAACGCCGTGTACAGCTTCGCGAAGATGGTGCCGCCCGAGTCGAAGATCACCGACAGGTCGTTCGGGCCGTCCTCGTCGTACAGCGCGATCTTCAGATTGTCCACGGCGGAACGGAGTTTCGCGGGGTCGATCTGGTTGATCAGTTCCAGCGAGGACTCGAGCAGCTGCGAGAACGGAACGGTGACCTCGGTCTGGTCTGCCCGGATGACGTCGCCGTCCTCGAGATAGGGACCGTCGGAGGTGGCCGGCTGGAAGTCGACGTACTGCTCACCCGCCGCCGACAGTCCCAGCGCCGCGACCTTGGAATCGCGGTTGATCTTGTACCGGTCGTCCACCGTGACCACGACCTCGACCGAATCCGGTTGCACCCGAACGGTGTCCACATCACCGATGCTGGCACCTCGCAGCGTGACCCCCGAGGTCTCCTGCAGACCGCCGGAGATGGGGAACTCGATCGTGAGCGAGTACTTGTCGGCGAGGGGTTGCCACCTCAGGACCCCCAGGGTGAGGTAGCCGAGTCCGACGACCATCACGAGCACCAGGGCGATGTTGCCCACGAGTACCGAATTCCTGCGCAGGACTCCGAACACGCCGCTCATCCGCAACACCCCTTGGTCCCGGTGATCCGCGCCAGCAGGCGGGTCAGTGTCTGCTGCAGCGCAGCCGAACCCTCGTCGACGTCCTCGATCTCGGGCAGCCTGCTCGCCGAGTCGAATCCGACACCGGGGCTGAGCCAGTAGACCTTCGACGACACCGCGGCCGCGCTGCCCGGCGTGGACTTGACCCACTTCGGAGTCAGCGTGTGCAGGTTGTCGGCCAGCGATCCGAGCGGGCCGGCGGCCTGCCGGAGGCCGGCCAGCACCGTCGACAGATGGCCGAGCATCTCGACGAGGTTGTCCTGGTCGGTGTCGAGGAAGTCGTTGGTCGCCGCGGTGACCTGCTGGGTCTTGTCCAGCGTGGTCAGGATCGTGGCGATCTGCCCGTTCAGCGACTCGAGCGCCGGACCCAGCTTGTTGATCGACGCCATGATCTGTGCGCGCCCGTCCGCGAGTTGCCCGGTCAGGACGCGTGTGGTGGCCAGCGACCGGTCGACCGCCGCGGAACTCTGATTCAGCTTTCGGATACCGGTCGTCAGGCCGCGGATGGCGCCGTTGAGGTCCGTCGGGTTCGTCGCGACGGCGCTGCTCAGTTCGGTGAGGATGACGGTCAGCGAGTTGAGGGACCCGCTGTCCACGACCCCGCTCATGCTGATCAGGAGATCCTCGACCGTCGCCGCGGCCGACGTCGGACCGGTGAGGGTGTCCCCGTCGACCATCAGGCCGTCACGCGCCTCGATCGGCGGCAGCAGCGCGACGAACACGTCGCCCAGCGGCGTGGCCTGGCGCAGCTCGGCGCCGGTGCCCACCGGGAGTTTGGTCTTCTTGCTGACCTCCATGGTCACCAGGGCGGTGTAGTCCTTGGCGACGAGGTCGGTGACCTGCCCGACGTCGGTTCCGTTGAGCTTCACCTTCGCCCGCGTCGGCAGGTTCAGCGCGTTGTCGAACTTCGCGTTCAGCGTGATCGAGTCCCCGATACCACCCGGTGCCGGCAGCGGGATCTGCTCGACCGTGAGACTCGGGAGCAGACCGCACCCGGTCAGTCCCATCAGCGCGGCGAGCAACACCGCGAGCACGCCACCTCGGCGAAGCCCGTTCCGGCGATCGGGCCCGCGGCGTGACCGCGCCGGTGACGGACGTCCGCCCGGCCCCGGACGGTCCAGCGAGTCCATTGTCGCCGTTCTCATTTCGTCAGCTCCAGCATCGCCGAGTAGATACCGAGATCGGGACCGAAGTCCTTGAGCTTGCCCGTCCGGCAACCGTCCTTCTGCAGGTTGATCGCCTCACAGAACTTGGCGAGCAGTTCGTTGTCGACGAGGGACTTGTCGAGGAGCACCTGTGCGCGCCACGCGCCCTGTTCGGCCGAGATGGAGTTGCTCAGATTCTGGAAGAGCAGCGGTCCGACGTCGATGGTCTCCACCACCTGCCGCGAGTAGTCGCTGAGGTTGGCGGTCAACGCGGCGAGCCGGTCGAACGACACCGACATCGTGTTGGTGTTGTTCTGCAGGAACACGGTCGTGTTCTGCAAGGTCTGGTTCAGGTTCCCGAGCGTCGCGAGCAGACCCGGCGCCTGGTCGCCCAGCAGCTCCGAGACCTCGTTGACCGACTTCGAGAAGGCCGTCATCTTCGGATAGTTCTGTACCAGGGTGGTGGTCAGTCCCTCGATGGTCTCGATGATGTCGACGAGGGCATCGCTGTTGCCCGCCACCACATCTGACGCCCCGCCGAGTTCGTCGAGTGCCGCGCGGATCTCCTCGCCGTTGCCGGTCGCGATGCCGGAGGTGATGTCGATCATCTCCGCGAGCGGCCCGGGGCCTCGACCTTCGCCCTTGAGTGCGACGACCAGACCGTCGATGGCGTCGAACAATTCGCCGACCGAGACCGGCGCCTTCGTCTCCTTCAGGACCGATCCGTCCTGGAGCTTCGGTCCGCCGTCGTAGGCCGGTGAGAGCTCGACGTGCCGGGTGGTGACGATCGAGGTGTTGACGATCGCCGCGGTCGCGTCGGCGGGGACCGGGACGTCGTTGTCGATCGTCATGGTCACCTTCACCCGATCACCCTGTGGCTCGACCGCGGTGACCTGACCGACCGGCATGCCGAGGACGGCGACGTCGTTGCTGACGTACAGCCCGGCGACGTTGTCGAAGTAGGCGGTGACCTCGATGGCCTGTCCGACCGCCGCTTTCCAGCTCCCGGGGATCATCGAGCAGCCCGAGAGCCCGAGGATGCCCAGCAGCGCGATCCCGATCAGCAGGATCGGGCGGTGGGATCGGTTGGCGTGCATCGTCGTACCTGTCGTCCTGTCCGTGGTCAGCATCCGTCCACCACCCGCGCCAGGCACAGCCAGTTGTCCGGGAAGATGCCCCACGGCAGGTAGCCGTTGGCGTAGGGCCCGTCACCGATGACGTTGTTGGTCAGGCGCGCGGTGACCGGCAGGATCTCCAGCAGCTTGCGGAGATTGTTGCGGTTCTTCTCCAGCCCCTGCGTGATCGTGTTCAGGTTCGCCATGATCGGCGCGAACTGGTTGGCGTTCTCGCCGGCCACTGCGGTCGCCTGCTCGGTGAGTTCGGCGATGCCGTCGAGCATGCGGGTGACCAGTTCCTCACGCGCGACGATCTTCTGGGTGAGATCGCGTCCCTGCCCGACGATCACGGCGAGCTGGGCCTGATTGTCGTTGACGATGGTCGTGATCGTCTTGGTGTCGGCGATCAGCTGATTGATCTGGTCCTTGCGGTTGGTGATGACCTTCGACATCTGGGTGAGCGCCTCGAAGGTCGGCTCGGTGATCGCCGGCACGCCGGCGAGCTGCCGGTTGAGGGTCCGGATGCTCTCGGAGAGCGTCTTGTCGTCGATACCGGTCAGGATCGGCGCCCCCGCCTCGATGGTGCGCTGCAGGTCGTAGGGCACGGCCGTCTTCGCGATGTGTCCGTCGGGCGCGTCCTCGGGCGAATCCCCCAGCGACACATCGATGTAGCGCTGACCGAGCAGCGTCGACATCTTGATCTCCGCCGAGCCGTTGGACGTCACCCGGACGTCGTTGTCGACCTTCATGGTGATCGCCACGTGCTGCCCGGCGAGTTCGGTCTCGGTGACCTCGCCGACGTCGATGCCTGCGACGCGGACCTTGTCCCCCGGCCGGATACCGCCGGCCTGGGCGAAGTCGCCGGTGAGCGTCTGCTTGCCCAGATGCGCAGTGGCGAGGGCCGTCACGCCCAGCAGGAGGGCGACGATGACCACGGCACCGATCACACCGGCCCACACCCGCCGGTTGTTGCGGAAACTCTTACGGAACCAGCTCATCGGCACACCACCGAGTGATTCGTGCCGCCGATCTTGTTGAAGATGCCGGGCGGCAGCAGGACGTCACCGATCGCGACGTCGAGATCGCACGCATAGATGTTCAAGTAGGCGCCCTCACCGAGCACGAGCGGGAAGTGACCGAGGAAGACCGGGGCGTCGACCGCCATCCGATCGAGTTTGGCGCCGTTGCTGATCAGCGTGTTGGTCGCGATTCGACCGTCCGTCGCGGCGTTCGCCAGACTCTGCCGGCCTTCGCTCAGCACGTCGGCGAAACCGCTTGCGGTACGGCCGATGTCGGTGACCGCGCTACCGAAGGCCGCCGAGTTGGAGTTGAGATTGGCGATCAGCGCCGACATCGACTCGATGACGGTGCCCAGCTGGCCGCCCTGCCGCGACAGGTCACGCATCACCACGCTCAGGTTGTTGATGATCGCCCCGAGCACGACGTCGCGGTTGGCGGTGTCCTCCGCGAGCCGACCGACCTCGGCGACCGTGTAGCTCAGCGACACCGAATTGCCCTGGAACGCTTGGATCAACCCTTCGGACAGGGCATTGACCTGCTCCGGGGTGAGGGTTTCGAAGACCGGCTGGAACCCGGCCAGCAGCGTGGTGACGTCGAACGAGTCCTCGGAGGGCAGCTCGAGCGTCGACCCCGGGTCGAGTGGCCGGCTGTCCCGATCGGGAACGAGGGTCAGGTTCAGATACCGCTGGCCGATGAGATTCTGATAGCGGATCGCCGCACGGGTGTTGGTGTACACCTGCTGGTTGTTCTGCACCTCGAAGGTGACCCGCGCGCGGCCGTCGGCGAGTTCGATCTGGTCCACCCGGCCGACGCGGACGCCGGCCATACGGACGTCGTCGCCCGTGGCGAGACCCGACGCGTCCTTGAAGTAGGTGGTGTAGCTGTTGGTCGTGCCCGGCACCGAACGTTCCAGCGTCGAGAAGATCACGTAGGTGACCAGCAACGCGGCGATGCCGAAGATCGTGAACCCGATCAGCGGTTTGCGGATCGACTCCGAGGCCGCGCTCATCGTCCTCCTCCTTGGCCGTCGCCGCCCGCGGGACCGGTGGCGTTCCGCACGTCGAGCGACTGGACCAGTGGTCCGAGCATGATCGTGTCGGCCGCCGACGGGGTGCGACGCAACACGGTGCCGAGGGTCTTGTTGTCGGCGTCGGTGGTCACGTTGCCCACCGGCTTGTTCCGGCGCATGCCGTCGGAGGGGTAGATCGACAGCGGACCGGACATGGTCGGCCCCGTCCCCGTTCCGGGCCCGACACAACCCGGGCCGCGCAGGGTGCCGTACGGACCGCCGTCGTAGACCGGACAGTTCTGCCGGGTGTAGCGCTGGAAGGCACCGAAGCTGACGCCGATGTTGAGCTGGACGTGCCCGTTCGTGCCGGTGAACACCGTCAGCACCCGGGCGGCGAGATTGTTCAGTGCGATCACGCCCTGGGGCAGCGAGTTCGGTTCCAGGACCAGCGCACCCAGCATCCGGTTCAGATCGGTCACGAGACGCTGACCGCCGTCGCCGTTGCGCGCGAACAGCAACTGGGTCTGATCGAGCAGCCCCTGGCTGGCCGTCAGCACCGCGGTCAGATCGCGCTGCTTCTCCGCGATCGTCACCGCCGGGATCACGCTGCGTCCCAGGGTGTCGAGGAGTTGCGGCGCCGACTGCGACAGTCCGGTGAGCGCGGCGTCGAAGTTGTCGAAACCGGGCGGGGCTCCCGGCGGGAACTGGGCGTTGATCGAGTCGAAGTAGGTCCGCAACACGCCGACGAACGACCCGAACACCGATCCGCCGCCCTTGAGGGCGTCGGCGATGGTGCCGAGCACCTGCGCGAGTTCCTCGGGCGGCACGGCGTCGAGGATCTGCTTCAGCTCGTTCTGGGCGTCCTGCAGTTTGATCGTCTCGAGTGACTTGTCGGCCGGGATCACGGCACCGGCGGCCAGCCGGTCGCCGCCCACCTCGGCGGGCGGGACCAACTCGACGGAGTTGACGCCGAAGAGGTTCGACGGAACCGTCCGCGCGGTCACCGACGCCGGGATCCCCTCGGCCTGGGCCGGCTCGATGTCGATGCCGACGTTCTTGATCAGCCGGGCGGCATCGGTCTGCGAGTCGTCGTCGACGGCGATGGACTTGACGGTCCCGACGATCAGCCCGTTGTACCGAACGTCGGCGCCGTTGGAGAGGCCGTCACCGACATCGACGAGGTCGGCGGTCACGGCCACCGTCTTGCTGAACGTCCCCTGGTAGCGCATGAAGAGCAGCACGAAGATGACCAGCAGGACGAGCAGGAAGGCGACGCCGCGCAGTACGTACTGCAGCAGGGAGGGATTGCGCCCGTCGGTCGCGATGTTCACGGTCTCCCCCTCAACCCGAGATCTTGATTCCGGGCGAGGTGCCCCAGAACACGAGTGTCATGACCAGGTTCGCGAACACGATGACGATGATCGCGAGGCGGATGGCATGTCCGGCAGCAACTCCCACTCCTTCGGGTCCCCCTGAGGCGAAGTAGCCGTAGTAGCACTGGATGAAGGTCGTCAGCAGGACGAAGACGATCACCTTGAGGAACGAGAACAACATGTCCCACGAGACGAGGAACTGGTTGAAGTAGTACAGGTAGGTGCCCCCGCCCTGACCGCTCTGCACCATGAACATGAACTGGCAGGCGAGGTAGTTCGCGGCCAGCGACACCGAGTAGAGCGGGACGATCGCGAGGACCGCCGCACACATCCGGGTGGTGACGAGGTACGGCAGCGGCCGGATCGCGATCGCCTCGAGGGCGTCGATCTCCTCCGCGATGCGCATCGAACCCAGCTGTGCGGTGAACCGGCAGCCCGACTGGGCGGTGAACGCGGTCGCGGCGAGTAGGGGCGCGATCTCACGGGTGGTCGCGAAGGCGGACAGACCGCCGGTCACCGGCGACATGCCGAGCAGGTTGAGGGCGGTGTAGCCCTCGATCCCGACCGTCGCACCGCCCATGACCCCGAGGATCACCATGACGCCGACGGTTCCACCGCCGACCACGATGGCACCGTTGCCCCACGCCACATCGGCCAGGAGGCGCCACACCTCTTTGCTGTAGTGGCGGAACGCCAGTGGGACCGCACCGATGGACCGGACCAGGAACGTGATCAGGTGGCCCATGGCGGCGAGCGCATCGCGCGGACCGCGATACACCGCCTTGGCGGCCTCGAGCGGCCGCAGGGCCGGTGGCACGTACCGTGACGCGGTCATCTCACACCACCTTCGCCGGGAACAGGATCGTGAACAGCTGCGTCAGGATCACGTTCACCGTGAACAGCAGCAGGACCGAGTTGACGACGGCGGCGTTGACCGAGTTGGCCACGCCGGCGGGTCCGCCCTTCGTCGAGAGGCCGCGATCGCAGGCGACGATCGCCACGATCGCGCCGAATATGACGGCTTTGGCCAGGGCGAACATCAGGTCCGCGGTGGTCGCGAAGGACGCGAAGGTCCCGGTGTAGCTGCCCGGTGTGCCGCCCTGGAAGTAGACGTTGAAGACGTAACCCGTGATGAACCCGACGAAGCAGACGAACCCGCAGAGCAGGAAGCTGACCACCATGGTCGCGAGCAGTCGCGGTGAGATGAGCCGTTCGATCGGGTTGACACCCATGACGCGCATGGCGTCGATCTCGTCGCGGATCGTGCGCGAGCCGAGGTCGGCGGCGATGGCCGAGCCGACCGCGCCGGCCAGGAGCAACGACGTGACCAGCGGGGCGCCCTGCCGGATCACGCCCAGGCCCGTCGCGGCACCGGAGAACGAGGTCGCACCGACCTGACCGGCGATGTTGGACACCTGGATCGACACGATGACGCCGATCGGGATCGCGACCAGGAGCGTCGGGAAGACCGACGTGCTGGCCATGAAGGCGCACTGTCGGACGAACTCGCCGAACGGGAACCGCCGCTTGAAGAGGTCGACGAAGAGGGTCCGGAACACCTCGACGAACATGCCGAGCTGACGTCCGAAGGTGTCGAACGAGGCGACGATGTGGCCGTCGTACCACGACCGAACCGCCCCCGGCCTCTTGCGGCCCACCTCCTCGTCGTCCGAGGTGACTGCGTTAGTGCTCAATCCCTACCCTTGCGTCTCGGCTTACCCGTTCACCGGCCGTCAGGTCGCGATCGCGCGTGTCGTCGCCGACACGCGTCCTCGTTTCCGCAGAACCCCTCCGCGTGCCCCCCGTGGGCAGAAGCGCCGCGGGTAACATACCCCATTCTCGTGGTCCGAATGTGTCCGGCCTCACAGTAGCCCGCGACTGCACCTGTCCGGGGTCCGACATACCTTGCATGATGTGACGAATCCCCCGACCGTTCCTGCTGTTGCCCAGAGCACAATAACTTGGTCGGCCGACCAACGGGAACAAAACCTACCACTTCGTTCCATTGGGGGCCCGTTCCGATCGCCGCGGTCGCTGGACGAGATCCGCGTCTGGGCGCCGAACGCGCAGGTCGTCGACCTCGTGACGACGAGCGAGACCGGTTCGACGCAGGTGCGCACGCCCATGTCGACCGCGGCGGACGGTTGGTGGCAGGTCGATGCCATGCCGGCGGACGGCACCGATGGCGATCTCCGCTACGGCTTCTCGATCGACGGCGGACCACCGCGTCCGGACCCGCGCGCCGTCCGTCTGCCGGGCGGGGTGCACGAACTCTCCGCGCTGTTCACCGTCGACCCCGACGCCTGGACCGACGACGCGTGGGCCGGCCGGGACATCCGGGGTGCGGTGGTCTACGAGCTACATCTGGGGACGTTCACACCCGAGGGCACGCTCGACTCCGCGGTCGACCGACTCGATCATCTCGTCGAGTTGGGAGTCGACTTCGTCGAGCTGATGCCGGTCAACGCGTTCAACGGTGAGCACAACTGGGGTTACGACGGCGTCGGCTGGTACGCGGTCCAGGAGAGTTATGGCGGGCCCGCGGCGCTGGCCCGGTTCGTGGACGCCTGTCACGCGGCGGGACTGGGCGTCGTCCTCGACGTCGTGTACAACCACCTCGGCCCCTCCGGCAACTACCTACCCGACTTCGGGCCCTACCTCAGCGCGGGGACCACATCGTGGGGGTCGTCGGTCAATCTGTCCGATCCGGACTCCGACGAGGTGCGCGCGTTCATCCTCGGCACCGCGCTGCGGTGGTTCAGCGAGTTCCACGTGGACGCACTGCGTCTCGACGCCGTGCACGCGCTGACCGATCACCGCGCCGTTCACCTCCTGGAGGAGCTCGCCGCCGCCACCGACGACCTCGCCGCCCGACTCGGGCGCCCACTGTCGCTGATCGCCGAGAGCGATCTCAACGATCCCCGGATGATCCTGCCGCGCACCGTCAACGGACTCGGGCTCGCGGCGCAGTGGGACGACGACATCCACCACGCGATCCACACGCTGGTGTCCGGCGAACGGCAGGGTTACTACGGCGACTTCGGCAGCTACGAGTGCCTGGCGAAGGTCCTCACCGGCGGCTTCTTCCACGACGGCACCTACTCCTCGTTCCGCAGGCGGCATCACGGACGGCCGATCCCGACCGACTCCGTGCCCGCGTCGGCGCTGCTCGCCTACACCTGCAACCACGACCAGATCGGCAACCGGGCGATCGGCGACCGTCCGAGCGCCTATCTCGACGGCGGTCAACTCGCGATCAAGGCTGCGTTGGTCCTGCTGTCCCCTTTCACCCCGATGCTGTTCATGGGTGAGGAATGGGCTGCCGCGACGCCCTTCCAGTTCTTCACGTCCCACCCGGAACCGGAACTGGGCCGAGCCACCGCCGAGGGGCGCAAGGCGGAGTTCGCCGAACACGGCTGGGACAGCGACGATGTGCCGGACCCGCAGGATCCGGCGACGTTCGAGCTGTCGAAGCTGGATTGGACCGAACTCGACGATCCCGACCACGCCCGCATGCTCGACTTCTACCGAACGCTGATCGCGTTACGGAAAGCCGAAGCGGCGCTGCACGATCCGACCTTCGCGTCGGTGTCCGTCGACTTCGACGAGGCGTCCGGATGGTTCGCGATGCACCGCGGGGACTGGTCCGTGGTGTGCGTGCCCGGGGACGAACCGGTCACCGTGCCCCTCGTACTCGACGTCGAGATGGCGTGGGAGGCGGCCCGTTCCGACGGCGCCGGGTTCACCTCGCCGGGCCACAACGTGATCATCGGCCACCGCGGCAACGTCTCCTAGCCCGAAGCCGCGTGTACCGCGGCTTCGGGCCATGGATCGGAAGGTGGGGTCAGACGGAGTCGCCGCCGTCGATGCTGCCGAAGTCGCCGACCTCGACGTTGCCCTCGTCGTCGACGGCGGTGTCGAAGGTGCCGTCACCGTCGGTGTCGGCCACCGCGATGTCGGTGAGACCGTCGGCGTCGGTGTCGGCCTCGATGACGTCGATCTCGCCGTCGGCATCGGTGTCGTAGGCGATGGAGTCGGCCTGGCCGTCGCCGTCGGTGTCGAGGATGGCGTCGGTGGTGCCGTCACCGTCGACATCGGTGAGTGCGGCGTCGACGGCTCCGTCGCCATCGGTGTCGATCAGAACGGCGTCGGCGGGGATCTCGGTGCTCATGGTGGGTCCTTCCAAGTGGTGAAGCGCTGGTGTGCAGTGCTTCTGGGCGGTTCATGTACTTGGAGGCGACCCAGGTCGGGAATGTTCCCGGATTGTCGGGAGTCGTTCGCGTGTCGGACATCGGGGCTCCGGGAATGCGCATCGGCCCACGAAGCACCCGACGTCCTACGTGAGATAGGCGTACGCCGGGGAACCCGGTTCGAGCCGCTCACAGTGCAACCGCGAGCGGTCCATCCGGTCCATGAGGCCGCCGAGTCCGTCGCGGTGTCCGAGCTCGATGCCCACGAGCGCGGCACCGGTCTCGCGGTTGTTGCGCTTGACGTATTCGAACATCGTGACGTCGTCGTCGGGTCCGAGGACCTCGTCGAGAAAGCGGCGCAACGCACCGGGCTCCTGCGGGAAGTCGACCAAAAAGTAGTGCTTGAGCCCCCGGTGGACCAGCGAGCGTTCGATGATCTCGCCGTATCGGGACACGTCGTTGTTGCCGCCGGACACGAGGCACACCACCGCGGCGTCCGCCGGCAGCTGCAATTTGTCGAGGATCGCGACCGCGAGCGCCCCCGCGGGTTCGGCGATGATGCCCTCGTTCTGGTAGAGCTCGAGCATCGCCGAACAGATGGCACCCTCATCGACATGAGTGATGTGCGCGGTTCCCGGCGCAGGCGCGAAACGCTCGTCTGGCATCACCCGCACGGCCGGCGTCGCGGTGATCTGGGCGAGCACCGGATGATCGGTGACCGTCGCGCCGAGCTCCGACAGCACCCGGTGCCCGATGGCGCCAATGCGTTTGACCGCCGCGCCGTCGACGAACGGATCGATCTCGGCGAGCGTCACCGGTCCCCCGTTGACGAGGGCGGCACTCAACGACACCGCACCGGTCGGCTCGACGCCGACGATCGTCACGTCATCGGACAGACCCCGGAAGTACGTCGCCATCCCGGCCAGACATCCCCCGCCGCCGACCGGTGCGATGACGACGTCGGGTACACGACCGAGTTGCTCGACGATCTCGTGGGCGATGGTCCCCTGCCCCGCGGCGGTCCGCGGGTCGTCGAACGCGTGGATCCACGCCGACCCGGTGCGCATCACATCGTCCTGGGCGGCCGCCGCAGCGGCGTCGTAGGTTTCCCCGACGGCTCGGAGTTCGACGAAGTCACCACCGTGCCAACGGATTCGGTCCCGCTTCTGTTTGGGCGTGGTGGTCGGGACGTAGATCCGACCGGGCACCCCCATGCTGCGGCACGCGAACGCCACACCCTGGGCGTGGTTTCCGGCACTGGCCGCGACGACACCGCGTGACAGCTCGTCGGCCGACAACTGCGCCATCACGTTGTAGGCGCCGCGCAGCTTGTAGGAGCGGACGGCCTGCAGGTCCTCCCGCTTGAGGTAGATCTCGGCCCCGGCGTCGGCCGACAGGCGCGGACAGGTCTCGAGCGGGGTACGCGCCACCGCGTCGGCGATGCGAATCGACGCGGCTTCGATCGCGTCTACCGACAAAGCCTGCTGATGGACCGGGACGTGGTGCGTACTCACGACAGCCATGTTCTCACTGTCGGCCGGTGATCCGGTCCTGCGGGTTCGAGTCTTGCCGGTTGCGGCTTCGCCGTCTCGACACCCGCCCGAATCGCGATCACGACACATTCGCCCGCCCGGTGGCGTAACACTGGACGGTGGGTATGAGAGCCGGCCGGGCGGGAACCTCCCCACGGCCGCCTCATCGTGACCACCGACGGTGACCCAGCCCCACCCACCAGGGAGCAGCCATGACCGTTCGTCGAACCTTCCTATCCCGCGCGCGCCGACTGTCGCGGCTGGCCGCTCTCGGTGCGGCTGCCGCGCTGGCCGTCGGACTCGGCGCAGCGGTCGAACCGGCGCAAGCTGTCGCCGCGCCGGTGTGCGCCGGAGCCGGCCAGCCTGCTCGACTCGTCGGCTCGGTACCGGGCGCGGCGCTCGAGGGCCTGACCGTCGACGCCGGCGGTCGCCTCTACACCACCGACCTGATCACGGGTCGCGTGTATCGCCTCGCCGGACCGGGCGCACCGGCTGTTCCGATCGCACGCGTGCCGGGCGGGAGCGGCGCGGGCGCACTGGCCTGGACCCCCGATGGCACCTTGCTGGTCGGATACGGTGCCGATCCTCGTGTGTTCGTCGGCGATGCGCTGCGACACGCGTCCATCGCGCGCCTCGATGTCACCACCCGCGCGCTGCGCCCCTGGGTGTCGGGACTCTCGGCGGCCAACGGGATGGACGTGTCCGCGCGCGGAAATGTGTACGCCACCAACGATTTCGGCAATCTCATCGGCCGGGTGGGTCCCACCGGTGCCGTGCAGGCGGCCTGGGGAGCGCTGCCGAGCGCCAACGGGGCGGTACTCGGACGCGGCGACGGGTGGCTCTACGTGTCGCGGACGTTCGTCAACCCGGGCGTCAGCCGGATCTCCACCGCGAATCCGCGAGTTGTACAGAATCTGCTCAACGTGGGCGCGCCGTCGACTCCCGACGGATTGACGCTGGATTCGCGCGACCGACCGATCGTGCCGTTCAACGCCACCGGTGAGATCGTGCGGGTCACCTCACCGGGCAGCTACTGCGTGCTGGCGACCGGACTCCCGACGTCGAGTGTCCTCTCGTACGGACGCGGAAACCGCGGATTCTCGGCCGGACGTCTGTTCCGCGCCGGCTTCGACGGTCGGATCTACGAGATCCCGGGCGGGTTCGACGCGGGAGCGACAGCTGCCGTACCGGGCAGGTAGCGCTCGCCCCACCACACGGCGAGCAGGACAAGCCCGCTCGCCCACGCGGTGATCTCGAGCGACCCGACGAGCAGGAGGCTCACCAGCGCGACCGCCGCGGCTGCCACGACTGCGTGGATCTTGTGCGCAGGCCACTGCACACCGAAGACGTCGACGGTGCGGGCCGCCCGCGGCTCTCGATGGCTCGGGTCGACATCGATCAGGGTCGTCATCTCGAATCACTCCCTCGCAAGCCGCGTGTACCGGACGTGACGACGAGTGTAGCGGATGACGAAGGAAAATGTTCGGGGGCCCGAAACCTAGGTCACGGCTCGCCTGTGAGGGGTGCGTCGGGTGGTTTCGACACGGCTCGTCGCTATCGCTCCTCGCCTGCTCAACCAGCAGGAATGCCGCCTGTCCCTATCGCTCCTCGCCTGCTCAACCAGCGGAAAGGCCGCCTGTCGCTATCGCTCCTCAACCAGCAGCAACCCTCAGGAGGTCAGCTCAGACAGCTGGGCCCGAGTAGTGCCTTGAGGTCACCCATCAACGCCGAACTGGGTGCCACCCGGAGCGACTCGGTCAGTTTCAGTTGGGTCTGGCGCTTGTCGCTGACCAGGGTGACGTGCACGTCGGCCATTCCCGGATGCCGGGTCAGCACCTGCTTGAGCGCGGCGACGCGGTCGGGGGTGCACAACCGGGCCGAGAGCGTCAACGCGACGGGTTTCGTCGCGCCGGCTGTCTCCAGGTCCGGTACTGCGAGGTCGTTCGCGCTGATCATCATGCTGTCGTCTCGCAAATTCACCCGCGCCTTGATCAGGACGATGTTGTCGGCGACGATGTCCATCCCGTACGCGACGTAGGCCCGCGGGAAGAAGTAGACCTCGACGCCACCGACCATGTCCTCGAGCGTGACCGCGGCCCAGGGCTCACCCTTCTTGTTCACGCGCCGGGTCACCGAGGAGATGATGCCGCCGATCGTGATCTGGGCGCCGTCGGCGACGTTCCCCTCGAGCAGCGTCGTGATGGAGGTGTCGGTGTGCGCCGCAATCGCGTGTTCGACACCGCTCAGCGGGTGGCCGGACACGTAGAGCCCCAGCATCTCTCGTTCGATGGCGAGCTTGTGCTTGGTGTCCCACTCTTCTTCGGGCACCTTGACCGCGAACACCTCGGCCATCGAGTCGTCGGCACCGCCGGCGTCGCCGAAGAGGTCGAACTGGCCGATCGCCTCGGCCTTCTTGGTACCGATGACCGATTCGACGGCCTCCCCGTGCACGAGGAACAGGCCCTTGCGCGGGTGACCCAGTGAGTCGAACGCCCCGGCCTTGATCAGTGACTCGGTCACCTTCTTGCTGCACGCGGTGACGTCGATCTTGCCGAGATAGTCGGAGAAATTGGTGAACTTCCCCTTCTCCTCACGCGCCGAGATGATCGACCCGACGACCCCGGACCCGACGTTGCGGATCGCGGCCAGGCCGAACCGGATGTCCTTGCCGACCGCGGCGAAGTTCCGCTGGGATTCGTTGACATCGGGCGGCAGCACGGTGATGCCGAGCTTGCGACAGTCGGCCAGGTAGATCGCGGCCTTGTCCTTGTCGTCGCCGACCGAGGTCAGCAGACCGGCCATGTACTCGGCGGGATAGTTCGCTTTGAGGTAGGCGGTCCAGAACGACACCAGTCCGTAGCCCGCGGCGTGCGATTTGTTGAACGCGTACCCGGCGAACGGCAGGACGGTGTCCCACAGTGCGGTGATCGCAGCCTGGGAGAAACCGTTGTTGCGCATGCCCTCCGCGAAGCCGTCATAGGCCTCGTCGAGGATCTCCTTCTTCTTCTTGCCCATCGCGCGTCGGAGCAGGTCGGCCTGTCCGAGCGAATACCCGGCGACCTTCTGCGCGATCTGCATGATCTGCTCTTGGTAGACGATCAGGCCGTAGGTCTCCGACAGGATCTCCTTGAGCGGCTCCTCCAGCTCCGGATGGATCGGCCGGATGTCCTGCAGACCGTTCTTCCGCTTGGCGTAGTCGGTGTGCGCGTTCACACCCATGGGACCCGGCCGGTACAGCGCGAGGACGGCGACGATGTCCTCGAACCCGGTGGGCTGCATCATCTTCAGGAGTTCGCGCATCGCCGCGCCGTCGAGCTGGAACACGCCGAGGGTGTCGCCGCGGGCGAGGAGCTCGTAGGTCTTGGGATCTTCGAGGGGCAGCGCGTCGAGGTCGAGGTCGATGCCCCGGTTCAGCTTGATGTTCTCGAGGGCGTCACCGATGACGGTGAGGTTGCGCAGACCGAGGAAGTCCATCTTCAGCAGGCCGATGGCCTCACATGACGGATAGTCCCATCCGGTGATGATCGCGCCGTCCTGCGCGCGCTTCCACACCGGGATGGCATCGGTCAGCGGCTCCGACGACATGATGACCGCGCAGGCGTGCACGCCCGCGTTGCGGATCAGGCCTTCCAGACCGATGGCGGTATCGTAGATCTTCTTGACGTCCGGATCGGTCTCGATGAGCGTGCGGACCTCGGTGGCCTCGTTGTACCGCTCGTGCTCGGGGTTGGTGATGCCCCAGACCGGGATGTCCTTGGCCATGATGGGCGGCGGCAGCGCCTTGGTGATGCGGTCGGCGATGGCGAAACCCGGCTGACCGAACTGGACGCGCGCCGAGTCCTTGATCGCGGCCTTCGTCTTGATGGTGCCGAAGGTGATGACCTGGGCCACCTTGTCGCTGCCCCACCGATCGGTCGCGTACCGCACCATCTCGCCTCGACGACGGTCGTCGAAGTCGATGTCGATATCGGGCATCGACACACGCTCGGGGTTGAGGAATCGCTCGAAGAGCAGTCCGTGCGGGATGGGGTCGATGTTGGTGATGCCCAGGGCCCAGGCCACCAGGGAGCCGGCCGCCGAGCCACGACCCGGACCCACCCGGATGCCGACCTCGAGAGCGTGCCGGATGAGGTCGCCGACGACCAGGAAGTACGCCGGGAACCCCATCTGGATGATGACGTCGAGTTCGTAGTTGGCGCGCTGCAGGTACTCCTCGGGCACCTCGGTGCCGGCGAACCGACGCTCGGCGAGTCCCTTGGCGACCTCCTTGCGGAGGAAGGTCTGCTGCGTCTCGCCGTCGGGCACCGGGAAGACCGGCATGCGGTCGCGGTGGGTGAAGACCTCTTTGTAGGACTCGACGCGTTCGCCGATCTCGAGGGTGTTGTCGCAGGCGCCCGGGACGATCGAATCCCACTGCTCGCGCATCTCGGCCGCGGACTTCAGGTAGTACCCGTCGCCGTCGAACTTGAACCGGGTCGGATCGGAGAGGGTCTTGCCGGTCTGCACACAGAGCAGCGCCTCGTGCGCCGCGGCGTGCTCCTTGGTGACGTAGTGGCAGTCGTTGGTGACGATGGGCTTGATGCCGAGCTTGCGACCGATATCGAGCAGACCGTCGCGCACGCGCCGCTCGATCTCGAGGCCGTGCTCCATCAACTCGAGGTAGAAGTTGTCCTTGCCGAAGATCTCCTGCCACTTCGCCGCGGCCTCGAGAGCCTCGCGATCGTGACCGAGCCGGAGCCGCGTCTGCACCTCACCGGACGGGCAGCCCGTGGTGGCGATGATCCCCTCGGCGTGCGCGGCGATCAGATCCTCGTCCATCCGCGACCACTTGCCGAGCTGTCCCTCGATGGATGCCAGCGACGACAGCTTGAACAGGTTGCGCAGGCCGGCCGCGTTCTCGGCGACCATGGTCATGTGCGTGTACGCACCCGAGCCGGAGACGTCGTCGCTCTTCTGCTCGCGGGTGCCCCACTGGATGCGTTTGGTGTCGAACCGCGATCCGGGGGCGATGTAGGCCTCGATGCCGATGATCGGCTTGATGTCGTTCTTGACCGCGGTGTTGTAGAACTCGCTGGCGCCGAACATGTTTCCGTGGTCGGTCATACCGATCGCGGTCATCCCCAGCCGTTTGGCCTCGGCGAACAACGGGGACACCTTCGCCGCACCGTCGAGCATGGAGTACTCGGTGTGGTTGTGCAGGTGTACAAACGAGTCCGTCACGGCGCCTCTTCTGTCCAGATCGGTCGGTGGTTGTCGGGTCGGTCGTCAGATGTCGGTTCGATCGGCGTGTGTCGGCGCCCGAGAGCGCCCCCGATGGCGCTCGGTGTGCCGGGTCCGATTCCGGGTCCACTCTAGGCGCGTGTACCGACACCTCCGGGGTGCCACTCCGGGTCGTGACGCATGGGACAACTGTGGTACCACGGCGGCGCCGGCCACCGGGTAGACGACGCTCCTGCCCCTCACAGGGCCAGGAACACCACGACGATCGCGATCAGCAGCAGACCGGCGACGATCGCGAGGACGACGGGCAGCCGGTTGGGCCCGGCGGGCCGTACCGATCCGGACGGAACGGCAGGATTCCGCGGCGCCGGGCCACGTCCGACACCCGGCGGGCCGGAACGGAGCGGATCATGCGGTGGACCGGCGCGGTCGGGCCGCGAGCCGTCGGGTCGTAGGTGGTCGTTGCTCTGGCGGAAGGGGTTCGACGGCGGGTGCTGCCACACCGCCGGATCGGCGCCGGTCGTCGGCCTCGAACCCTCTCCCGGACGGGCCACCGGGCGCGGCCCGTGAACCGCTCGAGGCCCCGCATCCCGTCGCGGTCCCGCATCCGGGCGATGCGTACGGGCCGGCCCCCGCTCGGGCGGCGGGTTGGCTTCGCGTGCCGCGCCCGCCCGCTGCGTCGCCTCCAGGGCCGGGTCCGGAGGCGCGGGGTGTCCGGGCCGGGGCGGGCGACGATCCGTGGGCATCCGGTCGGCGGCCGGGGGACGCCCGGCAGGCGGCGGTGTCGGTCGACCGGGGCGTACCGGCATCTCCGGCGGCGGGGCGGCCGCGGCGCGGCCGACCGGGTGAACGCCGGGGACCCCGCGGATCGTTTCCGCATCGAGGTCGGCGACAGATCTCGGCCGGACATTCCGCAGGCTCGTGGCCAGGGCGTCGGCGAACTCCCGGCAACTGGCGAATCGGTCGCCGGGCGTCTTCGCCATCGCCCGGGCGAGGACGGTGTCTGCCTCGGGCGTGAGGCCGGGTACGAGTTCGGACACCCGCGGCACCGGCTCTTTCAGATGCGCTCCGATGACCGCGCCGTTGTCGCGATCGTCGAAGGGCACGCGTCCGGTGAGCAGGTGGAAGGTGGTGGCCGCCAGCGAGTACTGATCGGTCCGGCCGTCGAGTCGGCCGCCCGTCAACTGTTCGGGTGAGGCATAGGACAGGGTGGCCAGGACCGTGCCGACCGAGGTGAGCGCCTCGGTCTCGTCGGACAGTTTGGCGACCCCGAAGTCCGTCAGCAGGACCCGCTGCTCGTCGAACGACGAGTCCTCGTCGACCTCGGCGAGCAGGATGTTGGCGGGTTTCACGTCGCGATGGAGCAGCCCGCGCCGGTTGGCGTGATCGATCCCCCGGGCCACCTCCGAGACGATGTGCACCACGCGCCGCGGGGCGAACCGGCCGCGGGCGGCGAGTTCCCGCGCACAGTCGGTTCCGGGAACGTACTGCATGGCGATCCACAGCAAGTCGGCCTCGGCCGATCTGTCCGGTCTCGACGCCACCGGCACACTCGCGCGTCCGCGGTTGAAGACGGTGACGATGTTGGGGTGGTCGAGCGTGGCCGCGACCTCGGCCTCGCGTAGGAACCGGCGTCGGAAATTGCTGTCGGTGAGTCCTGCCGAGTCCTTGAGTACCTTCAGGGCGTCGTATCGCGGCAGTTCAGGATGCCGGGCGAGGAAGACCGCACCCATGCCTCCGCTCCCGAGTACCCGGTCGACGCGGTACCCGGCGACGAGGGTTCCCGGCTCGAGCACCCCCTCAATCTAGCCGTGCCAGGCGGGGATGTCGCCCACAAGCCGTCGATCGAACGCCCCCGGTCAGGTCGCCCGCAGGACGTCGAGCGCGTGCTGTAGGTCGTTCGGATACGACGAGGTGAACTCCACCTGCCGACCGTCGGCGGGATGGGCGAATCCCAACGACCGCGCGTGCAGCCATTGGCGTTCGAGACCCAGCTTCTTTGCCAGGACCGGGTCGGCACCGTAGGTCGGATCACCGCAACACGGATGATGCAGGGCCGAGAAGTGAACGCGGATCTGATGTGTACGACCGGTTTCGAGGTGCACGTCGAGCAGCGACGCCGCTGCGAACATCTCCAGGGTGTCGTAGTGGGTGACGCTCGGTTTGCCGTTCGCGGTGACCGCGAATTTCCAGTCGTTGCCCCGATGACGACCGATGGGAGCATCGATGGTCCCCGAGGGCGGATCCAGGTGGCCCTGGACGAGGGCGTGGTACCCCTTGTGCACGGTCCGCTGCTTGAAGGCCCGTTTCAGCAGCGTGTACGCGCGCTCGGAGACGGCGACCACCATGACCCCGGAAGTACCGACGTCGAGACGGTGAACGATTCCCTGACGCTCGTGCGCGCCCGAGGTCGAGATCCGGAAACCAGCGGCGGCCAGGGCCCCGATGACAGTGGGTCCGCTCCAGCCGACGGACGGATGCGCGGCCACTCCCACCGGCTTGTCGACGACCACGATGTCGGAATCGTGATAGATGACCTCGAGGTCCTCGACCGGCGTCGGTTCGACGCGCAGCGGTTCCTCGGGTTCGGGCAGGGTCACGTGCAGCATGGTGCCGGCGGCGAGTTTGTGGGACTTCCCCACCGCCACCCCGTCGACGACCACGTCGCCGTCTTCGGCGAGGGTGGCGACAACGGTGCGCGAGAGCCCGAGCATCCGCGAGACGCCGGCGTCCACGCGCATCCCGTCCAGGCCGTCGGGCACCGGCAGGAATCGCGACTCACGCATGGGCGCCGCCCTCGGTACCCGCGGTGTCCTGCTCGTCGCGCCGGTCTCGCCGCGCCGCCCAGCCCGTGCGGGTGCCGTCGTAGTCGAAGCCGAGCGCCGAGAGGATGACCAGCAGGATCGCGCCGCACACGACGGCGGAGTCGGCGACGTTGAACACCGGCCACCATCCCACCGACACGAAGTCGACCACGTGACCCTGAAGTGGTTGCGGTGAGCGGAAGATCCGGTCCATCAGGTTCCCGATGGCCCCACCGAGCACGAGCGCCAGACCGGCCACCCACCACCACGACCGCAGACGGCTGCTGTAGCGGATGATCACCAGGACGACCACCAGGGCGATGATCGAGAGCACCCAGGTGTATCCGGTCGCGAGCGAGAAGGCCGCCCCGCTGTTGCGGATGAGACGAAGGGTCACGAAGTCGCCGATGATCTCCACCGGGCGTGCCGGATCCAAGGTGGCGACCGCGATCGTCTTCGTCAGCTGGTCGAGGCCGAGGATGACCAGTGCGACACCGAGCACCGCGAGGGTGACCTTCGGGAGCCGGCGGCCGCGCTCGCGTACGGACGTGTCGGTGTCGTCGGGTCCGCGGTCGGCCCCGGGTTCGACACTTCCGTGCGGGTCCACGTGCTCTCGATCCGTCAGGGGTTGGTCATCCACAGCATCATTGTCCACGACCCGTCGAATACCCTGGCTACCCGTGTCCCCGCATCCCCGTCGCCTCCGGTCCGTCGTCTCGTCGATCGCAGCGGCGACCGCGCTGTCGGTCCTGGTCGCGGGATGCTCGTCGGATGCCGACGAGACGTCCGGCGATGCGCGGCCGAGCACGTCGGCGGGCTGCAGCGCGGACTCACCGTCCCGTGCCGCCGGTGCGGCACCGGTGCCGATCGCACCGGCGACGGTGACGATCGTCGACCCGGGCAACGGCGAGCGCCGCGTGCCCACCACCGCACCGGATGTCGCGACCGCCCAGTCGGTGACCCTCGTGACGACGTCGGAGGTCGCGTCGCCGGGCAGCGCGGACGCCCAGACCGTCGAGATGCCCCTCACGGCACGCTTCGGCTGTGCCGATCTCGCCGACCTCGAACTCGACCTCGGCTCGGTCACGTCCCCCGACACCACGTTGAACGACGCGATGGCGGCGATGGCCGGTGCGACGGCCGGGCTCACCCTCGGTCCGGGATACGCGCCGGTGTCGCTGCGTATCGCGCCGCCGGAGCAGGCGGGCGGCGAGGCGCGGCTCGCGGTCGAGCAGGCGCTGGTCTCGGCGTTCAACACCGCCGTGGTACTGCCGACCGAACCCGTCGCGGTCGGCGCGACGTGGCGCAGCGAACGGGTGATCGCGGCGGCCGCGACCGTCACCCAGACCATCGAGGCGCGACTCACCTCCTGGGACGGCAACCGGCTGACCATCGACTACACGGCCGACGAGACCCCGGTGAACTCGGTGTTCGCGATCCCCGGCGGTGGTGACAGCCTCACCATCAGCCGCTACAGCTACGCCGGCGAGGGCACGGTCACCGTCGATCTGACACGCGGGCTCCCGGTCTCCGGTGAGGCCACCTATCGCGGGGCCCGAGAGCTGGTCGGCGCGGACCCGGGCCGCCCGCTGCTCCAGCAGACCGGCCTGTCCGTCACCTGGCGCTGAATGCCGACGGCCCCGGCTCGCCGACATCGGTCGGCGATCCGGGGCCGCGGATCATGATCGGCGAGAGACGCGCCGGAAGGCACCGTCGGGGACGCCACCCCACTCGGTGGCGAGGCGGACGGAAGTCAGCTCGCGGGGGCGCACATGGCGCTCTCGACCTGATAGAGGCCGAGGAGGTTGCACACGGTCTCGTTCGAGAGCTTCCAGCGTCCGTCGTCGAAGACGATGGTCGACTCGGCGTTGGTCGGCGGGTTGCCTGCGGTCTCGATCCGGACCTTGACGCGGGCCTTGTTGGGGCCGGCGCTGATCACGGGGTTGACGAGCACCCAGTCGACGTCGGAGTTCTCGGCACGCGCCTTGACCAGCTCGTCGAAGATCGCCGGGTCCTTCTCCGATCCCTCGACGAGCTCGACCTTCTCGGCGCGCGGGATGTCCGGGTCGACCGCCTTGTCGACCAGCTCGTTGAGGGCCGCGATCGACGGCGGGTTGCTGCCGTCGGTGATCTCGGAGCCATCGCCGCCGGCGGCTGCGGTGTCGGTGCTGGTGAGCGTCGGTGCTGGTGGTGCGTCGGCGTCGTCACTCCCGCAGGCCGCGACGGTGGTCATCAACGCTGCCGCGATCATGGTCGCGCCCAGAAATTTCCGATACTTCAACGATCTCCCTCACTGTGTTCTCGGGCATGGGGTGCGCCGGTGGGCGCTACTCGTACCGCGATGCCGGACGTGTCTGCCGGGTACGACCCGGCGACGGCCCACACCACTATGCCAAACGACGAGCACTGTGGGTCCCCGGTACCGACGACACCCCCGACGGTCCGGCAGTCCGGGGCGGCGCCGAGCAGGCAACGCTTGACGGGCCGGTCGGGTTCCGGTGACCCTTGGGCACCATGACAGGCACCCCTCCCACCGGCACCCCCGCGATCGTGCTGATCAGCACCGGAGGCACCATCGCCGCCCACCGCACCGCCGACGGCGCGGTCCCCGCACTCGGTTCCGCCGAACTCCTGTCCGTCGCCGGCACAACCGACACGGGACCCGCGATCCGCACCGTCGATCTGATGTCGGTGGACAGCTCGGCGATGACGGTCGCCGACCAGTTCGCGGTGGTCCGCGCGATCGCCGACGCGCTCACCGACCCGGCGGTCCGCGGTGTGGTGGTCACACACGGAACCGACACGATGGAGGAGACGGCGTTCCTCGCCGACCTGTATGCCGCCGACGACCGGCCGGTCGTGTTCACCGGCGCGATGCTGCCGTCCGACTCCCCGGAGGCCGACGGTCCGGCGAACCTCGGCGCCGCGCTGGCCGCGGTCGTCGACCCGGCCGCGCGCGGTCGGGGCGTCCTCGTGGCCCTGGGCGGTCGGCTGCTACCCGCACGCGGTCTGTTCAAGGTGTCCACCACCGCCCTCGCTGCCTTCGACACCGTGCAGGCCGCCGGTCCCGCGAACGACCCGCCGCTCCCGCGACGGGTGCTGACGGAACCGGTGCCGGTCGGGCGGACGGCGCGGGTCGACGCCTTCACCCTCTACCCGGGCGTGTCGCCGGGTCTGATCGCCGCGTCCGTCGCCCAGAACGCCGCGGGGCTGGTCCTGGCGGCCACCGGGGCGGGCAACACCCACCCGGACATCACCGCGGAGGTGGCCCTCGCCGTGCAGCGCGGGGTGATCGTCGTCGTGACGAGCCGGGTCCCCTACGGCGAGGTGTCGGCGACCTACGGCGGGGGCGGCGGTGCCGTCGATCTGTGTCGGGCCGGCGCGATCGTGTCGCCATGGTTGCGCGCCCCGCAGGCTCGCATGGCCCTGATCGCCCTGGTGACCGCGGGCCACGATCGCGATGCGATCGCGGATTTCTTCGTCGGCCGACACCCCTGAGGAGCGCCGCCGGCATCGGTTCACAGCGGGTGCCACCCGTCGCCCGTACGCGCGGGTCAGTCGTCGTGCGGGAGATCCCACTCGAGGCTGTCGAGTGGGTTCGCCGGACGGAGCTCGGGGTCGTCGACGCCGAAGGTGCGGGTGCGTCCCGGCCCGCTCGTCCGCGTCTCGAACCGCACGGTGACGACTCCGTGTCCACTGCCCTGGACCCAGCCGTGTCCATGATCGGGATGGGTCACATCGGCGCCCGGCCCGAATCGTCCGACCGGCATCGAACTGCCACCCGGCGCGAATCGTGTGGGTGCGGACAGCGAGTCCGTCACCGGTGCGGCGAGCGCCGCGCCGACACCGTCGACCACCGGGTCGGCCGTCTCGGCGCCGACCTCCGGCAGAGGCACTGCAATCCGGTCCGCATCCGCGGCGTCGCCCTCGGCCGTGTCGTGGTGGGTGGTCTCGACATCGCCCGCCCCCTCCGCGAACACATCGTCGAACAAGGCATACTGCTGGACCGCGGTGAGGCCCGAGAAGCTCACGCCGACAAGACGAATGGCGCCGACCGACCGGGGGTCGAGGGCGAGTCGCTGCGCCGAGCGCTCGAGATCGTCGAAGTCGGTGGTGGCCGTGGCGGTGGTCGCCGAGCGCGTCAGTATCGACATGTCGGATCTCTTGAGCTTCAGCACCACGGTGCGCGCGCCCCGTCCGTCGGCGCGCAATCGGCGGTGTGCGTCGACGGCGGCCTTGCGGATGGCGGGACGGAGCGCATCCAGTTCGACGATGTCCTCGGCGAAGGTCGACTCGGCGCTGATCTGTTTCGCGGACGCACGTTCGGCGACGGGCCGGTCGTCGATGCCGTGCGCGAGACGGTGCAGGGCGGGCCCGACGGTACCGCCGAGGACGGAGGCGACCTCGACCGGCGACATCGCCGCGAGGTCCCCGATGGTCACGATGCCCAGGCGCGCCAGGCGATCACCCGACACCGGCCCGATGCCCCACAACTTGCGCACCGGGAGCGAATGCAGGAAGTCGAGCTGCCCCGACGGCGGGATCACCATCACCCCATCGGGTTTGGCCATACCCGAGGCGATCTTCGCCAGCTGCTTGCCACTCCCGAGTCCGACCGACGCGGCGAGTCCCACCTCGGACCGGATTCGGGCCCGGAGCAACTCGGCGAAATCGCGGGCCTCGTCGACCGTCGCCCCCACGAGCTCGGCCGGCTCGCCGAACGCCTCGTCGAACGACAGTGTCTCGATGATCGGAACCGCTTCGCGCACAATGCCGAAGACCCGTTTGCTGACCGTGCTGTACACCGAGCCGCGCGGCGGGATGACCACACCGGTCGGACCGATGAGCCGACGCGCCTGGTGCATCGGCATCGCCGACCCGGCACCGAACACGCGGGCCTCGTAGCTGGCCCCGGCGACCACCCCGCGTCCGCCGGACCCGCCGACGAGGACCGGCCGGCCGCGCAGAGTCGGCCGGGTGAGCTGTTCGACGGAGGCGAAGAACGCGTCCATGTCGAGGTGCATCACCCAGCGCGAGCTGCGTTCGGGCCCCTGTCCGCCCGCCGAGGTCCCGGGGTGCTCCGACACCACACCGCGACGTTGCGGCGGTTCGGACTCGGGACGTGACACCTCACCGAGTCTAGTGAGCAGCGGTGACGGTGAAGACGGGGATCAGTTCGGCGTGCGCAGCCAGTTCGTCGTCCGACGACGAGACCTCGAGACCCGCGGGCAGGAAGCGCGCGACCTCCCACCCCCAGCGCCGCAGATAGTCACGGATGACCGGCGGACGGAGCGCGGGGTCGACTTCGGTGAGGGCCACGACGGTCCGCCGCCGGCCGCGGCGCAGTTCGGCCGTCCCGGCCGCCCGCGCATTCCGCACCCACTGGGTGTCGCCGCGGACCGCGACCAGGTACTCCGCCCCGTCGAGTCGCAGCACGTTGACGGGCACCCGCTGCGGCGTGCCGGTCCGCCGGCCGACGACGGTGAGCGTCTGCGCCCCGGCCAGATCGACCCCGCGGTCCGCGAGCCAGCGGACAGCGCGGTTGACGACGGCGTCGAAGCCGCTCGGGGCCTTGTAGTGGGCAGTCGCGGTCATGTTCGGCCTTTCGTCGAGGTGTCAGGTTTCGAGAGCAGTGCTCTCGCTTTCAGTATGCAGACGCCACGCCCACAAATCAAGAGCACCGCTCTCGATTTGTGGCAGGATCATCGCCATGGCCACCGGACGAAGCCGCGCGGAGAACCGCGCGATGATGACCGACGAGATCCGTCGGTTGGGACGCGAACACCTGACCACCTACGGGGCCGCCGGGCTCTCCTTGCGCGCCATCGCCCGCGACATGGGCGTCGTCTCCTCCGCGGTGTACCGGTACGTCCCGAGCCGCGACGAGTTGCTGACCATGCTGCTGGTCGAGGCGTACACCGACGTCGCCGACGCGGTCGATGCCGCGGCCGACTCCGTCGATGCCGCCGACCGGCGCGAACGGCTCGCGGCCGCGGCCGCGGCGGCGAGAAGGTGGGCGCTCGCCGACCCCGCCCGATGGGCGCTGATCTACGGAAGTCCGGTGCCCGGTTACTCCGCCCCCGGTGATCGGACCATCGGTCCGGGTACTCGTATCCCCGTCCGGCTTCTCCGCGAGTGCGTCGCCGCCCATCACGAAGGCCTGCTGCGTCCCGACCTTCCTTCTCCGACAACAGACATCGCTGCCGACATGGACGCCATCCGCGACGAGTTCGACCTCGACACGCCGGCCGCGGTCCTGGCCGCGGCCACCACGCTGTGGGCGGTGCTCGTCGGCGCGATCAGCCTCGAGACATTCGGCCAGTACGGAGCCGACACCTTCGCACACCCCGAACAGCTGTTCCGGTTCCAGATCGAACAGACGCTGTCCGGACTGTTCGCCTGACGTGTCATTCCTCGAGCCGGCGGAAGGTCACCGGGTCACGGACCGGGGATGCTCGACCCCACCGAGCTTGTCGGGGTTGCGCATCACGTAGATGTCGGCGATCAGACCGTCGACGACGCGGAGGGTCAGGACGGTCTGCAACCGGCCGTCGAAGTGCAGGATCATTCCCGGCTGACTGTTGAACATCGCGAACTCGACGCGATAGTCGTCGAGCACCGCACCGATCCGGGCGAATCCGGACAGGACCTGCATGACCGCGGGCGCACCACACATGGGCCGGCGGACCGCCGTGGTCTTGCCGTCGCTGTCCGAGGTGAGCACCACGTCGGGTGTCATGAGGGTCAACAGGGTTCCGGCGTCACCAGATTCGGCCGCCGACAGGAATGCATCGACGATCTCCGCGGCGCGGGCACGGTCCACCGGATCGAAGCGGGGGCGCCGACGTTCGACGAGGGATCGGGCCCGTTCCGCGATCCGCTCCACGTCCCCCGACGTCGGCGACAGGATCGTGGCGATCGCGTCGGCGCCGAATCCGAACACCTCGCCCAGGACGTACACCGCGCGGGCCTCGGGCTCGAGTTCTTCGAGGACCACGAGCAGCGCGGTCGACACCGCCTCGGCGAGGACCCCATCGGCCATGGCGTCATCGTCCAACCGGATGGGCTCGGGCAGCCACGGCCCGACGTAACCGTCCGCGGCGCGTCGACGGACAGCCAGCGCATCCACCGCTCGCGGCACGACCAGCGCGGTGACATGCGTCCGGGCGTCCCCGGGCCCGACCTCCCCCGGGCCGGGCGGGCTCTGACACAAGCATTGCCGCACAACGTGTTCCGCATCGACGGCCGAGCCGAGGATCTCGTAGGCCACGGTGAACAGCAGCGGTCCGAGCGCAGCGTGGTGTGTCGTGCGGGGATCCACATCTGTGCCGGTCATCGAGTCGGCCCTCCTGCACGGGTCGGGCGGTGACGTCGGAAGGAGGTTCCGATGCCGCCGGGTCCGCGCCTTCCCCGGTCGCGGAAGTGACCACACGGTACGTGACGTTGCACCCCCTCGAAGGAAGTGCAGCAATCCCGTCCCGGATCACTCCGGCCGCCGGACCGAATCCAGCGGGCGCGGTTCACCCGGCTCGCATCAACCCGCCTTCACCACGTCGGCGGTCACGCCGTCACCGAGCTCGATGCTGCCGGCGTCGCCGTCGCCCGTGACGTCGAACCGCACCGCGAGCACTTCGCCCGCGATCAGATCGGCATGCGTCCGCGCCCAGTCCAGTCGCTCGGCGGGCACGACGAGCCGCACGGTGATCCGGTCGGAGACGTCGAGACCCAGGGTGCGCCGGGCATCCTGCAACTCGCGGACGCGGTCCTTCGCCCATCCCTCGGCCTCGAGTTCGGGCGTGACGGCGGTGTCCAGGACGACCAGACCGTTCCCGCCCGGCAGCTCCGCGGTCGAATCGGGCTCGACGGCCACGAGCCGGCGGCTGAACTCGCCCTCGCGCAGTTCGATGCCGTCGGCGACGACCACCTCGGAGCCGTCGGCACCCTCACTCACCGTCCAGTTGCCCGACTTCACCGCTTTGATCGCACGTTGGACGTCCTTGCCCAGACGCGGACCCGCGGCCCGGGCGTTCACCGCGATCTCGTACCGGCCGTATGCGCTGGCATCGGTGGCGAGCGTGACCGCCTTGACGTTCATCTCGTCCTTGATGAGGTCGACGAACGGTTCGAGTGCTTCCGCGGTGGACGAGGCCACCGTGAGTCCCGACAGCGGCAGGCGGACGCGCAGTTTGTTGGCCTTGCGCACACTCGACGCCGTCGAACACACCGCCTGGACCTGATCCATCGCCGTCACCAGGTCGGCGTCGGCCGGGAGTTCGTCGCCCGTCGGCCAGTCCGTCAGGTGTACCGACCGCTCGCCGGTGAGACCCCGCCAGATCGCCTCGGTGGCCAGCGGGAGCAGCGGTGAGGCGAGCCGGCAGGCCACCTCGAGCACGGTGTAGAGCGTGTCGAAGGCGTCGGTGTCCTCGTCCTGGCCCGCCCAGAAGCGCGCGCGGGACCGCCGCACGTACCAGTTGGTGAGCGACTCGACGAACTCGCGGAACGCATCACACGCCCCGGCGATGTCGTAGATGTCGAGGGCCTCGGTCATCGAGTCGCGGGTCGTCGCCAGCTTCGCGAGGATGTAGCGGTCCAGGACATGCTGTGAGTCCGTGCGCCACACCGCGGGTCGCTCGGCATAGAGCTGCAGGAAGCTGTAGGCGTTCCACAGTGGCAGCAGAGCCTGCCGGACGCCCTCGCGGATTCCCCGCTCCGTGACGACGAGGTTGCCGCCGCGCAGGATCGGTGAGGCCATCAGGAACCACCGCATCGCATCCGAGCCGTCGCGGTCGAAGACCTCGTTCACGTCGGGATAGTTGCGCTTCGACTTCGACATCTTCTGGCCGTCGTCCCCGAGCACGATCCCGTGCGCGGCAACCGTCTTGAACGCCGGGCGATCGAACAGCGCGGTGGCCAGCACGTGCAGCGTGTAGAACCAGCCGCGTGTCTGCCCGTTGTACTCGACGATGAAGTCGCCCGGGTTGTGTGCCGGCGCATTCGCGGAATCACCACCGTCGAACCAGTCCCGGTTCTCGAACGGGTAGTGCACCTGCGCGAAGGGCATCGAGCCCGACTCGAACCAGCAGTCGAGGACCTCGGGCACCCGCCGCATCGTCGACTTCCCGCTCGGGTCATCGGGATTCGGGCGCGTGAGGTCGTCGATGAACGGACGGTGCAGATTGTCCGGCCGCACCCCGAAGTCGCGTTCGAGGTCGTCGAGCGAACCGTAGACGTCGATCCGCGGGAACTCGGCGTCGTCGGACACCCAGACCGGTAGTGGCGCACCCCAATACCGGTTGCGGCTGATGTTCCAGTCGCGAGCACCCTCGAGCCACTTGCCGAACTGGCCGTCTCGGATGTGTTCGGGCACCCAAGTGATCTGCTTGTTCAGCTCCACCATTCGGTCGCGGAACTGCGTGACCGCCACGAACCACGAGGGCACCGCCATGTAGATGAGCGGCTGCCCCGACCGCCACGAGTGCGGGTAGGAGTGCTCGATGGTCTCGTGCCGCAGGATCCGCCCGGTGGACTTGAGGTCCTTGATGATCACCGGGTTGGCGTCGAACACCATGAGGCCCTCGTACGGCGGGACCTGCGAGGTGAAACGCCCACCCGGGTCGAGAGGCTGAACCACCTCGATGCCGTTGGCCGTCGCGAGGTCCATGTCCTCCTCACCGAAAGCCGGGGCGAGATGCACGACGCCGGTACCGCTCTCGGTGGTGACGTAGTCGCCGAGCAACACCCGATGCGCATTCGGATGCCCGGTGAAGAAGTCGAACGGCGGTGTGTACGACAGGTTCTCGAGTTCGGCCCCCCGATGCGTACCGACCACCTCGGGATCGGCCAGCTCTTTCCCGTACGCACCGAGCAACGCCTCGGCGAGCAGGTACTCCTGACCATCCGCGGCCCGGACGTGCACATAGGTGACATCGGGATTGACCGCGATCGCCAGGTTCGACGGCAGCGTCCACGGCGTCGTCGTCCAGATCAGCGCATTGACACCGTCGAGCGACGCGAGCGGACCGTCGGGTACCGAGAGCGGCATCGTGACGGTGACCGCCGGGTCCTGCCGCATGCGGTAGGCGTCGTCGAGCTTGGACTCCTGGTTCGACAGCGGCGTCTGCTCGTACCAGCTGTACGGCAGCACGCGGTAGCCCTGGTAGATGAGCCCCTTGTCGTAGAGGGCCTTGAATGCCCACATCACCGACTCCATGAAGTCGAGATCGAGGGTCTTGTAGTCGTTGTCGAAGTCGACCCAGCGCGCCTGGCGGGTCACGTAGTCCCGCCACTCCCCCGCGTAGCGCAGCACCGAGTCGCGGCAGTACTCGTTGAACTTGGCCATGCCCATCTTCTCGATCTCCGACTTGTCGGTGATCCCGAGCTGGCGTTCGGCTTCGAGTTCGGCGGGCAGACCGTGTGTGTCCCAGCCGAATCGGCGGTCCACCTTCTTGCCGCGCATGGTCTGGTACCGCGGTACCAGATCCTTGACGTAGCCCGTCAGCAGGTGGCCGTAGTGAGGCAGCCCGTTGGCGAAGGGCGGACCGTCGTAGAAGACGAACTCCTCGGCGTCGGCTCGATTGTCGATCGACGCGGCGAAGGTGGAATCGGTGTCCCAGTACTGCAGCACCCGCTGTTCCACGAACGGGAAGTCCGGGGCGCTGCGCCCGGTGCCCCCGGTCATGTCGACCTTCGGGTACACCCGAGCGTTCTGGGCGGGGTCGGTCGCGTCGCTCACGGCTGGTCTCCTCGTGCCTGGTGATGTCTCATCGGCACGGGGACGCATTCCGGAGGTCTGCGCGGTACCACCCCGCTTGCACCGGGGACCCGGCGCCACTCGTCGAACCGCCACGGCGAGTAGCCGGGGTGATCCTGCGGCTGTGACGGGCCACACCCGCCCGGTTCTACTGAGGACCCGAGGGTCCTGTTCTTCCGGGTGCTCCCCGGTGATGGCCGGATCGACGCGTGACCCAGTGTAGCGACGACCTGTCCGGTCGGGCCAACGGGTTCGACGGCACCCGCCACGCGCCCGCCACCGGGTCAGTCAGCAGGCGGATGCCAGTTCGGATCGAGCGGGTCGAAATCCGGGCGCCGACGGCGAGACCCGGAATCGTCGGGGCGTTCGGGATGCGTAGACCAGTCGTCCGGTCCGGCGGTGTCGCCGCCCGGCACGTCCTCGGGGACCCACCCCGACTGCGCCGGCTCGAACGGGCGCCGGCCCGATGGAGGTGACGTCGGGGGGCGCCCCCATCCCTGCGGCTGCCCGGGCCGAGGAGGCGATTGCGGTGGCGCGGACGGCGGCGGTCCGAACCGACCGGACTGCTGGGCAGGCGGGACCGTGCCCGGAGGCGGCGATGCGTAGCGCGGTGGAGTCGGCGGCCGCTGGAGGCCAGGAGATCCCCCCGGGGCGCGCACGTCGTCGGGTGCTGCGCTCGGTACGGGATTGTCCGCGCTCGGCGCGTCGGCGCCGACCGACCGCAGGTAGTCCGCCAGATTTCCCTCGCGACGTTCCGGCGCGGGGCGACCGGGGGGCACGGAACCCTCCGGAGCGGCCATCCCGGGTTCGAACGACCCCGGCCGGTAGGCGTCCGGACCGTCATCGACCAAATCCACGGCACCGGGCACGGGATACCGACCGGTGGGCGCATCCGCGGCCACATCGTCTGTCGGCTCGCGCTCGACATCGGAGTCGGCCGGGTCGCGACCAGCACCCGGGACCATGTCCTCGAGCGACCGACCCGCCTCGCCCTTGCGGCCGGCGAACACGTCCACCAGCAGGAATCCGAGGCCGACGAGACAGACCACGATGCAGGCCACGGCCAGCCACACGGTCCCGGTGATGAGGCCGAGGATGAGCAGCACGAACCCGAGAAGGGTCGCGGCCAGGGCCAAGGTCAGCACATCACCAGCCTAGTGCGCACCGAATGGTCCAGATCAGCTGGGCGAGTAGCTGCTGAATCCACCGTTACCCGGATCGTTCGAGAACGACTGATCGGGCCGACCACCCTCGACGGGAGCCGCACTGCCACGCTGCTGGAGTTCCTCGAGCTGCGATTCCAGGTAGGTCTTGAGACGCGTCCGGTACTCGCGCTCGAAGGTCTTGAGCTGTTCGATCCGACCCTCGAGAACACCGCGCTGCTGGTTGATCGTGCCCATGATCTCGCTGTGCTTGCGCTCGGCATCGCTCTGCAGCGCGTCCGCACGCTCCTGCGCTTGGCGCAGCTGCGCCTCCGATCGCGTCTGCGCGTCGGCCAGGATGGCCTCCGACCGCTGGCGGGCGTCGGCGAGCATGGCGTCGGACTTCGTCTGCGCCTCGGACACCATTGTGTCGGCCCGTGTCTGGGCGTCGGACAGCATCGCGTCGGCATCCGCGCGAGCGCTCCCGGTCAGACGGTCCGCGGTGTCCTGGGCCAGTGCGAGCACGCGGGCGGCGCGCACGTTGGCGTCGTCGTTGGTCGCCTGCGGGGTCGGCGTCGGCGCCGGGGCGGGAGGCTCGGGAGCCGCAGCGGGCTTGGCGAACATCTGGGTCCGGTCGTCTGCCGAGGAGCCGGCACCGGAGCGGGCATCGGCGAGCTCTCCCTCGAGCTCCTCGACGCGCTGCTTCAGGTCGGTGTTCTCCTCGATCAGCCGGGCGAGCTCGGCTTCGACGAAGTCGAGAAACTGATCGACCTCATCCTCGTTGTAACCGCGCTTACCGATGGGCGGTTTGCTGAACGCGACGTTGTGCACATCAGCTGGAGTCAGCCGCATGTCGGTTCCCCTCGTGTCTGGTGGTGAACTTGTGTTCAGTTGGCGGGCCGTCCAACCCGGGTCGCGCGACGATGGGTCGTTCGACCAATCCAGGTTGTCACTAACTATTCATACCAGTCAAAAATCGTAACTGGCGTCCAATCCTGTCACACGCGAACCGTTGGTCGCATCTCTTCGATGCACTGTCGAAATGAAACAGTCATCCGAAGATGACTTACAACGGTAGACCATTCCCCTATCGCGGGGTACCCGCGCGTCGCGGCGCGCGTGTCGACGAATGACGCTCCGCCGGGTGCGCGCCCGTTCGCGGGCGGGGCGGAGATCACGGACGGACGAGATGAGCGGCGATCGCCAGCGAGTCGGCCAGGGCGTCGGCACGCAGACCGTTCACGATGTTCATTCCGATGATCACGACGAGCATGACGATCATGAGCGACAGGTCGAGCCGGATGGGGCCGAGTGGAATCGGCGGGAGGACACGACGCAGGGCCTTGATCGGGGGGTCGGTCACGGTGAAGACCATCTCGATCACGACCACCGCGACGCCGGTCGGACGCCACTCACGGGCGAAGGTTCGGACCAGTTCGACGACCAGGCGGCCCAAGAGGAGCAACCAGAAGATCAGCAGGATGTAATACAAGACGCTCAACAGAATCGCAGCCACGCGTCAAGAGTGCCTGAACATGGCGCGCGGCGACGAACCGAGGTCCCCGACGCCGGTCAGGAGTGGTTGTAGAAACCCGTCTCGGCGATCTTGCGGCGGTCCTCCGGCGACACGTCGACGTCGGCGGGCGACAGCAGGAACACCTTCGTCGCGACCTTGTCGAACGACCCGCGGAGGGCGAACGCGAGACCCGCGGCGAAATCGACGAGTCGCTTGGCGTCGTCGTTGCTCATGTCGACGAGGTCCATGATGACCGGGTTGCCGTCACGGAACCGCTCACCGATGGTGCGCGCCTCGCTGTAGTCCGACGGCCGCAGGGTGGTGATCTTCTGCAGCGGGCTGTCGGCGAAGACGCGTTCCAGTTCGACGCGCGGGTCCGCGCCCATCGACCGCGGTGCAGCGGCGGCGCGCAGCGCGGCGCTCGACGAGCGCTGGAGGGGTTCGAGGCGCGCCGGCGCCCGCATCGGGCCGTCGCCGGATGCGCGGGGCGCGGCGTAGGCGAACTCCGCCGCATATTCCGGGGCGAGTTCGTAGCCGGCGTCGTAATGGCGGTCGGCCAGTTCGTCCCGGTAGGCCATCTCCTCGCGGTAACCCGCATCGCGGAACGAGGGCTCGTATCCGGGGTCGAAGGACGAGTCGCCGTAGTAGTCGTCACGGTAGGCACGCTCACGCGACCGCTCACGCAGCGGCGGGGCCGACTCCTCGAGGTAGTCGTCCTCGTACTCGCTGGGCGGCACCATGCCGAAGTAAGCCTTGAACTTCTGCATCGTGGTCATTGACGGCCTCTCTGGTAGTGCGACGCCGGTTGCTGCCGTGCCGGGTGGTGCATCTGTTGTCAGTGAGTTCTTTGCGCTTCTTGTGTCACTTGGTTCTGGTGTTACCAATGTGATTACTGAGAGACTAGCGGCCGCTCGCCCATGATCGCGGTTCCGACACGCACGCATGTCGAGCCCGCGGCAACCGCCGCTTCCATGTCTCCGGACATGCCTGCCGACAGTTCCGCGGCGTCGTCGAAGCGCACCCGGAACGCCTCGTGGACACGTGCCGTCTCGGCCATCCAGTGCGCGGGGTCGCCATGCAGCGGAGCGATGACCATCAGCCCGCGCAAGCGCAGCGAGTGCGCGGCGACGACCTGCTCGGCCAGACTCGTCAGGTCGGCTTCGACGACACCGCCGCGCTGCGGATCGCCGTCGAGGCTGACCTGGAGCAAGATGCCGAGTCGGTCGGCGCGTTCGCCGTCGTCGAGCGCCGCGGCAGCGGCACGTTCGAGTGCGTCGACGACCTTCGGACGGTCGACGGAGTGCACCGCGCGCGCCCACCGTGCGACCGACCGCGCCTTCTTGGACTGCACCGAACCGATCATGTCGAACACCGGGACATCGTCGGGGTCGGGCGACTCCCAGTCGCCCAGCTCCCAGTCCCGGAGCACACTGGCGACCTTCCGTCCGGCCTCGGGTTCGCGCGACTCCCCGAACGCACGCTCGCCCAGCTGCAACAACCTGCGCACGTCGTCCGCCGGAAAGAACTTCGTCACCACGAGCAGTTCGCACGAGCCCGCCGGGCGACCGGCGGACTCCACCGCCGCGTCGAGGCGACGACGCACTGCCGCCAGCCGGTCCCCCAGTTCGACGGTGCGCGCATAAGATGACCCGGTCATGTCCCCATCCTTCTCGCCACCGGGGTCATTCCCCGAGCGGCCCGCCCGCTCCGCTCCCGGGAGTCTCGGGGGTCTCGTGGGTCTCGTCGGTGTCCGGGTCCATCCAGATGACCGAGGCGAGCCGTCCGGTGGGCGCCCCGCGTCGGTGGCTGAACAGGCTCGGATCGGAGATCGTGCATCGCGGATCGACCGCGACACCGGCCACTCCCGCGTCCAACAACTGCCGCCGGAGACCGGCGCGCAGATCGAGGCCCGCGGTGCCCTTCTTGGTGCGCACGGCGCTGCCCGGCAGGTGCTTCTCGACATCGGCCTGCATCGCGGCGGGAACCTCGTAGTGGTCGCCGCTCGCAGCCGGACCGAGAAAAGCACCGATCGACCCGATCCGGGCCCCGAGGTCGACCATGGCACGCAGCGTGGCCGGCACGATGCCGATCCGGGCGCCGACACGTCCCGCATGGACCCCCGCGATCACACCGGCCTCGTCGTCGCTCAGGAGTACCGGGACGCAGTCGGCGGACAGCACCGCGAGGGCGAGCCCGGGTGTGGTGGTGACCAGCGCGTCGGTGACCGGCACCGGCTCGATGACCGGTTCGTCGACCACGGTGACGTTGCGGCTGTGGATCTGCTCCATCCACACCACCGACCCGGCCGGGACGCCGATCTGCTCGGCCAGCCGGATCCTGTTGGCCGCCACCGCTTCCGGATCGTCCCCTACGTGATCACCGAGATTGAACGAATCGTACGGAGACACCGAGACCCCGCCGGCACGGGTGGTGATGACACGACGCACCCGCATCCGGGGGCTCAGCGCTTCATGAACGACGGCACATCGACGTCGTCGTCATCGAGCCGCACGGTGTTCCGACGAGGCGGTTCCTGCTCCTGCTCGAACGGATCACCCGCACCCTTCGGCATGTCGCCGAACAGCGGATCGTTCTTCGGCGGCGAGTTCACGGCACCGGCCTGGCCCTGACCGACCGCGGAGCGTCCCGCGGCGGCGGGCACGTCGGCCCGCTTCTTCGGCGAACCGCCGTCGAAGCCGGCCGCGATGACCGTGACCCGCACCTCGTCGCCGAGGTTGTCGTCGATCACCGTGCCGAAGATGATGTTGGCGTCCTCGTGCGCAGCCTCCTGCACCTGGGTCGCGGCGTTGTGGATCTCGAACAGACCCAGGTCGCTGCCACCGGCGATCGAGATCAGCACACCACGGGCGCCCTCCATCGAGGCCTCGAGCAGCGGTGAGTTGATCGCGGACTCCGCGGCCTTGCGCGCCCGCTCCTCGCCACGAGCCGAACCGATGCCCATCAGCGCACTGCCGGCATCGCTCATGACGCCCTTGACGTCGGCGAAGTCGACGTTGATCAGGCCCGGCGTCGTGATGAGGTCGGTGATGCCCTGCACACCGTTGAGGAGCACCTCGTCGGCGCTGCGGAACGCGTCCATCAGGCTGACCTGCGCGTCGCCGAGCTGCAGCAGACGGTCGTTCGGGATGACGATGAGGGTGTCGCAGGACTCGCGCAGGGCGGTGATGCCCGCCTCGGCCTGTCCGCCGCGACGCTTGCCCTCGAAGGCGAACGGGCGGGTGACCACACCGACGGTGAGCGCGCCGAGCTTGCGCGCGATCGATGCGACCACGGGTGCGCCACCGGTACCGGTGCCGCCTCCCTCGCCCGCGGTCACGAAGACCATGTCGGCGCCCTTGAGGAGTTCCTCGATCTCGTCGCGTGCATCCTCGGCGGCACGGCGACCGACCTCGGGGTCGGCGCCCGCGCCGAGACCTCGGGTCGAGTCACGCCCGACGTCGAGCTTGACGTCGGCGTCGCTCATCAACAGCGCCTGGGCGTCGGTGTTGATCGCGATGAACTCGACTCCCTTGAGTCCCTGCTCGATCATCCGGTTGACGGCATTCACGCCGCCACCGCCGATGCCGACGACCTTGATGACGGCCAGGTAGTTGTGCGGTGGCGTCATGCGCTCGCCTTCCTTGTGTGGATCGACCTCGTGGTGAGTCGCGATCTCGTCGTGATGTGTCTGTGTGGACCGGCCGGTCCGCGTCCCGCTGGCGACAAACCCTAAACCTGAACCATAGATTTAGAGTTATGTCAAGTAACTCGTTGTGGTCATGACGCTAGGCATCGAGGGCGCCGGTATCCAGATCCGCCCTCGGCGTGTCGGGAAGTCGCACCCGAATTGCCCCGGAATCCGCGGCTTTTCACTCGTACTCGGGGGTCACCGCGCCGTCAGCGGCGGGTTCGCACGGCCACGCCGGCGAACCCGGGAACGCCCGGACCCGCCGGGCGGTCACCGATAGGCCGGGAATTCGGGGCTCGACACGTTGTACATCGTCGCCTTGCGGGTGAGCAGGTGCGTGAGCGTGCGGGCCTTCTCGGCGCCCCGGTCGCTGTCACCCCACACGACGGTGCGCTTCTCGGACAGGGTGAACTCGATGTCGACGGGCGAGGTCGCGGTCACCCGGATGACCTGCCGCGCCAGCGATTCGGGCAGTCCCGCCACCGCCGCGATGGTCTCCCGGGTGGTCGGGTCCGCCGGTCCCGGATTGGGGGTGACGAGTACCGGGAGCTTGAGCACCTCGGGCGGGACCCCCTGCGTGCGGTCGTAGTCGAGGAACGCGACACCGGATTTGTCGAGGACGTGGACGTCGTCGCCGTTGTTCACGATCACGACCGGCACCCGCTCGACGACGGTGATGGTCAGCGACGACGGATAGCTCCGTTGCACCCGCGCCGACTCGACCGACGGGATCGTGGCGACGCGCTGCGCCACCGCCCGGGTGTCGACCTGCAGCAGCGGGGTGCCCGACGGCACCGCGGCGACCCGCAGGATCTCGTCCGCGGGAATCGATCCGTTGTCCCGGACATCGGTGCCGCGCACCGACATCAGCGGGGTGAGATAGGCGATCAAGACCAGGCCGACCCCCATCGCGACGACCATGAGCGTGCCGAGCAGCACGCGGGACCGGCGGCGCTCCGGCCACCGGATCACGACACCCGCCCCGTCCGGTCGCCGGACTCCCCGGGTGCGTCGGCCGGAGATCCGGCCGGATCCGCGCCGTCGGCGGCGTCGCCGGTCGTCGACGCCGAGGCGAGCGCGGCGAGGATCTCCGGCCCCTGCATGGTGATGTCGCCCGCTCCCAGGGTGAGGACGACGTCGCCGGACCGCGCCAGCCGGGCGACCTGCGCGGCCAGCCGAGAGAGGTCCGGGGCGAACATGCCCGGCACCGTCAGCTTGTCCGAGATCGTGCGCCCGCTGACCCCGGGAATCGGGGCCTCGCGGGCCCCGTACACGTCGGCGACCACGACCGTGTCGGCGAGGTCCAGGGCGGCGGCGAAGTCGTCGGCGAATTCGACGGTGCGCGAATAGAGATGCGGCTGGAACACGGCGATGACCCGACCGCGCTCCGCGCCCGGCCCGCCGCGTGCGGAGACCATGTCCTGTGCCGCCGACAGCACGGCACGCACCTCGGTCGGATGATGGGCGTAGTCGTCGATGACCTCGACGCCGCCGCGCTGTCCCCGGAACTCGAAGCGCCGGTGGACGCCACCGAACGAACCGATCCCGGCCACGATGCCGTCGAACCGGTCCGAGATGTCGGTGGCCACCGCGCCGGCCGGCGTGCCGGTCCGAGCCGCACCGATGACCGCGGCGATCGCGTTGAGCGCCATGTGCTCTCCGGGGAGCGGAAGGGTCAGCCGACGGTCCTCCACGTCCGGGCACAACGGTGCGGTGAACCGGACCGTGGCCGCTCCGCCGACGCCGCGCGGCTCCCACGACAGCATGGTGGCGACGTTCGGGACGGTCGGCGCCAGCGCGGCGTGCGTCCCGCGTCCGTAACCGAGGACCTCGACCCCCCGCGCGGTGAGCGGCTCGGCGACGCGGCCGGCCAGCGCTGCCGACCCCGGGTCGTCGAGACACACGACGAGTGACCCGCCGGTCGTGATCCGCGCGGCGAACCGGTCGAACACCTCGACATAGGCCTCGATCGAACCGAAGAAGTCGAGATGGTCGGCGTCGATGTTGGTGACCACGACGACGTCGGGTGTGTACTCCAGCAACGAGCCGTCACTCTCGTCGGCCTCGGCGACGAAGATGGGGTCGCCGCCGTGGTGTGCGTTCGTCCCCGACTCGTTCAGCTCGCCGCCGATCGCGAACGACGGGTCGGTTCCGGCATGTTGCAGTGCGACGACGGCCATCGAGGTCGTCGACGTCTTGCCGTGGGTCCCCGCGATCAGCAGGCTGCGATAGCCCGCCATCAGCTGGGCCAGCACACGAGGGCGCAGGAGCACGGGGATGCCGCGTGAGCGTGCCGCGACGAGTTCGGGGTTGGTCTTGGGAATGGCGGCGTGGGTGGTCACCACGACCGACGGGCCGCCGGGGATCTGGTCGAGCGCTGACGGATCGTGCCCGACCTGGACGCGGGCGCCACGGGTGCGGAGTTCGAGGATGCCACGGCTGTTCTTGGCGTCCGACCCGGAGACCTGACCACCGCGGGCCAGCAGGATCCGGGCGAGTCCCGACATCCCGGCGCCGCCGATGCCCACCATGTGCACGCGACTCAACTGGTCGGGCAGCGCCCCCTGGGCCGACGCCGACACGTCGCTCTCCGTCGTGTGGTCCACCGTCTCGTCGCTCACCGTCTCGTGGCTCACCGTCTCATCGCTCACGCCGTGACCTCCCGCTCCGGCGCCCGGCACGGAAATCCTGCGCGAGTTCGATCGCCGCGGTGGCCACCGCCGAGGCGGCGTCCCGGTGTCCGGTGCCCGCTGCGGCGACCGACATCTCGTTCAGCCGCACCGAATCCGTCAGCAATGCCGGCACTTCGCGGGCAACCCACTCGGCGTCGACCGTCGAATCATCGACGAGCAGTCCCCCGCCCGCCTCCACGACGGGCAAGGCGTTCAACCGCTGCTCGCCGTTACCGTGCGGCAACGGGACGTAGATCGCGGGTAGTCCGGTCGCCGACACCTCGGCGACGGTCATCGCACCCGAGCGGCACATCACCAGATCGGCGGCCGCGTACGCGAGATCCATCCGCTTGAGGTATCCGACCGCACGGTACGGCGGCGCGCCGTCGACGACGGCGGGATCGATCGAGTTCTTGGGGCCGTAGGCATGCAACACGCCGATACCGGACCTGCCCAACGTCTCGGCCGCGCCCGACACCGCGTCGTTGAGTCGCTGCGCACCCTGCGAGCCGCCGAAGACGAGCAGCGTCGGCGCGTCGTCGTCGAGTCCGAAGTAGTGGCGCGCCTTCGCTCGCAGGGCCGGACGGTCGAGTTCGGCGAGCACACCGCGGACGGGGATGCCGACGACCGTCGCGTCGAGCCCGGAGCCGTCGACGGCAGCCAGGACGCGGTCGGCGAACCGGGCACCGACCTTGTTGGCGATGCCCGCCGAGGCATTGGCCTCGTGGATGACGATCGGGATCCTGTTGCGCCGCCGCAGGTGCATCTGTGCCGCCAGGTATGCGGGCACCGACACGTACCCACCGAAGCCGATGACCACGTCGGCATCCACGTCGTCGAGCACCCTGCGGGTGGCGGCCACCGAACCGAGCAGACGACCGGGGGTACGCGCCAGATCGAGGCCGGGCTTACGCGGCAACGGCACCGGCGGGATCAGCTGCAGGTCGTATCCGCGTTCCGGGACCAGATCGACTTCGAGGCCCCGCCTGGTGCCCAGGGCGGTGATGCGGGCGGTCGGATCGATGCGGCTGACCGCGTCGGCGACGGCGAGGGCGGGCTCGATGTGACCGGCCGTACCGCCGCCGGCGACGACCACCGACAACGGACGGCTCGTCGGCCGCCCGGTCGAATCAGCGTGTACTGCACCCGAACTCACCGGCGTCGTCACTCCATTTCAGCCTCTGGTCATGTCAGCCGGGCACCCATGCCCGACAGGTCGGGACGGTCGCACTCCGGCACCCGCGGGGACCGCACCGGTCACCGGCGACCCGCGCCACGGGCATTCGCTCCGCTCCCGGCGCCGCGGACATACGGCCCGCTCGCTCCGCCCCCGGCGCCGCGCGGATGTGGCCCGCTCGCTCCGCTCCCGGCGCCGCGGACATACGACCCGCTCGCTCCGCTCCCGGCGCCGCGCGCACTCCGCCCGCTCCCCCGATACCCGACACCGTAGTCGACGCCGCCGCGCGGAGTCGGCCCAGGTCGGGCCCGCCCCGTCGGACCGCCGGCACGGCCGGTGGCCGTCGATCGGGCGCCCCAGGTCGTCGTGCCGCCTCGAGGAGCCGACCGGCGCGCTCGCCCATCGTCATGCGGGGCCTGCTGCGTCGTCGCGGCGCGCTTCCACGGCAGCGGGAACCGCCGGCGGGCGCGACCCGCGTCGGCCGACGGCGCGCGTCCACTCGGTGGCCGGCGACGCGACGCCGGTCCTCGACCACCGTGGGCGGCTGCGGCCACGCGCGGCCCCCCGGCGCGACGCTGGTCCAGTCGGTCGCGCAGCGATTCCGCCCGCGTCTGCCGGTAGGCCACCGGCGTCGGGAGTCGCAACCACCGCGCGACGCGGCTCGGCGATCCGCCGGTGAGTGTCGCCACCGCTTCGGGTTCGTGTCTGGCCGCGTTGGCGAGCAACCCCAGCATCGCGAGCACGGTCAGTGTCGACGTGCCGCCCGCCGAGACCAGCGGCAACTGGATTCCGGTCACCGGCAGCAGTCCGATGACGTAGCCGATGTTGATGAAGGCCTGCGCGATGATCAGCACCGTTATGGTCGCCGACATCAGGCGCAGGAACGGATCGGTCGAACGGTGCGCGATCCGGAACCCGATGTAGGCGAGGACGACGAAGAGGAACACGACCATGAGGCCGCCGAGAAGCCCGAGCTCTTCGCCGATGATCGCGAAGATGAAGTCGTTGTGTGCGTTCGGCAGGTAGTTCCACTTGGCGCTCGACTGGCCGAGACCCACGCCGAAGACCCCGCCGTTCGCCAGTGCGTAGGTCGCCTGGCGGGCCTGATAGCCGGCGCCCTGCGGGTCGTCGACGTTGCCGAGGAAGCTCATCACACGCTGGGACCGGTACCCCTCGGCGAGGGCGAGGATCACGGCCAGCACGATGCCGGACACCGCGAACGAGGCGAAGACCTTGATCGGCAGACCCGCGAACCACAGCAGCGCACCGACGATGATCGCGATGGTGATGGTCGTCGAGAGGTTCGGTTCGAGGATGATCAGCAGGCAGACGAGCATGGCCACCGGGACGAGTGGCACCAGCAACTCGCGCAGCGAGGCGTTGTCGCGCCGGCGCGAGGCGAGCAGATGCGCGCCCCAGATGCACAGCGCGACCTTCACCAGCTCGGACGGCTGCACCGACAGGCCGTAGATGACGAACCAGCGGCGTGCGCCCTGACTGAGCGTGCCGACGCCGGGAATGAGGACCAGCGCCAGCAGCACGACCGCGACGAACATCGCGGGGGCGGCGAACCGGCGGAGCAGCCGTACCGGCACGCGCAGCATCAGGTAGAACACCACGAGGCCGAGCAGGGCGAAGATCACCTGGGTGGTGAACAGTCCATACGCCGACCCCTCTTTGGAGTAGCCCTCGACCGACGATGCCGAGAGAACCATCACCAGTCCGAATGCGGTGAGCAGGAACGACATCGTGAGGATGAGCTGGTACGACGCAAGAGGCCGGGCCAGCAGGTTGCGGATCGCGTCGAGGACGATCGCCGGGACCGACGCGGCGGTCGCGGCGGCCGCACCCGTGGACCGGCCCAGCGCCCCGCTCGTCGGCGAACTGCTGCCCGCCGCGCGCCCGGTACCCGGTCGATCGGCCTTGTCACCCGTGCCGGCGTCGACGTCCTCGACGCCGGCGGCACCGGATGTGTCGTCGGCGGGTTCGTCGTCCGGGGCCGGGGTCCGGCTGCCCATCGGACTCACCGTCCGGCGCGGGGCGAGCCGGCGATCCGGCGTGCGGCAGCGGCGAAGGCGTCCCCGCGCGCACCGTAACCGGCGAACATGTCCAACGAGGCCGCCGCGGGGGCGAGCAGCACGGCGTCGGGGGCGGGTGAGCTCGCGACGGCGAACGCCCAGGCCTCCTCGACGGCCCGGTCCATGACCGCGACCGACGCCGAGGAGCCCGAACCCGGGCGATCGGATGCTGAGGCTTGGGGACCAGCCTGTCCCGGACGATGCACGTTCACCGTGTCATCGTCTCCTGTGAATACTGTGACTGTTGGGACTTCTGGGGCGTGTCGCGCGATCGCCTCGATCACAAGGTCGCGGTCGCGCCCGATCGCGACCACGCCGACGAGCCGAGCTCGGACCGCGGTCAGCATCTCGTCCATCGACGCGCCCTTGAGCAGACCGCCCGCGATCAGCACGACCCGCTCGAAGGCAGCCACCGCGGCCTGCGCGGCATGCGGATTGGTGGCCTTCGAGTCGTCGACGAAGACCACCCCGTCCCGGGACGCGACGACCTCACCACGATGACCGGCCGGACGGAACGCCGCCAGCCCGGCCCGGATCGCGTCGGCTCCGATGCCGGCCGCGAGCGCCAGGGCCGAGGCGGCCAGGGCGTCGGCAACACCCGACGGCCCGGCCGGTCGCACCGCGTCGGCGTCGAACAGCCGGCCGGCGTCGAAGGCGCGATCGGTCAACCGGCCGTTCTCGACACCGAGCTGCCCGGGCTGCGGCTCGGACAGGGTGAAGCCGATGCGCCGGCCCGCGGCGGGCAGCCCGGACGCGACCGGATCGTCGAGGCCGACGACACCCACCGCACCGCGCAGGGCTCCCGCCTTCGCGAGCGCGTACGCGTCGAATGTTCCGTGCCAGTCGAGGTGGTCATCGGCGACGTTGAGCACCACCCCGGCATCCGGACGGACCGAGGGCGCCCAGTGCAGCTGGAACGACGACAACTCGGCGCAGAGCACATCCACTCGCGGATCGGCCTGCATCGCATCGAGCACCGGGAGACCGATGTTGCCGCAGGCAGCGCCTGCGCGACCCGCGGCCTCGACGATCCCGGCGAGCATCGAGGTGGTCGTCGTCTTGCCGTTGGTGCCGGTCACCACGAGCCAGGTGCGAGGTTCGCCGAGGAGTCCTGCTGCGTCGACGCGCCAGGCGAGTTCGACCTCGCCCCAGACCGGTACGCCGCTGTCGGTCGCCGCCCGCACCAGATGGTGTGTGGGCGCGAAGCCGGGCGAGACGATGACCACCGCGGCGGTCGCCATCCGTGCGGGGTCGGCGAGCAGATCCGCGACGGCAATCGGCTCGACCCCCCGCGAGGCCAGTTCCGCGACCCCGGGGACCGCACCGGCCGCGGTCTCTCGATCGGCCGGGGACGCATCGCGGCCGGCGAAGCGATCGTCGGCCAGAAGCACATCGGCGCCGAGCGTGACGAGGAATCGGGTGGCGGACAGACCGGCGGTCCCGGCGCCGCCGACCACCACGATCCGGCCGGCCAGCTCGCGCGGGTCGGGCCCCGAAGGCTCCGACCTCATCGGTTCCGGATCCCGCACCGGGCGATCAGCCATTGGTGGTGAGGAACTCGCCGTAGAACAGCGACAGACCGAGGGCGCACGCGATCGCGGTGAGCAACCAGAACCTGATGATCACCGTGGTCTCGGCCCAGCCGCCGAGTTCGAAGTGATGGTGGAAGGGCGCCATCCGGAACACGCGTCGTCCGGTCGTCCGGAAGAAGGCGATCTGGATCACCACCGACATGATCTCGGCGACGAACAGTGCGCCGATGACGACCGCGAGCAGCTCGGTCCGCGTGGTGATGGACAGGCCGGCGAGCATTCCGCCGAGGGCCAGCGAGCCGGTGTCCCCCATGAAGATCTTGGCCGGAGCCGCGTTCCACCAGAGGAAGCCCAGGCATGCGCCGCCGCCGGCCACCGCGATCAGCGCGAGGTCCAGCGGGTCGCGCACCTGGTAGCACCCCGTGGGGATCTCGCTGGGCGGCTTGGCGCCACCCGCACAGGCATTGACGAACTGGAAGAACGTGACCAGGACGTAGGAGCCCAGGACCATCGCCATCGAGCCGGCCGCCAGGCCGTCGAGTCCGTCGGTGAAGTTCACCGCGTTCGACCACGCCGCGACGACGAGCCAGCAGAAGACCACGAACACCACCGAACCGAGCGTGATCGCGTCGATGTCGCGGACGTAGGACAGGTTCGTGCTCGCCGGCGTGTACCCGTAGTCGTTGCGGAACTGCAGCACCAGGATGCCGAAGAGGATGGCGGCGATGAACTGGCCGATCGACTTCGCGGTCTTGTTCAGACCGAGGTTGCGATGCTTGCGGATCTTGATGATGTCGTCGAGGAACCCGACGACGCCCAGCGCGGTCGCCAGGCCGAGGACGAGCAGGCCGGACGCGGTGGGCCCGTTCCCGGCGTCGGTGAACACCCCGATGAGATGGGCACCGAAGTAACCCGCCCACAGCGCGGCGAGGATCGCGACACCACCCATCGACGGGGTACCGCGTTTGGTCTGGTGACTCTGCGGACCCTCGACCCGGATCTCCTGCCCGAATCCCTGCCGGGAGAAGACCTTGATCAGGATCGGCGTCAACAGGATCGACACCGCGATCGCGATCGCGCCCGCGAGGAGTATCTGTGTCACCGCGTTGCCCCCGCATCCTCTCCGTACCCGACCGGAATTCTGTCCTCGACCACAATCGTTCCCCCGAACCCGTCCTGTGCCCCGCGCCGGTACGGCATCGCCGTCCCGATGGTTGTCCCGCCGTTCATGGCGCCGACTCCTCGCCGGTCGCCGCAACGACGACCTGCCATCCCCCGTGCTCCGACCACGCGGAGACCACCGCGTCGAGATCGGCGGTGGCCGTCGCCAGCAGGATCACGTCGCCGGCGGCCGGACGCCAGTCCGGGTCGATGTCGGCAAGACCGGCGGCCTCGTCGGCCGATGCGACGATGCGGGCCTCGTCGCCCCAGGAACCCTCCATGACAGCGCCCTGATGCAGTGCGTGCACGGACCGCGAGTCGCCTACGCAGAGAGTCTTGTCGACGGCCAGCCGGACCGCCAGACGACCCAGCAGATCGTGTTCGACGACGCGCTGGTTCTCGGTCAGCCCCGCCGGCGAGGCGAGTTCGGCGATCACCGCCCAGGTGCGGCCCGCCCCGGCGGATTCGGCGAGGCGCCGGAGCAGCAGACGGGCGTCGTCGACCGACACCGGCGGGTTCCCACGGATCACCGTGACCGACGGCGTCGTCATGACCGGTCCCCGGTTGCCGAATCCGGGGCCCCGGGGGTCGACTCCCGTGCCCGGGACTCCTGCACACGGGACTCCAACGCATGGGCGACGACCTCGCGGTCGTCGAAGGGATGCTTCACGCCGTCGATCTCCTGACCTGCCTCGTGTCCCTTGCCCGCGACCAGCACGATGTCACCGGGCTTCGCCCAGCCGATCGCCGCCTCGATCGCCGCGGCCCGGTCGCCGATCTCCCGGATCGGTTCGGCACCCCGGGGGCGTTGCGTCTCCGGCACCGCGCGGGCCCCGGCGAGCACCTCGGCGCGGATCGCACCGGGGTCCTCGGTACGCGGGTTGTCGTCGGTGACGACGACGAGCTCGGCGCCGCGCGCGGCGGCCTCCCCCATCAGCGGACGCTTCCCGGTGTCGCGGTCGCCGCCGGCGCCGATGACGATGGCGACCCGTCCGGTCGACTGGCCGCGCAGGGTTGTCAGCACGGCATCGACCGCGCCCGGTTTGTGGGCATAGTCGACGAGCGCCAGGAAGGGCTGCCCGCGGTCGATGCGCTGCAGGCGTCCCGGCACGCTCACCGACGCGACCGCCTCGAGCGCGGTCGGCACCGGCACCCCCGCGGCGTGCGCGACGGCGACGGCGAGGAGCCCGTTGGCCACGTTGTACCGGCCGGGCAGCGGGATGCGGAGCTCGTGGTCGCCGTCCGGCTCGGCGAACGGTGTACGCGACGAACCGTCGGCCTCGAGCGACGACTCACCCGCGTGCCAGTGGGCCGGCGTCGGCCCGGTGGACACCAGGACCGGCTGCAGATGGGCGGCCTCGCCCGGCCGCCGGGCGAGCTCGGCCATCCGCCGACCCCACTCGTCGTCGACGCACACGACCGCCCGGACCGCATGGGTCGGGGCGGACGGGACGAACAGCTGCGCCTTCGCATCGAAGTAGGCGCGCATCGTCTGGTGGAAATCGAGGTGGTCCTGCGAGAGGTTGGTGAAGGCGCCGATCGCGAAATGCGCACCGTCGACGCGACCGAGGGCCAGCGCGTGACTCGACACCTCCATCACCACGATGTCGACGCCGTCCTCGAGCATCGCCGCGAGCAGGGCCTGAAGGGTCGGTGCCTCCGGCGTGGTCAGCGAACTCGGTTGTGCGCTGCCGTTCACCCGCGTCTCGACGGTGCCGATCAGGCCGACGGAGTGTCCGGCGGCCAGCAGGGCGGCTTCGATCAGGTAGGACGTCGTGGTCTTGCCCGACGTGCCGGTGATGCCGATCAGCTTGAGCCGTTGTGACGGGTTGCCGTAGACGCGCGCACTGACATTGCCGAGGACCGTGCGCGGAGTGGGATGGATGAGGACCGCCACGGCGGTCTCCGGCGGCAGCACGCGGGCGAGTTCGTCCCGGCCGGCCGGATCGGTGAGGATCGCCGACGCACCGGCCGCCACGGCCTGGTCGGCGAACCGGGCGCCGTGGGTGCTCGACCCGGGCAGCGCGGCGAACAGATCACCGGGCCGCACCTCCTGTGCACGCAGGGTGACGCCGGTGACGTCCGTCTCGGCGTCTGCGCCACCGACGAGGTCGAGTCTGGCGCCGGTGGCGGTGGACAGCACCGACACGGGTGTCGGTGTGACCTGCCGGGGACGGATCGGTCCACCACTGCGGTCCGGTGATCGTCGACGAGACGCCATCGGTGCTCCTCGCCTCCTCGGTTTTCTCTCGGGGTTTCTGGTCTCGGGGTTTCTGGTCTCGGGCGGGCGGTCCGCCTGCGCGGGCAAGTACTGGTCGTGCGGGGCGGGTCCGTGCGGGGTCGGATCGGACGTCGGATCGGGGCGGGCCGCTGGGCGCGTCGACCCCTCTCCGGGCGGCGCAGAATCGCACTCACGATACCGGCCCGCCCGGACAGGTCCGGCACACGGTGCGCCACGGCGACACCTGCCGGATCGAGCGACCGGCCGGCCGGCGACGCCGTACGGCCTACCGCGCGGTCAGGGTCAGTCGCGGCGTCGGAGCCGACAGCGGCACCTGGGCGCGCTGGAGCATCCACGAGGTGATGGTCGAGAACAGCGGTGCCGCCGACTGACCGCCTGATCCGTCGGAACTGCGACGCGGGTTGTCGAGCATGATCCCGACGACGTAGCGCGGGTTGTCGGCGGGCGCGATCCCCGCGAAGGTGATGTTGTACCGCGAGTTCGAGTAGCACCCACACGCCGGATCGACCTGCTGGGCGGTGCCGGTCTTCCCGCTCACCTGATAGCCGTCGACCGCCGCCTTGGTCCCGGTGCCCTGCTGTTCACCCGTCGGATCGTCCTGGACCACCGACCGGAACATGTCCCGGACGGTGCGGGCGGTCGACTCACTCACGACGCGGACCGGCTGGGGTCGCGCCCGGTCGTCGGGTGCCGACCCGTCGCGCTGTTCGGAGGACAGAATCCGTGGCGGGATGCGCAGTCCGTCGTTGGCGATCGCCTGGTACATCGCGGTCATCTGCAACAAGGACATCGAAAGCCCCTGTCCGATGGGCAGGTTGGCGAACGAGCCACCCGACCACTGGCTCAGCGCGGGCACCTCGCCCGCGCTCTCCGCGGGCAGGCCCACCCCGGTTCGCTGACCGAGACCGAACTTCTTCACCATGTCGGCGAAGCGCTCCTCGCCGATCCGCTGCGCGAGCATCAGGGTGCCGACGTTCGAGGACTTACCGAAGATGCCGGTGGTGGTGTACGGCTCGACCCCGTGTGGCCACGCGTCACGCACGGTCACGCCGGCCATCCGGATGCTCCCGGGTACCTGGTGGACGGTGTCGGGCTTGGTGATCCCGTACTCGACGGCGGCCGCGGCCGCGATGAGCTTGTTGACCGAACCCGGCTCGAACGGCGACGTGACGGCCGGGTTGCCCAGGTCGGCGTCCGGCTGCTCGGACAGCGGGACCGACGCGTTGAAGGTCCCGTCGTTCGCCATCGCCAGCACCTCCCCGGTTCGCGCGTCGAGCACGACCGCGGAGGCCCCCTGCGCGCCGGAAGCCTGCTTGGCCTTCATGATCTGGCTCTGGACGAACCACTGGATGTCGGAATCGAGGGTGAGGCGCACCGTGGCGCCGTTGAGCGCCGGGTGCACGTTGCGCATGCTGCCGGGGATGACCGCGCCGTCCGACCCGCGGTCATAGGTCCGCGAACCGTCGGTCCCGGACAGGATGGAGTCCAGCGACGCCTCCAGTCCGATGAGGCCGTTGCCGTCGTAGTTCACGTCGCCGACCACGTTCGCGGCCAGTGACCCGCCCGGGTAGAGGCGGTTGCTCTGCGGGTCGGCGCCGACCTCGGGGAACTCCTCGGTGATCCGCGACGCGACGTCGGGGCTCACCGACCGGGCGAGGTACACGAAGGTGTCCTCGCCGGTGACCTTGGCGAGCAGATCCTCTTCGCTGATCGAACCGCCGAGGGCCACCGACACGCCCTTGGCGATCTCCTTCAGCCTCGTGTCGACGTCGGGAAGGGCCGGATTCTTGCGATGCTCCTCGTCGATCGTCTTGCGAACGGCCTTGGGCAAGAACGTCAACGACCTGGCTTCGTCGGTGTAGGCGAGCGGGCGCCCGTTGCGATCGAGGATCGCTCCGCGCTTGGCGGTCAGGACCTGGGTGTACTCGCGCTGCTGCGCGGCCTCGGCGGAGATCGACCCCGCCTGCACGGTGTGCACGACGATCATCTTGACCGCGACGGCGAGAACGACGAGCAGCACCAGCACGCCGGCCGCGCGCGCACGGAAGACGAAGCTCTGCGGGCCCCGGCCGTTCCGCTTGCCGGTCCCCGGCCGCTTCGGCCCTCCCGACCCCGCGGCCGGCCCTCCACCGGGGCGACGTCCCGGTCGTGACGGCCCGGCGCCGAGCCGCTCGAAGGTCGCACGTGTCATGGTCGTCAATTGTTCACCGCTTCAACGTCGTTACACCGGATTTGATCCCGGCGGGTTGGAGATGACGCCGGAGACCCAGCCCACGTTGCGGGCCGGGACACCGATGACTCACGGGCTCGGCACCACATTCGGCGCCGGGGTCGGTGTCGACGGTGCGGCCGGCGGAACCGCACTCGTTCCGGACGGCACCGGATTCGTCCCGGACGGCAGCGGATTCGCACCCGGCGGGGCGGTCTGCGACGGGGCGGATTGCGAGGGTGCGGATTGCGAGGGTGTGGTCGGTTGACCGGCAGCCGATGGCGACGGAGTGGGCTGAGGGGTGGTCGTGCGGCCCGCCTCGGAGCCCGCCGACCCCGACCGCCCACCCAGCCCGATCGAGTCGTCGACCTGGCTCGGGTCGACCGAGTCCGCGGGATCCGGTGCGGTGTCCGGATTCAGACTCCCCATCGGACGGCCGGAGGCAGGCTCCGGCTTGCCCACCACTCGGGGACGACGCGGGTCGTCGACGATCATGCGTGCCGGGTTGTCGGCCGGGATCATCCCGAGACGTGCTGCCTTGTCGGACAATTCGGGCGCCGAGTTGCCGGATTCATAGGTGCGCTTGAGTGCGTCCCGCTGATCGATGAGGGACTGGTTCTGTGTCCGCTCGATGCCCAGCTTGTAGGAGTCCTGTGCCGCTTTGGTCGACAGCCACAGGCTGAGCCCCAGCCCGAGTACCAGCAGCGCGATGACCGGCACGACGAACGGGGTGTGCTGCAGTCGTTCTCGCAGGGACACCCCGGTCATCGACAGTCCACCGCCGGTGCGACGCGTCGGCGCGGCACGACCTGCTGCGGTCCGGCGATGGCGTCGGTCGAGTGCGCGCTGGGCGGCGCGCGACCGTGTCGCCCGTTCGGACTCGATGCGGGTCCGGCGGGACCGTCGAGAGTCGCGGTCGTCGTCGGCGGCACGCGACGGGGCCTCGTGCAGGATGGTCATGCTCAGCCCTTCTTCTCGACTCGTTCGATCGCGCGGACACGAACCGGTGCCGAGCGCGGGTTGGTGGCCAGTTCGGTGTCGTCCGGACGCTCGGCCCCGCGGGTGATGAGACGGAAATCCGGTGCAGTGCCGGGCAATTCGACGGGAAGCCCGGGAGGCGAGGTCGACGTCGTGCGCGTGGCGAACTCGCGCTTGACGATCCGGTCCTCCAACGATTGATAACTCATCACCGCGACCCGGCCACCGACCACGAGTGAGTCCAGCGCCGCGGGCAATGCCTCACGCAGGACGTCCAATTCGTGGTTGACCTCGATGCGCAGTGCCTGAAAGGTCCGCTTCGCCGGGTGCCCGCCGGTCCGCCTGGTGGCCGCGGGGATCGCGTCGTAGAGCAGTTCGACGAGACGTGCGCTGGTCGTGAACGGCTGCTTGTCCCGCTCGCGGAGAACCGCCGACGCGATCCGTCCGGCGAATCGTTCCTCGCCGTAATCGGAGAGCACGCGGGCCAATTCACCGTGCGAATACGTGTTGAGCACGTCAGCGGCGGTGAGCGGATCGTCGGCATTCATCCGCATGTCCAGCGGCGCGTCCACCGCGTAGGCGAACCCGCGCCCCGCCTGATCCAGCTGCATCGAGGACACACCGAGATCGAACAGCGCGGCGTCGAGCGCCGATTCGCCCGCCGCGTCCATCACCTCACGGATCTGGTGAAACGTGGCCTGGTGCAGGGAGATCCGGTCGGCGTACGAAGCCAGGCGTGCGCGGGCGATCTCGAGGGCGGACGCATCTCGATCGATGCCGACCACCCTGGCGTTCGGGAACGACTCGAGGATGAGTTGGCTGTGCCCGCCGGCGCCGAGCGTGGCGTCGAGAAAGACCCGTGGTTCATCGGAATCCAGTGCGGGGGCGAGTAGTTCGACGATCCGAGTACCCATCACCGGTACGTGTCCGTACTCGCCGGAACGGCGAGGTTCGTCACCTGCATCGACCATGATGAAGACCCCCCATCGGCATGTGTGCGGTATCGGCGGTGGGCGGTTGCTTCTGGTCGGCGAGAGCAGGCGGTCGGATGGAGCGGGGTCCCGACCCGATCACGCACCTGGCGTTGGGGAAGTACGCCAGGGTCGCGACCGGGCCGAGGCCTCGTGCCACCCGAAGCCTCTGGGCACCGAACTCGCCCATCGGTTGCTGTCTCTTCGGTCTGTCTCTTGGTCGGTCGCCGGGCCTGGGTGGCCCGGCTACAGCACCGCGTTCAGGGCCGCGGAGTTGGCGGCCGAGAAGTTCTCCTCGTGGCTGGTCTGGTACTCGTTCCACGCGGCCGAGTCCCAGATCTCGAGGTGGTCGAAACTGCCGAACACCACGCACTCTTTCGTCAGCCCCGCGTAGACACGATGGTCGGCGGACAGGCTGATCCTGCCCTGACCATCTGGTCGTTGTTCTTCCGAACCGGCGAAGAAGGTTCGCTGGAAGGCACGCAGATCGGGATCGTTTCGAGATGCCTCGACGATCCGAGCGGCGATCGCATCGAACTCCTCGGTCCGGTACACCGACAAGCTGTGATCTTGGCCTTTGGTGACCACTACCCCTCCTGCCAGTGCGTCGCGGAACTTGGCGGGCAGCGTGAGCCGCCCCTTGTCGTCCAACTTGGGCGTGTAGGTACCGACGAATCGCACGGACACGTCGACACCTCCTGCCCACCAGATTCCGCGCCGTCCTGCGCCTCACCCGGTGATGCCACAGTACCCCACTTTCCACCACTTTCCACCCCATACGCCCCCTGATTCACCCCACCTCAGCAAATATGCAGTTCAGAGACATTGATTCGAGTGTGGCGAAGCCTGCCTCGGCGCGTCGCGAGAAGAAATCTCGACGCGAGCGGCGTGACAAGAGGTGCTTTGTGTTGCCAGAGAGGCTTGAATGACCGGGCGAAACCGATGGGTGGGGCGTAGTGGGGCGCCTAGGTGGGGGGAACTGGGGATCGCCGGTGGGGTGAAGTGGGGACACCGCCGACTGGGCGTCCAATCTCGTCGACCGTGCGTCCGATCCCGTCGACTGAGCGTCACGCAGTGTTTCGGAACTCACAGGAGGCGAACGGCAGCACGAAAAGAGCCGCGTGCCCGAAGGCACGCGGCTCTCGCTATGCAGTTGTGTCGCGGGGTCGGTCAGCCGATCGACGAACGCGGAGTCGCGATCAGCGGATCACTCTTGCTCGAACCGGCGATTGAATCGCTCCTCCATACGTTCGGACAGCTTGCGCTTGCCGCCGGACGACCCGGATTGCTTCTTGCCGGCCCTGGGCGCCGACGAACCGGACTCGGCGGTGCCGCTGCTGTCTCCCCAGAGAGCGAAGAGACCGGCCCCGAACATCACCAGGAAGCCCAGCAGGCTCACTATCGGGAATCCGCCGATACTGATGTCGACGATGAGTCCACCGACCAGCATCACCAGGCCGACGACGAAGATCGCCGCCGCCTGCAAGCGACGACGACCGCTCGACCTCCCCAGACGCCGACGCTTGACACTGGACGCAAACTTGGGGTCTTCCGCGTACAGCGCGCTCTCGATTTGTTCGAGCATGCGTTGCTCGTGCTCCGAAAGTGGCACCGACCCTCCTTCTCACTGATCCGCGACGCCGACGAAGGTCACCCGCGACCGGAAAGGCGTCTGCGCCTATATCGTCCCATGATACGAGGTGAAACCGACCGCGACCACCATTACTCGCCGTTGCGGATGACCGGCCGGTGCGAGATACGGCAAAGTGTGGCCCGATTCACGCTGTCGCGCCGATCTGAGGGGCCTCGAAACCGAGTTTTCCTTGCTCGTAGGCGATGACCATCGTCTCGACCTGGCGCAGGAAATCGAGGACGAGCAGACGCATTCCGGCCACGCTGTCGGGGTCGACCGTGCGGATGATGCCGGACTCGATCTTCATCCGGACCGGCGAGAGCGCCGCGAACCGCGCGGCGATGGGCGCCAGCTCAGGTGCGACCATGCCGATGCGTGTCCACGCGTTCGAGGTCGACGTCCTGCGCCGGACCGTGCCGATCGGCTCGTGGACGGCCAGGGCCGCACCCGATGCGCGGAGGGCGACCAGATACAGCTGTCGAAAACGTTCGGCGCCGTCGTCGACGCCGTCAGCGTTGTCGAGGAGCAGGTGTGCGCGCTCGAGGAGATCGCGGGCGCGGCCGACCATCACCGGATCGACGGGTGCCCCGTGGGTGAGAGCTGTGGCGCTGCGACTCCTGGCCATGCCGTCCTCCTCCTCGTGCGTGTGGTCGTTGTGTCCGGCGGCAGACGCTTCCCTCGTCCGCCGCCGGACCGTGTCGTGGATGAACGCGAACAGCTTGCGGAGGCACATTCATCGAACATCCGTTCGACACGTTCAATATAGCTAGCCCAGCGTCGGTGTTCAAGACATCTGTGACCCGAACCCACCGCCGGCCTGTACAACGCCACCACCCGCGACCCGATTCCTGCCGAGTGTGCATCATCGATAGGACAATTCCCGGAAGTGTCCGGCGCCGGTATCCACCCCAGAGGGCGGTGCGCCGTCGGTGATGCCGAGCGACTCATACGCGGCCGACGACGACGCAGACACCGACGACGCAGAGAACGACTACACAAAGAACGACGACGAGGAGAACGGGAGTCCGTTGACGATCCGCCTGGTGAGCCTGACCGGCCAGGACGCCCGGGCCTGGCTCGAGCCCGCACTGGAGATCTACGTGACCGCGATGAACTATCCGCGCGGTACCGAGATCCACCGCGCCGGGCTCTGGCGTGAGCACATCGGCCGGCCCGGATGGCGCGCAGTGGGAGCGGTCGAGACCGTGAGTCCCTACGAGGCGCGGACCATGCCTGCCGCGCGCCGTCGGGTGGGTCCGCCGGTCGGCATCGGGCCCGACGACCTGCTGGTCGGCATCGCCTACGGATACACGGGCGCGACCGGCCAATGGTGGAACCAGCAGCTGCGACTCGGACTCCGTCAGACCGGCCGGCCGCCCGAGACGATCGAGGCGATCGCCCGCGACTACTTCGAACTCACCGAATTGCACGTGCACCCCACCGCCCAGGGACGAGGAATCGGCCAGTGGCTGCTCGCGCGACTCCTCGCCGACCGGCCCGAACGTCACGTACTCCTCTCGACCCCGGAGATCCCTGCCGAGGACAACCGGGCCTGGTCGCTGTACCGGCGGATGGGCTTCACCGACGTCCTGCGTCATTTCACCTTCACCGGCGACCCCCGTCCGTTCGCCTTCCTCGGACGGCCGCTCCCCCTCGAACTACAACCGCCGACCGCGGCCCGGCGCGCCGAAGCCGGGAGCTGACATGCACGGAACCCGGCGCGACGCCGTCATCATCGGCGGGGGCCACAACGGGCTGATCGCCGCGGCCTATCTGGCACAGGCCGGACGGGAGGTGGAGGTCCTCGAGCGGGACGAGATCCCCGGCGGCGCCGTCTCGACCGTCGAACGGTTCCCCGGGCACCGGGTCGACCGCGGGTCGTCGTCGCACCTGATGATCCGTCACTCCCCCGTCCTCGACGACCTCGAGCTGGCCGCACACGGTCTGCGGTACGTCGACTGCGATCCGTGGGCCTTCGTCCCGGCGACCGGGACGGCCCCGCCGATCGTCTTCCGCACCGACCTCGACGCGACCTGCGCGTCGATCGAGAATGCCTGTGGTGCAGCCGATGCCGCCGCCTACCGCCGATTCGTCGCCACGTGGACACCACGTGCCCGCGCGGTCATGGATGCGTTCTACCAACCGGCGACGATGGGTCGGTTCGGCCGGGCCTTCGGCGGGCTCGGCGACACCGCGACCACGGCGCGCACCGGATTCCTCGGCCGGCGGGGCGGCCGGGTGCTGAACCTCACCGCCGAGTTGATGGCCTCGGGCGACTCGCTTCTCGACGAGTACTTCGACTCCGAACAGCTCAAGGCCGGACTCGCGTGGTTCGGCGCGCAGTCCGGGCCGCCGATGAGTGCACCGGGGACCGCACCGATGGTCGGCTTCGCCGCACTCATGCACCGGATTCCACCCGGCCGCGCGATCGGGGGCAGCGGTGCCCTCACCGACGCACTCGTACACCGGATCGACCACGATGGCGGCATCGTCTCGTGCGGCGACCCCGCGGTCTCCATCGGGCGCTGCGGCGACCACTGGCAAGTACTCACCCGCAGCGGCGAAACCCGCTGTGCCGGCACCATCATCAGCGCCTGCCACGTGCTGACGACGCTGGATCTCCTCGCCGCCGGCGGCTACGACGCCGGCACCATCGACCGGTGGCGACGCGCCATCGTCGTCGGCAGCGGGATCGGTATGGCGGTACGGCTGGGGACGACGAGTCTGCCCGCCTACCGGGATCTGCCGGACGACCTGCCCGAGCACGGTGTCCATTCGGCTCTCGGACTGCTCGTCACCGACCGCGCCCACCTCACCCGGGCCCACGCCGCGGCGTCGGTGGGCGAGCTCCCGCCGCGTCCCGCCGTGGTCGCGATGAGCTACTCGGCGATCGATCCGACACTCGCTCCGCCGGGCCGTTCCGTCATCAACCTGTGGGCGCAGTGGCATCCGTACCGGCTGGCCGAGGGCGACTGGCCCGCCGCGGCCGACCGGGCCGCGAAGGCCGTCTGCGACGAGGTCGACCGCCATGCACCCGGATTCGCCGAGTCGATCGCACACCGGTACATCCAGACACCGCGGGACCTCGCCGACGAGCTGGGTCTGATCGGCGGCAACATCATGCACGTCGAGATGTCCATCGACCAGATGTTCATGTGGCGCCCGACCCCCGACCTCGCGGGCCACCGGGTGCCCGGCGCCGACGGGCTGCTCCTCGCCGGCGCGTCGACACACCCCGGTGGGGGTGTCACCGGCGCCAGCGGGTACATCGCCGCCCAGTCGGCTCTGCGGCGCGGGCGCCGGGGGTTCGGCCGCCGATCCTGACTCACCGACCGTCCGACCCGAGAAGCGCCCTGGACAAGAACCCTCGGGGCGACCGCCGACCGCGATCTGCCGCCGTGGGCCGGTGGGCGGTGTCCGGGCCGGGTGGTTCGACATCGGGGTGGCCGGGAGACCCGACGCGGCGCGGCACGATGGGTGCCCCGCGCTTCCGTCGAGGTCTGGCACGATGAGCACCGTGCGTTCGTCGAATCCCGTACCGGGTGCGCCCGAGTCCCGCCCAGCCGAACCCCGTCGGGCCCGGCGCCTGCTGCCGTCCGCGGTGGCCGTCGCCCTCGTCGCCCTGTCCCCGTTGATGGCCGGTTGTCTCGAGCGGTCGACGACGGTCGGTGATCGCTACTCGGGGAGCGTGGTCGTCGCGACCACCCCGGACAATCCGCGCGGGACACCGCAGTTCGATCTCCCCGAGTCGATGGCCGGGCAGGTCTCGGTGACCGACTACCGACAGGTGCCCGAGCGACCCGACGCGCCGTCGTCGACTCCCGGCGCCGGACCCGAGAGCCCGGCCCAATCCGAATCCTCCTCCCCCTCCGAGACCGCCGGGAACGATGACGCGGGTGCGGACGGGAATCCCGACGAGGACGATCCCGCCACCCGGGTGGGCTCGCGAGCGACGTTCAGTGATCTGACGGCAGGTCAGTTCGCCCAACTCGGCGACATCGTGGCCGACGCCTACGGCGACACCTCGCTGACGATGGACCTCACCGCCAAGCGCAGCGGCGAGGTCGTGCGATTCCGCGGTGACACCGACCTGACCGAGCTCGTCCCGGAACGCGACTACGTCCAGCTGACCGTCACCTTCGGCGGTCCGGTGACGGCGACGAACGGTGAACAGGTCGGGGAATCGACCGTGACCTGGACGCCTGCACCCGGTGAACCATCGGACTTCAGCGCCGACGCCACCTACCCGGACCCGGCGACCGCCGCGGTCAGCAGCTGGTCGTGGTTCGTCGCCCTGCTGTGCGTCGTGGTGGTCCTGGTGATCGTCCGGATCGCCTACAGCAAGCGATACCGCGGACCACGCCCCGGACGGCCGGTACCGACGAAGTCCGCACCGTCGACGATCTCGGGCGAGGGACTCGCCGCAGCCGCCGATCCCGCAGCAGGTGCGTCACCGACACCGCCCGCCACGGACCGGAAGCCCTCCGCCGGGACGTGATTCGGCAGCCGGTCCGGCGTCAACACCGGTCCGGCGTGCCGGGTCTCCCCGCTCAGGCCGGAACGTGCAGCGCGGCGTCGACGTCCACGCCGAGACGGCCCAGGACCTCGGTCGTGGCCTTGGCGAAGTTGAGGCTGCAGAAATGCAGGCACGGCGCGCCCTCGGCGACGAGGCGCTGCGCCATCTCGGTGGCGAAGTCGATGCCGACGGCACGGACCGACGCGCGATCCTCCTCGGCACCGTTCCCGGCCGCCTTGGCGAAGCGTTCCTCGACGTCGGGCGGGATCACCGAACCCGACAGCTCGACCATCCGCCGCGCGGTGGCCAGTGAGGTCACCGGCATGATGCCCGGGATGATCGGTTTGAGTCCCTGCTCGGGGTCGGCGGCGGCGACCCGATCGCGCAGCCGCAGGTAGTGCTCGACGTCGAAGAACATCTGGGTGATGGAGTACTCGGCACCGGCGCGCAACTTGTCGACCAGCGTGCGGGTGTCGTGATCGATGTCGGGCGACCGGTGATGGGTCTCCGGGAACGACGCCACTCCCACGTGGAAGTCGCCCAGGGTGTCGATGAGCCGGACCAGTTGTTCGGCGTACTCGACCCCGTCGGGATGGGCGACCCACTCGCCGAGCGGATCGCCCGGCGGATCGCCGCGCAGCGCGAGGATGTTGGTGATGCCCTGGTCGGCGTAGGCGCCGACCAGCGCCCGCAGTTCCGCGACGCTGTGGTTGACCGCGGTCAGGTGGGCCACCGGCAGCAGAGTGGTCTGTGCGGCCAGCTCGCCGGTGATGCGCACGGTGCGGTCCCGGGTGGAACCGCCGGCGCCGTAGGTCATCGAGACGAACGCCGGGGACAACCGCTCGAAGATGCGCACCGCCCGCCAGAGCCGGGACTCGGCCTCGGCGTCACGCGGTGGGAAGAACTCGACGGAGAACGGGACCGGGCCGCGGTGCGGAGCGGCCAGACGTTCGACGATCGAGGGTGCGGGAGCGGTTGGGGTCACTCGCACAGTGTACGGAGCTGGTCGCATAGCCTGGCAGGGTGACCTCCACGATCCCCACGCCCACCTCGCTCGATGCGGTCCCGGGCGCCGTCGAGGCCGAGTTGCGGGCCTTCTTCGCCGACGCGGTGCCCGCCACCGCCGCGATCGCGCCGGTGGTCGGCGAGGCCGCCGAACTGATCCGGGATTTCGTCCTGCGGGGCGGCAAGCGCATCCGGCCGGTCTTCGCCTTTGCCGGCTGGCGCTGCGGGACATCGTCGTCGGACCGCACGGTCGCCGGACACGATGCACCCGGCCCGCGGGACGCACTACGGGTCTGCGCCGCACTCGAGCTCGTGCAGGCCTGCGCCCTCATCCACGACGACATCATCGATCGGTCCGACACCCGTCGCGGGTTTCCGACGGTGCACCGCGAATTCGAGTCGCGCCATGAGAGCGCGAAGTGGGCCGGGGACCCCGGCGCGCACGGTGTCGCCGCTGCGATCCTCGCCGGCGACTTCGCGCTCGCCTGGGCGGACGACCTGGTTCACGGTCATCGGCCGGGGGTTTCGACAACCTCAACCGGCAGCAAGGTCGGCGCGACCGGCAGCAGGGTCGGCTCAACCGGCAGCAGGGTCGGCTCAACCGGCAGCAAGGTCGGCGCGACCGGCAGGGACGGATCGACCATCGAGGACGGCGGCCGCCCATTGCCCGCCGCGGTGGGCGCGACATGGGCGGCGATGCGGACCGAGGTCCTCGGCGGGCAGTTCCTCGACATCGTCAACGAGGCCGGCGGCGACGACTCGACCGAGGCCGCCTACCGCGTGATGGAGTTCAAGACCGCCGCCTACACCGTGGCGCGGCCCCTCGAACTGGGCGCGCGGCTGGCCGGTGCGTCCGACGATCTCGTGTCGGGCCTGCGGTCCATCGGCCACGATCTCGGCGTCGCATTCCAGCTCCGCGATGACCTGCTCGGTGTGTTCGGTGATCCGGAACGGACCGGGAAGCCGTCGGGTGACGATCTCGTCTCCGGCAAACGCACGGCACTGCTCGCGATCGCCCTGCAACGAGCCGACGCGGCCGACCCGGCGCTCGGCGCGCGTCTGCGCTCCCACCTCGGGCGCGCCCTGGACGATGACGAGTTGAACTCCGCGCGTGGCATTTTCGTCGAGGTGGGCGCGGTGGCCGAAGTCGAGAACTCGATCGACGAGCTGCTGGGGTCGGCGCTGTCCGCACTCGACGCCGCCGACATCGGCGCCGACATCCGCACCGAGCTGATCGCGGTCGCACATCGCGTCGCGCACCGCGAGGCGTGAACGCTCCCGTGACACGGGCCGAGCGCGGCTCGACCGGCCGGTTCGATCTGATCCTCGGCGCCATCGGTTCCGTGCTCGTCTGCCTCGGCAGCTTCGGGGTCGGCGACCCGCCGCGGAACTCGACCGTCCTGTCCGATCTGGGTCTGAGCTGGATCACCTACGGACACGGGAAGAACGTCTTCGGCACCCTGTTCTGGCTGGGCGTCTTCCTCATGGTGTTCGGCTGGGTCCGACTGGGGCGTCGGATCTTCTCCCGCGCTGCTCCCGCGCCATCGACCCGGACGTTGAGTCGGTGGGTACTGGTGTGGGCCGCCCCACTCCTCGTGGCGGTGCCGGTGTACTCCCGCGACGTCTACGCCTACCTGGCGCAGGGCGCCGTGTTCGGCGCAGGCTTCGATCCGTACGCGGACGGTCCCGCCCACCTACCGGGCCCACTCGTGGACAGCATGGCGCAGGTGTGGGCGACCACAACGGCTCCCTACGGCCCCTTCTTCATGGGCATGCTGCGCGTGGTCACCGAGATCACCGGCGATCACGCGATCATCGGCGTGCTGGCCATCCGGCTCGTGCTGTTGCCCGGACTGTTTCTGGCGCTCTGGGCGATCCCGCGCTTGGCCGAACGGTTCGGGGCCTCACCCCAGGCCGGGCTGTGGCTGGCCCTGTTCAATCCGATGGTCCTGATCCACCTCGTGGCGGGCCCGCACGTCGAGTTGCTCATGATGGGCGTGCTCGTGACCGGGATCGTCCTGGTGGTCGACGGCCGGCATGTGTGGGGTACGTCGGTCCTGGCGCTTGCCGTGTCGATCAAGATCACCGCCGGGATCGCGCTGCCGTTCGTCTTGTGGATCTGGTTGTCGCACATCCGCTCTCGTCGACCGGTGACATCCCGCGACGTGGTGACGGTGTTCGCGTCGATCGTCGGCATCGCGGTCGCGGTGTTCGGGGTGTGGACCCTGGCGATCGGTCTGGGACTCGGTTGGCTCACCGGTCTGGGGTGGGCCGACGTCATCATCAACTGGTTCACCGTCCCCACCCTCGCCGCCCATCTCGTCACCCTGATCGCGGCGCCCTTCGTCGCACTCAACCTGCAACCGGTTCTGGAGGTCACCCGGGCGATCGGTTCGGTCGTTCTCGCGGTGACCCTCGTCGCGGTGTGGTGGCGACATCGACACGACGCACGGGATGCGGTGGCCGGGATGGCCTGGGCGATGCTGGCCGTGCTGCTGCTCGAACCGTCGACGCTGCCCTGGTACTACACCTGGGTGCTGGTGATCGCGGTCGCCTTCGACCTGCCGATGTGGGTGCGGGCGACGGTCGTCGGCGCGTCGACCTTCCTGCTGATCGTCTTCCAGCCCGACGACGCGATCGTCTTCTACAAGCCCGTCGAGGTGGCGCTGGCCGCGGCACTCGCGGGCCTGGCGGCGTGGTCGCTGTCCCATCGGGACCCGTTGCGGCTGGGCCGGTTCGGGAGGTGGGCGTGGGGTGCGACCCCGGCCGGTGAGAGCGCTCCTGCATCGGATGCCATCGCGGAGTCCGGGGTGGAGAAGTCGGCGCGCGCCGGGGAATTCGAGGCCAGGGAATTCGAGGCCGGGGCGTCGGTCAGAAAGCCTGGGCCTGCGCCCGGCGGATGATCTCGCGGGCGAAATCCGTGTGCAACGCAGCTGCCGGGTGGAGACCGAGATCTTCCTGCTCGGTGAACAGCCACTCCATCACTTCGTCGCGCGTGTAACCGCCGTCGATCAGGACCGCCACGAGTCCGTAGAAATGCTTGGCGACGCCGTCCTCGTCCACGAACAGAGCCGGAATCGCCGGGTGGCCATCGTGGCTGACCGCGAGCAGATGATGGTCACGGATGAGTGTGCGCACTCGGTTGGTCGACACCCCGAGACGGCCGGCGACATCGTCGATCGACAGGAACTCGGTGTCGGACGGCAGAGTGTCAGGCGACAACGGTAGGGAACCCACGTCGAAAGGGTAACCGGTCGTCGGGAGCGGGAGAAACCGTCGGGTCGAGACAACCGGCCGAACGAGACCCGCGAAGGCCCGGCGGCAACGCAGTCGGTCTCGGCATCGTGCCGATGCTCTCGACCGGCCCGGGCGGCAGGTAGATTCGGCAGCGTGAACTCCCCCGTCGACACGATGCTCGGGACCGTCCTGGAGGACCGGTACCGGATCGACGCGCCCATCGCGCGCGGCGGGATGTCGGCGGTGTATCTCGCGGTCGACCTGCGGCTGGGGCGCGACGTCGCGGTGAAGGTGATGGACTCCCGCTATTCCGGTGACCCACAGTTCCTCCGCCGCTTCGAGTTCGAGGCGCGTGCGGTCGCCGGCCTGAAGCACCCCGGGCTGGTCGCCGTCTACGACCAGGGCATCGACAACGGCATCGCCTTCCTGGTGATGGAACTGGTCGACGGGGGCAGTCTGCGAGAACTGTTGCGCGAACGCGGCCCGATGCCGCCCCATGCCGTCGTCGCGGTGGCCGCGCCGGTACTGGGCGGACTCGGCACCGCACATGCCGCGGGCCTGGTCCATCGCGATGTGAAACCCGAGAACGTGCTCATCTCGGACGAGGGCGAGGTCAAGGTTGCCGACTTCGGGCTCGTGCGCGCCGTCGCCGAGGCGGGGGTGACCTCGGCGAGCGTGATCCTCGGGACCGCCGCCTACCTCTCTCCCGAGCAGGTCGAGTCCACCCACGCCGATGCGCGCAGCGACGTCTATTCCATGGGTGTGATGATGTTCGAACTCCTCACGGGCAGAACACCTTTCTCCGGCGACTCGCCCCTCGCGCTCGCCTACCAGCGACTCAGCTTCGATGTGCCGGCGCCCGGTGACGTGATCGCGGGGGTGCCCGAGGAGTTCGACGAGATCGTGCTGCGCGCGACCGAACGCAACCCCGCCGACCGGTATGTGGACGGCTTCGACATGCAGCGGGCGCTCCTCGGCGTCGCCGACGAACTCGATCTCCCGCCGTTCACGGTGCCGGCGCCCCGCCGGTCGGCCGAGCGACAGACGGTGTCCCGCTACCGGGGTCCGGATCCCGGCGGGCACGGCACGCGGGTGCAGTCGGTGCCGGGTCCGCACACCCCGGCGTCCGAGCCGGTACGGCAGGCGAACGACACCCCGGTCGAGCAACCGGCGGCCGAACGCGAGGACCTCGCACCGTCGCCGCGTCCCGTGACCCGCCGCACCGCTCGGCCCGAGGCCGTGGAGCCCGAACTCATCGGCGGCAGCCGCCTGGGCGCCCTGATGTGGATCGTCGTCGTGCTGCTGCTCACCGCGGGACTCGGCGCCCTCGGCTTCTGGGTCGGCAGCACGTTCCTCGCGATCGGCTGACTCGCTGCTCGCCTGCGGTGCGAGTGGCCGAGTTCTCTGCTCCCTGATCCGAAAGAACCGCACCGAGAGATCTGCTGATCCACCGCTCCCTGAGGAGCGCCCGGAGCTTGCGGAGGGCGCGTCACGAAGGGTTGGCGACGCATCTCGCCACGACCCTTCGTGACGGCCTCCGCAGGCTCCGGCCTCCTCAGGGAGCGGAGTTCTTCAGTGGTCCACGACGGCCGCCAGACCGCAGATACCGAGGTGCGAGCGAAGGCTCAGCCGCGCAGCATCTCCGCGACGAGGAAGGCGAGCTCGAGCGACTGCTGGGTGTTGAGACGAGGATCGCAGGCGGTCTCGTAGCGCCCGCCGAGATCGAGGTCCGAGATCTCCTGTGCGCCACCGAGACACTCGGTGACGTCCTCACCGGTCAGTTCGACGTGGACGCCGCCGGGATGGCTGCCCAGCGCGCGATGGACCTCGAAGAAGCCCTGCACCTCGTCGACGATGCGATCGAAGTGCCGGGTCTTGAAACCGGTCGACGCCTCGTGGGTGTTGCCGTGCATCGGATCGCACTGCCAGATGACCTTGTGTCCGGTCGCCTCGACGGCGCCGACGATCGCCGGCAGCACGTCGCGGACCTTGCCGTTGCCCATCCGCGCGACGAGCGTGAGCCGCCCCGGCACGTTGTGCGGATCGAGCCGCTCGACGTATTCGACGGCCTGCTCCGGGGTCGTCGTGGGCCCGATCTTCACCCCGATCGGGTTGTTCACGAGTTCGGCGAAGGCGATGTGCGCACCGTCGAGCTGGCGGGTCCGCTCGCCGATCCACAGGAAGTGGGCCGACAGGTCGTAGAGGACCTTGCCCGGCCCGTCGGGGTCGTCGGCCAGACGCAGCATGGCGCGCTCGTAGTCGAGGACGAGCGCTTCGTGCGACGCGAAGATGGAGGCGGAGTTCAGATTCGAGTCGGTGACGCCACATGCGTCCATGAACCGCAGACCGCGGTCGATCTCCGACGCGAGCGCCTCGTAGCGCGCGCCGGCCGGTGACGTGCGCACGAACTCACGGTTCCAGTCGTGCACCCGCGTCAGGTCCGCCTCGGCCTGCGTGAGAGCCCGGACGAGGTTCATCGCGGCGGCCGCGTTCGCGTACGCCCGCACCAGACGGGACGGATCGTGTGCCCGCACCGCCGCGTCCGCGGGGAACCCGTTGACCATGTCGCCGCGGTAGGAGGGCAGACCCAGGGCGTCGGTGTCGGACGATCGCGGTTTGGCGTACTGGCCCGCGATCCGCGCGACCTTCACGACCGGCATGCTGGCGCCGTAGGTCAGCACGACGGCCATCTGCAGCAGCGTGCGGATGTTGCCCTTGATGTGCGGTTCGGTGTTGTCGGCGAAGGTCTCCGCGCAGTCGCCGCCCTGAAGCAGGAACGCGCGCCCCTCGGCGACGTCGGCCAGTTGCGCGGCGAGCGTCTGGACCTCGGCGGGCATGCAGATCGGTGGAACCGACTCGAGGACGGTACGCATCTTGCGCGCCTCGTCGGCCGGCCAGCTCGGCTGTTGCACGGCCGGGCGGCTGAGCGCGTCGTCGAAACGCGTCTGGAGATCACCCGGTAGCGGAGGGAGCTCGGGGAGCTCGTCGATCGGCACGTCTACGGTCCAGTTCACCACCCGTCCAGGGTAAAGGAGACGCGGCCGACGACCCGTCCGCGGGTCAGACGCGAGCCTTCTCGATGGCCTCCCAGCGGCGCAGGTTGTGGCGGGCGTCGCTCAGCGCGTCGTGCGCATCCGACGGTGTGGGCGGAAGCGCCGGACGACCAGCGGCCTCCCAGTGCTGTCGCAACTCGCGGGTGAAGCGCGGGATCTCCCGCGGCAGCGCGGTCATCGGACCCCACAGCTGGCAGAGCACCACGTGGTCGTAGGCACCCACCCAGGCCCACAGCTCGATGTCGGTGCCGTCCGCGGTGAGGAACTCGAGCAGATCCTCGCGGATGCGGCGGCGGTCCCGCCATGCGGAGGACGACGGCGACGGCAGCTTCGGCAACACGTTGGCCCGCACCCAGTCCCCCGCCCGGCCGGGATCGAAATCGGTCGACACCGCATAGAACTCGCGGCCGTCCTCACCGACGACCCCGATCGAGACCAACTCGATGGTGGTGCCGTCCTCGATGAACTCCGAGTCGTAGAAGAAGCGCATGGGTCAAGTATTCACACACCCGCGCACCGACCCGCGCACCGCGCACCGTTTCGCCATACCGCCCTCTGCCTGTCTACCCTGGTATTTCGTGCGCTCCAGGTCTGTGCTGGCGACCGCTCTCCTGGCGGCGTCGATCATCGCGCGGCTCGTCTGGGACACGCTGACCGTGAACGGCAGGAACTTCGTGGACCTGCACGTTTACCGCGACGGTTCGGCGGGTCTCGCCGACGGGTCGCTCTATGTCTTCACCTACGCCGGTGAGACCGACTTCGCGCTGCCCTTCACCTATCCGCCGTTCGCGGCCGTCGTGCTGTACCCGCTGTCCCTCGTACCGTGGGATCTGGTGGCGATCGGCTGGCAGCTGGCGACCTTCGGCGCGTTGTATGCGTGCGTGGTACTCGCCCTGCGCCTGTGCGGGTCGACCACCGACGTCTACGCCGTGGCCGCCCTGTGGACCGCGCCCGCGATCTGGTGTGAGCCGGTGCGGGTCACCCTCGACTACGGCCAGATCAACGTCTTCCTGATGCTGGGCACCCTGCTGGCGGTGACCTGGGCGCGCAGCGACCGGGGGGTACTGGCCGGCGGTGCGCTCATCGGTCTGATGGCGGGTATCAAGCTGACCCCGGCCATCTCGGGTCTCTGGTATCTGGCAGCCCGCAAGCCCCTGGGTGCGGTGGCCGCCGCGGCTGCCTTCGTGTTCACGGTCCTCGGCTGCCTGCTGCTCTTCCCGGACGTCACCCGGACCTACTACGGCACCCTGTTCGGCGACGCCGAGCGCATCGGCCCGGTCGAGGCGGTGATCAACCAGAGCCTGCGTGGCACCCTGTCCCGCTTCGTCGGCTTCGACGTCGGGACGGGCTGGATCTGGATGATCGGCGTCCTGGTCGCGGTCCTGGTGGCCGTGTTCGCCTGGCGGGCGGTCTCCGACGCACTGGGCATCCTCCTCGTGGTGCAGTTCTTCGGGCTCCTGATCTCGCCGATCTCGTGGGTCCATCACTGGGTGTGGGTCATCCCGCTGGCGATCTGGCTCGTCCACGGCGCCGGGTCACGGCGTCGGGGCGCACGAGTCGTACTCGCGATGTGGGTGGCGGTCGCCGGGCTCGGCATCCCGTGGCTTCTGCGGATCACCATCGAGTACGGTCCCGAGCCCCCGGCGACACTCGAGGCGATCTTCGGAGCCGCGTGGCCGGTCGCCACCTTCGTCACCTTCGCCTGGATGATCGCGACCCGCGCCGCACGCGACGATCCGCGCGACTCCCGACCGCCCGATGTGGTCGCCGCCGCGATCATCGTCGACGGTCGGTTGCTTCTCGCCCAGCGGTCACGTCCGGCCGAACTCGCCGGCCGGTGGGAACTGCCCGGTGGCCGGGTCGAATCCGGGGAAACGCATGCGGCCGCGCTGGTCCGGGAGATCCGCGAGGAACTCGGCGCCGAGGTCGAACCGCTGGGGGCCGTGGGCTCCCCCGTCGCGCTGCCGGGTGGATTGACCCTGCACGCCTACCTCGCCCGCCTGCGGTCCGGGACCCCGACCGCACTCGAGCACCTGGACGTGCGCTGGTTCTCCGCCGACGAGCTACGGCTCTTCGACACCGCCGAGATCGTGCCGGCGGATCGCGACTGGATTCCCGACCTGTGCGCCGTCCTCGACGGCACCCGGGTGGGCGACGCCGGCTGAGCAGTCAGGCGGCGTCGGCAGCGGGCGGCTCGACCGGCGGCGCCTGGTTCTTGAGACTCGCGGCGTAGACGTCGACGTACTGCTGACCCGAGAGCTGCATCAGCTCGTACATGATCTCGTCGGTGACCGCGCGTTCGATGTAGCGGTTGCCCTCCATGCCCTCGTAGCGCGAGAAATCCAGGGGCTTGCCGATGCGCACCGCGACCCGGGTCGGCCGCGGGAGAATGCTGCCGGGCGGGTTGAACTTGTGGGTGTCGATCATCGCGACGGGGATCACCGGCACCCCGGTGTCCATGGCCAGCCGGGCGAGGCCGGTCTTTCCCTTGTAGAGGCGTCCATCCGGCGACCGGGTGCCCTCGGGGTACATCCCCATCAGCTTGCCCTTGTCGAGCTGGCGGCGCGCGGCGGTGAGTGCGCCCTCCGCCGCCTGGGCGCCGGACCGGTCGATGGGGATCTGACCGACGGCGGTGAAGAACCAGCGCTGGAATCCGCCCTTGAGGCCGGTGCCCGTGAAGTACTCGCTCTTGGCGAGGAAGTAGATCCGGCGGTCCACCATCAGTGGCAGGAAGAAGCTGTCCATCACCGCGAGGTGGTTGCTGGCCAGGATCGCCGGGCCGTCGGTCGGGATGTTCTCGTGCCCTTCGATGGTCGGCCGACCGAGGACCCGCAGGATCGGGCCGAGAAAGATGTACTTGAACGCCCAGTACCACATGAGATTCTCCTCGCCGCGCACACCGACCCGATGATTTCCCGCCGGCCGATCGCCCCGCGGAGACCGCGGAACGCACCGGGTGCCCCGACGCCAAGACCTTACCCGCGTCGAACTCTACCGTCCGGCCAGGATCGGCAGGCCGTGCGAAGCACTCAGAGTCCGGAGGCCGGACGCGACTCGGGCCCGGGTTCGGTCAGGGTGCGGTCGGTCGACCGGATCGCCTGGCGCGCAACCTCTGCCGCGCCGACGACGCCTGCGGTCTCGCCGAGTTGGGTACCGCGGATGCGAGCGAGCTGGCGGTGTCCGGCGCCGGTGACCTGCCGGGCATAGTGTTCCCGGGCCTCGTCGAGGAACAGGCCCGACGCCGCGCCGACGCCGCCGGCCAGCACGATGAGGTCGGGGTCGAAGATGTCGGCGATCATCGCGAGCCCCTGGCCCAGCGACGTCGCGAACCGCCCGAACGCCGCCAACGCCACGGCGTCACCGTCCGCAGCGGCGCGGGCGACGCGACGGCCGGTCAACGACCCGGGATCGGCCGCGACGTCGGCCGCCAGCTGGCTTCGTCCCCAATCGCCGTCGGCGAGCAACTCCACCACGGTGTCCACCAGGGCGGTTCCGCTGCAGTACCGCTCCCAGCAGCCGCGCTTGCCGCAGGCGCAGGCACGCCCGTCCGGGACGATCGTGAGATGTCCGAGTTCCGGTGCGACACCGTAACTTCCGCGGTAGATCTCCCCATCGATGACGAATCCCGCGCCGATTCCGGTACCGATCGCCAGCACGACGGTGTTGTGTCCGCGCGCGGCGGCCCCGAACCGCCATTCGGCCACCGCCGCGGCGTTGGCGTCGTGTTCGGCGAAGACCGGGATGCCGACGCGCCTGGTCATCTCCTCGGCCACCGGCGCCTCACGCCAGGGCAGGTGCGGCGCGAACCGGACGATCCGGCGGTCGGTGGTGAGGAAACCGGCGATCGCGAGCCCGACGGCCTTGGCGTCCCACCGCGACGTCAACTCGCCGACGAGCCGGTCCAGGCAGTGCTCGAGCGCGTCCGCGGTGGGCGGGGTCTGCGCGCGGAGCGTGTCGAGCATCGTCCCCCGGTCGTCGACGACCGACGCACGCACGCTGGTGCCGCCGATGTCGATGCCGATCGTCAAGTCGCCCATCAGTTCTCCTGCCCGGGGCCGGATGCGGGGGGCGGTGCGGTCGGGCGCGGTGAGGTCGGGCGCGGTGCGGTCGGGCGCGGCGACCCGGCGTCGCGATCGGTTGCCGCCACGTTGACCCGCACCGCGATCGGCTCGTACTGGCGCGGGGTCGCGGATGAGGTCGGCGAGGAGCGCAGCGCCTCGGCGATGGCCTCGAGCACGGCGATGACGGCCGCTATCAGCCGGGCGACGAGGTCACCGATCTCCGCGAGCAGCGAGGTGATCTCCCCCGATGCCCCGGAGAGCGCATGTCCGAGCGGACCACCGTCGACGAGGGCCGCGAACCCCGGCCGGGCGCCTCCCACATCCCCACCATCGGGAGTGGCCGACTGCGGAGCCGGCGCGAAGAGAGCGGCCAGGTGGTCGATCTGAGCGGCCAGCCCGAGCAGCAGGTCACGGACCGGGTCGGCGGGCCCGTCTCGACGCTCGTGCGCGGACCCGTCACCGGCCTGCCGGAACGTCTCGTCGTCCGTGCCCATCGCGAACTCACCCCTTCTCCTGGCCCCGCGCGTACACCCACCCGCGTGTCTGTCGTCGGGGTCATCGGCACCGTACCCTGCCGGGTCGAACAGTGCGGTCTCCGAACGTACCCCGACCGGGTCGGATCATTCCACCATCGCCGTTCCCGCTGGTCGTCGGAGCGACTCGCGGTGTCGACGATGCATGCGGGCTGATCGGATCGGTTCTACGACCGGGGCCAGACCGACGGATCGGGGACGAACCGGATCCCCAGCCTCGCTCCGTCCCAGTCGGCGTCGACCACCGTGCATCGCCGCAGGACCGAGGGCAACCGCACCGGATGACGGAATCCCGCGATCGTCACCAGCAGGTCGTCTCCGCTGCGCCCCAGGGCCAGCGAGTCCGGATCCGGCAGGCGCTGCGGCCAGGACAACCGGTACACCGGGCCCGCCGGCCTCCCGTCCACGCGGCCCTGACCCGCCTCGACCTCGGCCGCGGCCGACCCCCGCGGGACGCCGTGCGGCTCGGGCAACGTCACCGACAGCTTGCGCAGCCGGGCCATGCGATCGATCGTGTCGGCCGATTTCTCGACCACCTGGACGTGCACGGATCGGGAGCCGACGGCGTCCGCGAGTTCGGCCTGCACCATGTCGGCGATCTCGGCCGCCGACTCGGCACCGACACCCGCGTTGACCTGGACCGAGGCCAGCGGCAATCCCATGAGGTCGGCGGCGGCGAGGTGATACCCGGTCAGCCGCCGGCTCCGGTCGTCGGCGGCGAGCACGAGATGTACCGCGACCGCGTGTGGGTCGGCGAACAGCTCGGCGATGTCGAGGCAGTCCCGGTCGATGGCGTCGACCGCGGCCGTCAGCTGGGCGACCATCGGACGTTCGGCGGCCATCGCGAGACGCCGGTGCCGAGGCCAGAACCGGTTGAGCGCCTGGCTGAGAACCGCTCCGCCACGCAGGAATTGGAGCGGGTCACCACACCCGGAGCAGTCGACGACGATCCGCTGCCACCGGCCGCTGACCGCCTCGTCGCGGATACGCCGCAGGAGGAGGAAGTCGTCGATCCCGGGCAGTGCGGTGAGCTCGGCGGCATCGATGCCCGCGAGTACGCCGACCCCGGGAAGCATCGTCTTGCTGCGGCTCACCGTCTGCTCGAGCACCTCCGCGAACGCCGACCACGTGCGTTCGGTGAGGTCCAGCCGATCGAGGCTCAGCAGGTGCAGGTATTTGGACACCACGATGGGCTCACCCGGCCGGCGATACACCCGCGCCCAGTCATGCACCGGCGACCAGCGGTCGACGGTGATGAGAAGCGTGTCGGGTTCGGCGACGGCGAGGCCCGATCGGGGCGCCGCGCGGGTCGCCCGGTTGGCGGCGGGACGCCGGGTCGCGCCGGCGGCTGCGATCGCGGAGACACCAGAACCCCCCGGACCGAGCACCACGTGGATGGGTGTGAGATCGATCAGCCTTCGACCCTCTTCTTGAGGTCGTTCAGTGCGGCGTCGGTGATGGCCTTCTCGGCGCGTCGCTTCAGTTGTCCGATCATCGGCACCTGGAGATCGACCATGAGTTCATAGGTCACCTTCGTCGATCCCGGAACCTGCTGGGTGAGTATGTAGCGGCCGCGTTGATCCTTCTGCAGATCACTCGACACGAGGCGCCAGGAGACCGATGTGGTGTTCGGATCCCATTCGTAGGCAAGCACATACGTGTCCTGCAGGACACCGGCGTCGAGGACGAAGCGAACCTCCAGGGCGCGGCCGGACTCATCGGCGCGCAGCACCTCGACCTCGCGGGCGGCGGTCACCCACTCGGGGTAGTGCTCGAAGTCGGCGATGACGGCGAGGATGGCGTCGGCATCGGCGCCGATCACGATGTCGCGTTCGGTGTGGTCGGCCATCACGGCGCCCCGGTCGCGGTCGTGTGCGGTCCGGGAGCCCGGTCGTGGCCCGCAGCGGGGCCGCCGACGACACGGCCGTCCTCGAGCAGTCGTTTGACCTCGAAGGAGACCTCTTTGCCCGTCACCCGACGCTGCTTGTTGGCCTCGGCCAGCACGTCGGCCCGGGCTCGCGGGTCCTCGGGCAGGGGGGCGGTGGGCTCGGCATGGAGGAAGTAGTGCAGCACGAAGCCGTCGAGCACCGCCTCGTTCCAGATCTCCATCGTCCCCGACACCGGACCCTCGACCCGCCAGCGCACGCCCTGCTCGCCCCGGTCCTCGGTGACCGCCAGCCGGAGGTCCGGCCACCACTTGCGCCAGTTGGCGGGGTCGCCGATCACGGCGGCTGCCGACGGCGGTGCCGCGGCGACGAAGACCTCGTCGGCCACCTGGATGCTCGTCACGCCCACTAGCTTCACATACTCGCGTCGGCGCAGGGTAGTGCACCCGAAACCGACGTCGCGATCAGTCCGTTTCAGCAGCGGGGATACGATTCGGTGACTGATGTCTACTGGAGGGTAACCACGATGGGTGAGTACAGCGTGCCCGCGAAGTTCTCGATCGCCGACGACGAGAACTGCACGAACATCATCTTCGGCCTGGCGGAGCGATCACCGCAGCACATCGTGTTCCGCCACAAGCAGGGCGACCGGTGGGAGCCGGTCACCGCCGCCGACGCCGCGTCCCGGATCTCCGCGATCGCCAAGGGCCTGATCGCCTCCGGCGTCAATCCCGGCGACCGCGTGGCACTGCTGTCGCGCACCCGCCTCGAATGGAACCTCTTCGACTTCGCGATCTGGTCGGCCGGCGCGATCACCGTCCCGATCTACGATTCGTCCTCCGCAGGTCAGATCGAGTGGATCATGCAGGATTCCGGCGCGGTGGCGATCGTCCTCGAAGACGACGGTCATCGCGCCGAGTTCGAGTCCATCGACTCCCTCGCCACGCCGGTCACCGTCTTCCAGATCGACCGCACCGACGCGCCGGGTGCCGTCGACGAACTCGTCGCGGCGGGCGCCGACGTCCACGACGACGAGGTCGCAGCCCGCCGGGCCACCGTCAAGGCCGCCGATCCGGCGACCCTGATCTACACCTCGGGGACCACCGGACGCCCGAAGGGTTGTGAACTGACCCACGCCAACATGCTCTCCGAGGTGCGGGCGGTCCTCGCCGGCGACATCCTCGACAAGGTCATCGCGCGCGACGAGAAGCGTCTGCTGATGTTCCTCCCCCTCGCCCACGTGCTCGCCCGCGCCATCACGCTCGTCGCCATCGAGGCCGGCGCGGAGGTCGGACACACCAGCGACATCCCGAACCTGGTCGACGAATTCGCCGTCTTCAAACCGTCGCTCATCCTGTCGGTGCCGCGCGTGTTCGAAAAGGTCTACAACACCGCCCGGCAGAAGGCGCACGACGGCGGCAAGGGCAAGATCTTCGACGCCGCGTCCGACACCGCGATCGCCTACTCGCAGGCGACGGAGAAGGGGCAGGTCGGTCTGGCGCTGAAGGTCAAGCACGGCGTCTTCGACGCCCTCGTCTACAAGAAGCTCCGCGCCGCTCTCGGCGGCGAGTGTCAGATGGCGATCTCCGGCGGCGCTCCGCTCGGCGCCCGCCTGGGACACTTCTTCTCCGGCGTCGGCGTGCCCGTCTTCGAGGGGTACGGCCTGACCGAGACCACCGCCGCCTTCAGCGTGAACACCCCGTCGGCGTCGAAGATCGGCAGTGTCGGGAAGCCGTTGTCGGGCAACGCTGTCCGAATCGGCGACGACGGTGAGGTGTTGCTGCGCGGCGGTGTCGTCTTCACCGAGTACTGGCAGAACCCGGAAGCCACCGCGTCCGCGGTGGTGGACGGCTGGTTCCACACCGGCGACCTCGGCACCGTGGATGCCGACGGATTCATCACGATCACCGGGCGCAAGAAGGAACTGATCGTGACCGCCGGCGGCAAGAACGTCTCCCCCGCCGGACTCGAGGACGTCATCCGCGCGAACGCCCTGATCTCGCAGGCAACCGTCGTCGGTGACGCGAAACCTTTTGTGGCCGCACTGATCACGATCGATCCCGAGGCGTTCCCGGCGTGGAAGGAACGCACCGGGAAGCCCGCGTCCGCGACGGTCGCCGATCTCGCCGACGACGCCGACCTGCGCGCCGAGGTCCAGTCGGCCGTCGACCTCGCCAACAAGACGGTGTCGCATTCCGAGGCCATCAAGAAGTTCCGGATCCTGCCGACCGATTTCACCGAGGAGACCGGCGAGATGACACCGACCCTCAAGGTCAAGCGCAATGTCGTCGTGGAGAAGTTCGCCGGCGACATCGAGGCGATCTACCAGCGGTGAGCTCGCCGCCGGCGTGGTCCGCCGGCGCCGGTTGCCCTCAGAGCAACTGGCGCAGGCGGGCCGCCATCTGGCTCCACTGCCAGTTCTCGACGACGTAACGCCGGCCGGCCCGGCCCATCTCGGCCGCCGCCGCACGATCGGAGAGGATCGACAGGATGGCCAGGGCGACGGCGTCGACGTCGGTGCCGTCGACGGCGGTCCCGGTGACCCCCTCGTCAATGGTCTCCGGCGCACCACCGGACAGACCCGCGACCACGGGCACGCCGGACGCCGACGCCTCCAGGTAGACGATGCCCAGCCCCTCGACGTCCAGTCCACGACCCCGCGTCCGGGACGGCATCGCGAACACATCGGCGATGTTGTGGTAGGCCGCGAGTTCGTCGGCGGGCACCGAACCGGTGAAGACGACATCACCCGCCACCCCCGTGTCGGCGGCGAGGTCGCGCAGGGTCTTCGCGTAGGGACCACCGCCGACGATGACCAGCGTCGCGTCGGGGATGGTGCGTCGGATCAGCGGCAGGGCGCGGATCAACACATCCTGACCCTTGCGGGGCACCAGCCGCGACAGGCAGAGGATCGTCGGTCGCTCCCCCAGATCGAGACGGTCGCGAAACTGCTGACGCAGCACCGGGTCCGGGGCGAAGCGCTCGGTGTCGACACCCGGGGGCAGATGTTCCAGCGCCGCCCGCGCACCGAAGGCCGACGCGAACCGGCCGCGGGTGTAGCGGCTGACGAAGGTGATCACGTCGGAGTGGCGACCGATGTGACCGAGAACCTGGCGCGCGCCCGGGAGCATCGACCACCCGACCTCGTGGCCGTGCGTGCTCGCGATGATCCGCTGCGCGCCCGCACGGCGCATCGCCGGCGCCAGCACGGCCAGCGGCGCGGCCGCCCCGAACCACACCGTCGAGATCTGTTCCCGGCGCACGATCTCGGCGGCGCGGCGGGCGACGAACGGCGTGGGCAACATGAGGGTCGTCGGGTGCCGGTACACGCGATACTCGGCGGCCGCGTCGAACTCCTCGTGCGAGTCACCGCGCCAGCGCGGCGCGTAGACGACGACGTCCTCCGGCGGCAGCAGGTCCACCAGATTCTGCAGGTAGGACTGGATGCCGCCGGGCCGCGGCGGAAAATCGTTGGTGAGCAACAACGTCCGGGTCATCAGCCGACCTGCCGGACGAGCCAGCGCTGCCAGCCGGTGATCAGTTCGGCGCGCGTCAGCCCGAGGGTCGAGGTGATCGCCGCGTCTTGGGCCGCGGGCACGGCCGACGCCGCGACACCCATGTACATCTTCTTCAGGTGGGCCTCGTCGAATCGATCGGCGACGTAGGCGGCCAACGACCACGCACTCTGATAAGCCACCAGTGAAGTCTGCCCGTCCATCGCGAAGTCGGGATCGGCGGGTGGGCCCGCCGGGAGCGCACCGGTGCGCACGGCCGCAGTCAGATCGGGCGCGGCGTCGGCGAACCGCGTGTATGTGCCCTTGCGGCCGACATATTCGGCGACGCCCTCGGTGATCCACAACGGCGCGTCGAGAGCGGTGGAGGTGCGGGCGGCGACGTGCGTCAGCTCGTGCCGGAGCACGACGGCGAGAGTGGGAGGCGCGAGCTCCCGCGCCGTCGGGGTCAGGATGATCCGCTGACCGGTCGCGGTGCGCTGCACCAGGTCCACGGTGCTGTGCACCGTGGCGGCGGCTGCCGCGCCGGTGGCCGCGCGCCCGCCGGGCACCAGTGCGGTGAACTGGTCGTCGGTCGCGGTCGCCACGACGACGGCACGACGATCCCAGGACCCACCCCAGAACGCGGTGACGGCGTCGACCGCCCCGGGCAGTTCACGTCGCAGCGTCGCCACCGTCGGCGCTGTCCGGAGGTACGACGCGACCACCGATGTACCGCCGGCCGTGGCGGTGTCGGCGACCTGGAGTCCGGGCAGCTCCCACATCTGCGTCGGGGGCGGCTCGCGCCCCAGGGCCTCGGCGTCGCCGACGAGGCGCCACTCGTCGCCGTGACGGGCGACCACGAACTGCGTACCGACGACCACCTCGGACTCCGCGATACCCGGGGCGGTCTCGCCGCCGAGCGCGTAGCGCAGCTCCACCGGCGCCACCCAGGAGTCCGAACTGCCCCCGGCGTCGAGGAGCTCCTGGAGGTCGCCGGGGACGAGCACCTCCGCCTCTTCGGTGGGCGCGAGCTGATACGTGAACGTCGCGAACCGCAGGATCCCGGAACGACCGTCCCGCGGCGTGAACCGGCGGGGCGCGAATGTGCCGGTCGCGGTGACGAATCTGTTTCGGAACGCCGGCGTCGCGGCGGTGTCGAACAGGGCGCCGATCGCCCGGACATCGCCGGAGCGCACGGTCTCGGTGAGCGAGTCGAGCAGTCGGGTCACCCCCGCGGCACGATCACGCTCGTAGACGTTGACCTCGGTGGTCGACGACGCGGGTGCGGTGGACGAGCCCCCGCCCGGAATTCCGACCGTGCCGCATCCGGTGGCCACGACAACGGTCAGGGCGACAGCGGCCAAGGCCGGGCCGGCACGTCTGCGCCGTGGGGTCACCGGGGACTAGAACCGGCGGGCGGAGTTGTACGGGCCGGCCTCGTCGATCGGCACCACCTTCACCGGGACGCCGAAGGTCGACGCATGGATGACATAGCCGTCGCCGACGTACATGCCGACGTGGTGCGCGTCGGGGTAGTAGATGATCAGGTCACCCGGCTTCAGATCGTCGCGGCCGACGGATTGCCCGCCACCCATCTGCGCCTCGCTCGAGCGCGGGATGGTCTTGCCCGCCTGCTTGAACGCCCAGACCATGAGACCCGAGCAGTCGAACGAGTTGGGTCCGGTGGCGCCCCACACGTACGGATCACCGATCCGGGTCAGGGCGGCCTGAACCGCGACGAGTCCGGCAGCGGTGCCCCTGGGCACCAGGCGCGGATCGAAGTCGAAGGTGGGTCCGCGGAGCGCGGCGAGCTGCTTGCCGGTCATGGACTTGTAGATCGCCCGGATCTGGATCGCCTGGAGCTGCAGGTCGGCCTGCTTCGTCTGCAGATCACCGCGCACGCGCTCGGCGCGGGAGACCGCCTCGGAGGCCGCCACTGCCGTCTGCTCGGCGTCTTTCTTCGCGACCGCCGTCTGAGCACGGACCTTCTTGATGGCGGTGAGATCCGCCGACGCCTGACGGGAGATCATGTCCAGGCCCGACATCTGGTCGAGCAATGCCTGGGGGGAGTCGCTGATCATCACCGCGTAGAGGCCGCTCACGCGGGCACCCTGGTAGCTGGCGCGCACGATCGCGTCGACCCGGTTCTGATGCACCGCGAGCTGGGCACGGCTCGTGTCGAGCTTCTGCTGCGCCTCGGCCGCCGCTGTCTTGGCCGCCGTCACGATGCCGCGCTGCTTGTCGTATTCGATCTTCGCGTTGTGCATCGCCTCGGTGGTCTTCTCCGCGTCGACGCCGAGCTGCTTGTAACGGTCGAGCAGTTGATCCGCCGAACGCGCGGGCACCGCGCGGGCGGCACCGACCCCGCCACCGACCGTCGGTACGAGCACGGCGAGCGCCGACAGGACGCAGACCGCAAGCATCAGCGGACCCGAACGCATACGTGGCCGCGTTGCGCGAGCCCGTCCCTCCCCGATCAGCACGGTCCTACTCACTCCCTCGTGTGTGCTCGTCGCTCCCTGAGCAACCCGGGTCGTCGTCACCCGTGCCCCACGTCCCGTCGACCACCCTAGGCCGCCGACAGGCCCCCGGGACTGGTTCGGGCGGATCGCGATCCACGCGACCCGCCCGTCCAGAGACCCTCGTGCTCAGTCTGTTCGTGTTCGGTTGTGGTCAGTACCGACGGATGCCCGTCAGCGTCCACTCCTTGACGGCGTCGCGCTTGACCGGCGTGCCGTAGTTGGACGAGTGGACGAACTGGCCGTTGCCGACGTAGATGCCGGCGTGGCCGCCACCGTTGAAGATCATCACGTCGCCGGGCTTGGCGTCGGAGTAGGACACCGCGCGTCCGCCACCGAGCTGGCCGTAGCTGTCACGCGGGATGTTCTTGCCGGCCTGCTTGTAAGACCAGTAGACGAGGCCCGAGCAGTCGAAGGCGTTGGGGCCGGCCGAGCCGTAGGAGTACGGGGAGCCGATCTTGCTCTCCGCGGCCTTGACGGCCTTCTCACCTGCGGTCAGCTGCGGCTGGCCGAGCGGGGCGCCGCCCTGCGGGCGGAACTGCTGCGGAATCTGGTCCGGCGCGATACCCGGCACGGTGAACTGTCCCAGGTTGGGGATCTCGACCGTGGCCGCGGGCGACTTTCTCACGGGTGTGGCCTGAGGTGCGGGCTTGGCCTCCGGGGCCTTCGCACCGGGCAGTGCCGGGATCTCGAAAGTGCCCAGCGGGGTGTGGACCGGGGCGGCGAGAGCAGGGCCTGCGGCGGCGGCGAGCGAACCGAGCGTGATCGATCCGGCGATCACCGCCTTCTTGGCGACCGTGCTGCCACGATTGGGCTGTTCCAAACGATGTTTGGCCACGAAGCGAGTTCTCCTTCAGATCTTCCTGTACCGCCGACCGAGTTAGCTGTCGGGTTCGGGCCGGAAGAGTGGCCCTACGCGTGTTTCGCGCATGAGGTATCCACTGGACACTCATGCGTGGCAACGCGATTCACCCCGATTCGGAACGGTTTCGCGAGAAGCGCATCGATGGTGATGCGCTCCGACGAGCCCGCCCGAAGGTTGTGGTTCCCCGGTTCGCCGCGAGGGCGATTGAGCGGTGACTACTGCGGACCACTTCTGTTGAAGCGGGACGCTCCGCAAGGTCTCAGAAAGGTTACGAAATCGGATGCGCCCTGTCCACTAGGCGACGGACAGCCAAACCTGGGCCGATTCTCAGCCCGCCCTGAGGACCGTCACAGAGGCGTGCCGATCTGGCCCCTGAACTGCTTCTTTGGCGGATCTTGCAGATCGTGCAGCACTACTCGTCACCATTGCAGCAGCCTGCAGAACGTCGATGGCGAGGTCGATCTCGGCGTCCGCCTCGACCGTTGCCGCCGTTACCGAAACTCCACCTTGGTCCGCCATATCGTCCCAGCTCGGACCGCCAAACAGCACCGTCATCATGCACCCGTCACAGGCGACGGGACGGGCGGGGCAGCGCGCGCAGTCGACGTACATAGTGTGATCTCCATCTCATCTGGTGAGGCGGGGCCGTGTCGGCCCTCGTAGGGGTCCTGGTCACCGTGAGAACACCGCATTTCTCACGTCCAGGTGGAGAGTAGGAGCGACCACCGACAAGTCCGTCGAACAGCGATCGACACAGCAGTCACAGCAGTCACATGAGCGACGCTCGGTGCGCCGCCGTCGCGCTGTCGGTGGATCGAACTAGTGTTCGCCGGGTGACGCAGACCAGCGTGGCCGGCTCCCCCGCCGGGCAGCTCACCTTCGCCGACCTGGAGGCCGCCGATCAGGTGGCCACGGGTGACTCGTCGAACGAGTTCAGCGACCGCTCCCTCTTCGACACGACTCTCGTCGTGGTCGACCTGGAGACCACCGGCTCCGATCCGGCACGCGACCGGATCACCGAGATCGGCGCGGTCAAGATCCGCGGCGGCGAGATCATCGGCGAGTTCGCCACCCTCGTCGATCCCGGCCGGCCCATCCCGCCGCAGATCGTCACCCTGACCGGCATCACCACGGCCATGCTGACCGACGCACCGCGGATCGAGTCGGTCCTGCCCTCGTTCTTCGAGTTCGCCCGCGGCTCCATCCTGGTGGCGCACAACGCTCGATTCGACATGGGCTTCCTGCGCCAGAACGCGATCCGGCTCCAGCTCCCGTGGACGTTCGGCCTGACCCTGTGCACGGTGACCATGGCCCGGCGCATCCTCACCCGCGACGAGGCACCGACCGTCAAGCTCAGCGCCCTCGCCGACCTGTTCGACGTCGCGGTGCGACCCACCCACCGGGCACTCGACGACGCGCGCGCCACGGTGGAGGTCTTCCACCGACTCCTCGAACGCGTCGGCAACCAGGGCATCGCGACCGTCGGTGACCTGACGTCCTACCTTCCACGGACCGACCCGCGGCTACGGGCCAAGCGCACGCTGGCCGACCACGTTCCCTCCCGTCCCGGTGTCTACCTCTTCCGCGGACCGTCGGACGAGGTCCTCTATGTGGGTACCGCGGTGGACCTCCGCCGTCGGGTCCGGTCGTATTTCAGCGGGAGCGACCCGCGTCGCCGCATCGCCGAGATGGTGCTCCTCGCCCAACGGGTCGACTTCGTGGAGTGCTCCCATCCCCTGGAGGCCGCGGTTCGCGAACTACGGCTGCTGGGCGCACACGCACCGGCGTACAACCGTCGTTCGACGCAGCCGCACAAGGGATGGTGGGTGACCCTGACCGAAGAACGCTTCCCGCGCCTGAAGGTCGGTCGCACGCCCACCGACGAATCCGTCGGCCCGGTCGGCAACCGCACCAACGCGGCGACCGTCGCCGATGTGATCTCGGCGGCCGCGGGCCTGCGGACGTGCACCCAGCGGCTCGGCGCCAACGGCTACCACTGGTGCCCCGACGCCGACGGGCGCCGACGCCCGGGCTCGTGCCGGGCCGCCACCACGCAACCACAGACGGTCCCCGACTACTCCCCGCGCGTCACCGCGGCTCGACGCCTCATGCGGGGTGAGGCCGACGAACTCCTCGACGGCCTCACCGCACGCCTCGCCGACCTCGCGCAGGCCCACATGTTCGAGACCGCGGCGCGACACCGGGACCGGCTCGCGCTGACAATAGACACCCTCGCCCGCTGTCAGCGGCTGGCGGCGCTCTGCGCGATCGCCGAGATCGTCGTCGCGCGACCCGACGGCGAACGGGGATGGCAGTTCGCGGTGATCCGGCACGGACGCCTCGCGGCAGCCGGACGGGCACGACGCGGCGTCTCCCCCATGCCCGTCGTCGACGCGCTGGTCGCCGCGGCCGAGACCGTGCTGCCCGGCGACGGACCGCTGCGCGGCGCGCCGGCCGAGGAGGTCGGTCTCGTCTACCGCTGGATGACCGAGCCGGGCGCGCGCATCGTCTCGACGAGCGAGCCGGTCGCACTACCGGCCGGCTCGGCCGAACGCCGGCTCGGCTGGTCGCAGTCGGCGCACGACGCACGTGCGGCCAGGCCCGGCACCGACCCTCGCGTGCGACAGGCGAGCTGACCGGGACACACCACTAGGCTGACGGCATGATCACTGCCATCGTCCTCATCCAGGCCGACATCCACCGCATCCCGGAGACGGCACAGGCCGTCGCCGACATCCCCGGGGTCGAAGAGGTGTACTCCTGCGCGGGCGATGTCGACCTGATCGCGAAGATCCGGGTGCGCGACCACGAGCAGATCGCGACGGTCGTCACCGGCGAGATCAACCGGCTCCCGGGCGTGCTCAAGAGCGCCACCCACATCGCCTTCCGCAGCTACTCCAGCTCCGACGTCGAGGGCGGATTCTCCATCGGCGAGAACTGACTCACCAGCACGTCAGGTGATGAGGGCCCTGCAGTCGTCAGGCGTGTGCCGCGAGCTGACCGCTGAGATCGGCCCACCGCTGCAGCAGGTCCGCGGCGGCACCGTTGTCGATCGCCTCCGCGGCGCGGCCCTTCGCCGCGCCCAGCGCGTCGGTCAGTTCCGCCGAGGTCATGGGTGCGTCTTGTTCGAAGGCGACGATGGCCCCGGCCGAATTCAGCAGCACCGCGTCGCGGACCGGACCGGTGGTCCCGGCCAGGAGCTCGCGCGCGATCGCGGCATTGACCGTCGCGTCACCGCCCTGCAGAGACGACAGTTCAACGCGCGCGATGCCCAGATCGGTGGGATCCACGCTGAGTTCGTTGACCTCCCCCGCGATGACCTGCCACACCGTCGACGTGGTGGTGGTCGTCAGTTCGTCGAGACCGTCGTCGCCGCGGACCACCAGCGCGGAGCCGCCGCGCTCGGCGAAGGCCCGGGCCAGGACCGGGGCCAGGTCGGCGAATGCGCAGCCGATCAGCCCGCGCGACGGTGTCGCGGGGTTGGTCAGCGGCCCCAGCACGTTGAATACGGTCGGGATGCCGATCTCCTTGCGCGGGGGGCCGGTGAACCGGAACGCGGGATGGAACACGGGCGCGAAGCAGAACCCGATCCCCAGTTCGTCGACACATCGGGCGACCGCCGCGGCGTCGAGGGAGATGTTCACGCCCAGCGCCTCGAGCACGTCGGCACCGCCGCTCTTCGACGACGCCGCCCGGTTGCCGTGCTTGACCACCGCGACCCCCGAGGCGGCGATGACGATCGACGTCATCGTCGAGATGTTCACCGTGTGCGACCGGTCACCGCCGGTGCCGACCACGTCGACCGCCGGCCGGCTGACGTCCACGAGCGTCGCGTGATCGAGCATCGCCCGCGACAATCCGAGGAGCTCCGCGGGCGCCGCCCCCTTCATCTTCACGCCGACGCCGAAGGCGGCGACCTGAGCGCCGGTCGCGCTGTCGGTCATGATCTCGTTCATCGCCCACGCGGCCTCGTCCGCGCTCAGGTCGAGGCGATCGACGATCTTGCCGAGGATCTGCGGCCAGCTGAAGTCGGACTGTGCGGTACTCACGAGGAGAAAGCCTAGTGTCTGCTCAGCCGGACGGACGCTGGAGGACGGCCCACTCGCGCACGAATCCGCCGTGCCGCGAGCCGAGGCTGGCCATGCGGGATCGTTCTTGCGACAGATGCATGGCGTCGAGCAATTGGACCCGCGCCAGGACCAGGACCACCAGTCCGTCCTCGCGCGCCGCCGGTCTCGGACCCCAGCGCTCGTCCTCGACCGACTCGTAGCCGTCGAGGGCGGCGACGGCCGCCGCCTCGGACCGCCGCTCGGGCGGCACCTCGACGTGATGGCGCAGGATGACCTCCTCGGCCGCACGCCACGACGACGCGTCGAGGGCGACCGAACTCGCGATCGCATCGTCATCGGAACTCGCCACCACCTCCACCCGTTGGTCCAGTGTCAGCGGTCCCGCCTCGGCACGCGGGCGAAGGCGCGCACGGAGACGGGCCAAGCGGCTCTGCTCGACCACACGGCCGTTGAGATCGCGGGGGCCGGGTGAGGTCGAACTCGACATGAACACACGGTAGCGAGCCGGGCCCGCGCCAGGCGCCTCCAGGACACGCCGACGGCTGGCCGATACCGGCGCGGACCTGCACCGGGAGAATTACTCGGAGGCAATTTCCGACCCGGGTGGCCACCGCTTACTACGAACCGTCATACTTCACTTGTGACAAGCGCTGTAGGTACCTCAGGAACAGCCATCACCTCGCGCGTGCACTCGCTGAACCGGCCCAACATGGTCAGCGTCGGCACGATTGTGTGGCTGTCCAGTGAGCTCATGTTCTTCGCTGGCCTCTTCGCGATGTATTTCGTCGCCCGTGCCAACTCGGCGGTCGGCTGGCCGCCGCCGCCGACCGAGCTGAATCTCGCCCTCGCCATCCCGGTGACGACGGTGCTGATCCTCTCCTCGGTGACCTGCCAGATGGGCGTCTTCGCTGCCGAACGCGGCGACGTCTTCGGCCTCCGCCGCTGGTACGTCATCACCTTGGCAATGGGCACGTTCTTCGTCTGCGGTCAGGCGTACGAGTACTACCACCTGGTCGAGCACGGCACGACCCTCGCGTCAGACGCCTATGGCTCGGTCTTCTACATGACGACCGGCTTCCACGGCCTCCACGTCATCGGTGGTCTGATCGCGTTCGTCTACCTGCTCATCCGGACCAAGCTGTCGAAGTTCACGCCGGCGCAGGCAACCGCCGCAATCGTTGTCTCTTACTACTGGCACTTCGTCGACATCGTGTGGATCGGACTCTTCGTCACGATCTACTTCATCCGATGACATCGGCGACCTCGCTCTAGAACAACAGCCCGTCCCGCTTAGTAGAGAGTCACAGATGAGTTCATCTCCACCGCGTCCGTCGGATAGCGGCACCGAGGTCGGACCCGATGCCTCGGCCCGACGCTCCTCTGCACGCGACGCCGGCCGCCGCGCCAAGACACGACGCAAGCTCCGTCGGCGCGCCACCGGCACCATCGTGCTGCTGGCCGGTCTCGTCATGGCAGGCGTCCTCGCCTCGGTCCTGACCCCCGACCCCCAGGTCGCGGTCGCCGACGAGAGCAACGCCGCGATGATCGACGACGGTCAGAAGCTCTACGAGACCTCGTGCATCACCTGCCACGGCGCCAACCTCCAGGGTGTGCCCGATCGTGGTCCCGCGCTGCTCGGCGTCGGTGACGCCGCCGTCTACTTCCAGGTCTCGACCGGACGTATGCCCGCGGCTCGCGGCGAGGCGCAGGCCCAGCGCAAGCCCGCGAAGTTCACGACCGAGCAGATCGACCAGCTCGGCGCCTTCATCCAGGCCGAGGGCGGCGGACCGCAGGTCCCGCGCAACGCCGACGGCTCGGTCGCGCAGGAGTCCCTGCGCGGCGACAGCATCGGCCGGGGCAGCGAACTGTTCCGCCTGAACTGCGCGTCGTGCCACAACTTCACCGGGCGCGGCGGAGCGCTGTCCTCGGGCAAGTTCGCGCCGAACCTCGACGGGGTCAACGAGGCACAGATCTACACCGCGATGCTGACCGGTCCGCAGAACATGCCCAAGTTCTCGAACCGCCAGTTGGATCCGGAAGAGAAAAGGGACGTGATCGCCTACGTCAAGTACGCGACCGAGGCGAAGCCCAGCGGCGGACTCGGACTCGGCGGTTTCGGCCCGGTCAGTGAAGGCATGGTCATGTGGTTCGTCGGCGTCATCGCCATCGTCGCAGGCGCCATGTGGATGGGATCTCGAGCATGAGCGCGAACGACAAGGATGTCCCGTCGCGGGACGAACTCGACCAGATGAGCACCGACGAGCTCGTCAAACTCGGCACCAATCTCGACGGCGTCGAGATCATCCACCGGTCCGAGCGTTACACCGTGCCCGGTACCCGGGTCGAGAAGCGCGCCGAGCGTCAGGTGGCCATCTGGTTCACCATCGCCGGCGTCTCCGCCCTGGCCTGCCTCGGCATCTTCCTGTTCAACCACTGGGAGTTCGCGCTCCCCGATGACCCGAACTACTGGTGGTACACGTTCAACACGCCGCTCCTCGGTGTGACGTTCGGCCTCTCGGTGTTCGCCATCGGCGTCGCGATGATCCTCATCACCAAGAAGTTCATCCCGGCGGAGATCTCGGTCCAGGACCGGCACGACGGTGGATCGGCCGAGGTCGACAAGAAGACGATCGTCGGCCTGCTGCAGGACACCGGCACCACCTCGACCCTCGGTCGCCGCAAGATGATCATCGGCTCGGCCGGGTTCGGTCTCGGTGCGTTCGCGCTCACCGGACTGGTCGCCTTCCTCGGCGGATTCATCAAGAACCCGTGGGCCGAGGGTGCCGACTCGCCGCTGTGGCACTCGGGATGGTCGCCGATCTACAACCCGCCGGAAGCTCCCAACGAGACCATCTACCTGCGGCGCGACACCGGCAATCCGTTCCAGGTCGCCCTGGTCCGGCCGGAAGATCTCGACGCAGGCGGTATGGAGACCGTGTTCCCCTGGCGTCGTTCGGACGGGTTCGGCGAGTCCGAGCACTCCCGCCACCTGCTGGAGGAGGGCCTGCACCAGGTCCGCAACCCCGTCATGCTCATCCGTCTGCGTCCCGAGGACGCGGCCCGTGCCGTCAAGCGCAAGGGTCAGGAGAGCTTCAACTACGGTGACTACTTCGCCTACACCAAGGTGTGCAGCCACCTCGGCTGCCCCGCGTCGCTCTACGAGCAGCGGAGCAACCGCATCCTGTGTCCCTGCCATCAGTCGCAGTTCGACGCACTCGAGTACGCCAAGCCCATCTTCGGACCGGCCGCCCGTGCCCTGGCACAGCTGCCGATCACGGTGAACAATGAGGGTTACCTCGTTGCCGCAGGCGACTTCATCGAGCCCGTAGGACCGGCATTCTGGGAGCGTAAGTCATGAGCATCGCCGAACGCCTCGGCACTCAAGCCGAAGAAGTCGACTCGCGGTATCACCTGGCCGCGGGTATGCGTCGCCAGATCAACAAGGTCTTCCCCACCCACTGGTCGTTCATGCTGGGTGAGATCGCGCTGTACAGCTTCATCATCCTGCTGGTCTCCGGTGTCTACCTGTCGCTGTTCTTCGATCCGTCGATGACGCGCGTGGTCTACGACGGCGCCTACCAGCCGCTCAACGGCGTGATGATGACCAAGGCGTACGAGACCACGCTGAACATCTCGTTCGAGGTGCGCGGTGGCCTGTTCGTCCGTCAGATCCACCACTGGGCCGCACTGCTGTTCGCGGCGTCGATCATCGTGCACATGCTGCGCATCTTCTTCACCGGTGCGTTCCGCCGTCCGCGTGAGGCCAACTGGATCATCGGCTGCCTCCTGCTGATCCTGGCGATGTTCGAGGGCTTCTTCGGCTACTCGCTCCCCGACGACCTGCTCTCGGGCACCGGCGTCCGCGCCGCGATGAGTGGCATCGTCCTCGGTATCCCGGTGGTCGGCACCTGGATTCACTGGGCGCTGTTCGGCGGCGACTTCCCCGGCGTGATCATCATCCCGCGCCTCTACGTGCTGCACATCCTGCTCTTCCCGGGCATCATCCTGGCGCTGATCGGTGCGCACCTCGCGCTCGTCTGGTACCAGAAGCACACGCAGTTCCCCGGCCCCGGCCGCACCGAGAAGAACGTCGTCGGTGTCCGGATCATGCCGGTGTTCGCGGCGAAGGCCGGCGCGATGTTCGCCTTCGTCACCGGCGTGCTCGCGATCATGTCGGGCATCTTCCAGATCAACCCGGTCTGGAACATCGGTCCGTACAACCCGGCACAGGTCTCCGCGGGTTCGCAGCCCGACATCTACATGATGTGGACCGACGGCCTGATACGTCTGTTCCCGGCGTGGGAGCTCTACCTGGGCAATTACACGGTGCCGATGTCGAACTGGGTCGTGCTGATCATGACGATCATCTTCGGCCTGATGTTCGCCTACCCGTGGATCGAGAAGAAGCTCACCGGCGACGATGCGCACCACAACCTGCTGCAGCGTCCTCGTGACGCACCGGTGCGGACTGCGATCGGCGCCATGGCGGTCTCGTTCTACATCCTGCTGACGATCGCGTGTATGAACGACATCATCGCGTTCAAGTTCCACATCTCGCTCAACGCGACGACCTGGATCGGACGCATCGGTCTGATCATCCTGCCGCCGCTGGTGTACTTCATCACCTACCGTTGGGCGCTCTCGTTGCAGCGCAGCGACCGCGAGGTCCTGGCACACGGCATCGAGACCGGCATCATCAAGCGTCTCCCGCAGGGTGAGTACATCGAGGTCCACCAGCCGCTCGGCCCGGTCGACAGCCACGGACACCCGATCCCGCTCCCCTACGAGGGTGCGGCGCTGCCGAAGCGGATGAACAAGCTCGGTTCCGCGGGCGCACCGGGTACCGGTTCGATCCTCACGGCCGATCCGCTGGAGGAGCAACTGCGCAACGTCGAACTCGAGCACGAGATCGAGGCAGGCGAACGCAAGGCTCTCCGCGAGCTACAGGCCAAGGGCGGCAACCCCTTCGGCGAGTAGCCACGCGAGAAGTCCCACCGCACGACCCACCGCGGGCCGTCGAGCACCATCGGGTGCACGACGGCCCGCGGTGCGTTTCCGGGTCGAACCACTCCCCTCCCCCGCGTCAGCGCCCGGCACCGTTCGTCGATGTGGCACGGTGGACCCCATGCACCGACCGCCCCGAAGTTCCGGTCTGTCCCAGATCACCCGTGGGATGGGCACTCTCGACGCCGAGATCTACGATTCGATCGCCCGCTCACCGAGCCCGCTGCTCGACGTGACGATGCCGGCGCTCACCCGGGCGGCCGACCACTCCAAGCTGTGGATGGCCATCGCGGCCGGGCTCGCCGTGTCCGGACGTCCGTCGCTGCAGCGCGGTGCCGCGCGCGGCATCGTCTCGCTCGCCGTGACGAGCCTGGTGACCAACCAGGGCGCCAAACGTGTGCGTCGCCGCTCGCGTCCGGCCCACGGGCTCATCCCGGTGCCACGACGCGGCCGCCGGCGCCCGACGTCGAACTCCCTGCCCTCGGGTCACTCGGCCAGCGCTGCGGCGTTCGCCGTCGGTGTTGCCGTCGAGAACCCGCCGGCGGGTCTCCTGCTGTCCGCACTGGCCGGGCTGGTCGGCTTGTCCCGGGTGGCCACCGGGGCCCACTACCCCGGTGATGTGGTCGCCGGGCTCGGCATCGGCGCCGCGATCGCGACCATCGGTGCGCGCGTCGTACCGCCCATCACCGAACCGTCGCTGTCCCTGGCCGCCCCGTCGGTCGTCGACGCGGACCGCAACCCGGACGGCGTGGGTCTGGTCGTCGTCGTGAATCCAGGTTCCGCGGATGGCCGTGGGCGTCGGGTCCTCGAGGAGATCCGCCGCCGACTGCCGGCCGCCGAGATCATCGAGCTCGACGAGACCGACGACATGGCGGCCGTGTTCGCCGACGTCGCGACGCGCGCCACGATCCTCGGGGTGGCGGGTGGCGACGGTACCGTGGCGTGCGCCGCCGGGCCGGCACTCGCCGCCGACATCCCGCTCGCGGTGTTCCCCGCGGGCACCTTCAACCACTTCGCCCGCGACATCGGTTGCGGCACGGTGGAGGCCACCATCGAGGCGGTCCGTTCGGGGTCGGCGTCACGTGTCGATGCGGTGTGGCTCAACGATTCCCGACTGATCCTGAACACGGCGAGCATCGGCGCGCACCCCGACTTCGTCCGGGTCCGCCGGCGCCTACAGCGTCGGATCAGCCGTCCTCTCGCGACCGCGGCCGCCGTACTCCATGTCCTCCGCAAGGATCCGCACGTACGCATCGAGGTGGAGGGACGGGTGCTCGACGCGTCCCTGTTCCTCGTCGGCAACTCCATCTACCAGCCGACCGGATTCCTGCCGACCCGTCGTGTCCGACTCGACGACGGTCTCCTCGACGTGCGCATCCTCGAGACCGGTCACCGCTGGGCGACCCTACGGCTGCTCGGCTCACTCGCCGTCGGACGCCTCGAACGTTCGCACCTCTACCACGAGATGCAGGTGCCCGAGTTCCGGTTCACCGCGGTCGACGGTCCCGTCGCCGTGTCGCATGACGGCGAGGTCGAGGATTCGTACTCCCACGCCGACTTCCGGGTCGACTACCGCGCCCTCAAGGTGTTCCGGCCCGTCGCCCCCCGGCGGCCCTGAGCTCCGATCCGGGTGGCCCGCCCGAGCGTTGCGGGCGGGACACACCGGCGACACGAGAGCGCCCCACCGGAATCCGGTGGGGCGCTTCGTATGTGTTCGTCGACCGCGTATACCGCGGCGGCTCAGTGCTTCTCGGGACCGACGTGGTACTCGAAGACGAGTCCGGCGGCCGTACCCATGATGACCACCGCCGCGAAGATCGACAGCCAGAAGTTGCCGGTGGCGAAGCCGACCGCGAAGGTCGAGGCGCCGAGCGCGATCAGGATGGGCCACCACGAGTGCGGGCTGAAGAAGCCCAGCTCGCCGGCGCCGTCCTCGATCTCGGCGTCTTCGTAGTCCTCCGGGCGGATCTCGACGCGTCGGGCGACGAAGCGGAAGAAGGTGCCCGCGATGAGCGTCAGGCCGGCCGCGAAGAACAGGCCGACGACGCCGACCCACTCGATGCCCTTGCTGGTGAAAGCGGTGAACAGGGTGTACGCGACGCCCGTCAGAAAGAAGAAGGCGGTCAGCATCTCGAAGAGGCGTGCCTCGATCTTCATCGTCAGCTCACTTTCTTGGTGCAGTTGGCGAGGGTCGGGTTGTCCGGGTCACCGGTTGCGCCGACGGTTCCGTCGGTGGCCCGGCGGGTGTCGAACGGCACCGTGGTGACCGATTCCGGGGCCTGGCAGATCGCCGCGAGAGCCTCGGCGTTGGTGGCACCGGGATTTGCCTCACGGAAGCGGATGTAGCTGTCGAAGTCCTCGGGGGCGACCGCGCGGACCTCGAAGTTCATCATCGAGTGGTACGTGCCGCACATCTCGGCGCAGCGGCCGACGAAGGCGCCGGTCCGGTCGATCGACTTGATCTGGAAGACCGGGTCGGTCGCGTTCTGCTCCGGGAACGGGAAGACGTCGCGCTTGAACAGGAACTCCGGCACCCAGAACGAGTGGATGACGTCGGCCGAGGCGATGTTGAACTCGATGCGCTTACCGGTCGGCAGGACCAGCACCGGGATCTCCGACGACGAGCCGACCGTCTCGATCTTGTCGAACTTCAGGTAATCGCGGATGTCGTCGTCACGGCCACCGGCGGGACCCGGGAGCTCGCCGTGCTCGCCACCCTCGTCGCTGCCGGCGTGTTCGGTCTCGGCGCCACTACCGGTCTGGGCCTGGACCTCGAACGGGTTGCCGTTCTGCTCGAAACCGTTGTAGGTCGTGCCGTCGGAGAACTCGACCTGGTTGTAGCCGAACTTCCAGTTCCACTGGAACGCGGTCACATCGACGACGACCTTCGAGTCGTCGTTCTTGCTCTCGACGTTGTTCTGCACGATGACCGTGAAGTAGAAGAGCACCGCGATGATGACGAACGGGATCGCCGTGTAGGTGAGCTCGAGCGGCACGTTGTATGCGGTCTGGCGCGGGAACACGCCCTTCTTCGCGTCGTTCGCACGGTGGAAGGTGATCGTCCAGAAGATCAGCGCCCACACCAGGATGCCCATGACGAGCGCTGCGATGACCGACCAGGTCCACAGATCGACCATCTCTTTGCCATCGGGCGTGACGCCCTCGGGCCAACCGAAACGCATCGCCTCACTGGCGTCGCAACCCGACATCAGCAGTGCGCCGAGGCCGAGAGTGGCGACGAATGCCAGTCGCTTCATCGTCCGCGACGCTGATGAGACACGCCTCGCTCGGGGCCGTCCACCGTGTGCCAATTTCACGCCTTCCTGCTCGCTCACCGGCGCCCTCGCGCCGAGGTGAGTGCATGCCACATGACCTGCACGGGGCAAGGTCTTGCCGTGGACACACAGCAATTCTTGCACCTAGTACTACGCAGCGTAGACCAACCCGCGGAAGCTGTCGGAATCGGGGCGCGATCCGGTCGTGTCCCCGTGGTTTCCGCCTCGAACCGATGTCGGCGACCCGGTGACGACGTCGCGGCCACGCGGGTCACCCGACCCCGCCGTGTCGGAACACGACCGGCCGCTTCAGGCATACTCGGACGCGGTCCGACGCCGCGTCGGAACCTGCGCCTGGACTGGCTACCGAATGGAGAGAACGAGACGTGTGTGGTCTGCTCGGCCTGCTGACATCCGACGGAACGGCCGCCGAGGTCGTCGATCCGGTGGCGGTGGCCTCGCACTGCATGCGGCATCGCGGACCCGACGAACCCGGCACCTGGCACGACGACGACATCGTGTTCGGCTTCAACCGGCTCTCGATCATCGACATCGAGCACTCGCATCAGCCACTGCGCTGGGGTCCGCCGGAGAATCCCGATCGGTATGCGCTGGTGTTCAACGGGGAGATCTACAACTACCTCGAGATCCGGGCCGAGCTCGCCCGGGACGAGGGCGCGCTGTTCCGCACCGAGGGCGACAGCGAGGCGATCGTCGCGGCCTTCCATCACTGGGGACCCGACGCGGTCCGGCGGCTGCGCGGCATGTTCGCGTTCGCGATCTGGGACACCGAGAACCGCTCGCTCTTCCTCGCCCGTGACCCCTTCGGCATCAAGCCTCTGTTCGTGGCATCGGGCCCCGGCGGGCTCGTCTTCGGCAGCGAGAAGAAGAGTCTGCTCGAACTGATCGAACGCATCGGGTTGTCGACGGAACTCGATCCCCGAGCGATCGAGCACTACACGGTGCTGCAGTACGTCCCGGAACCCGAGACGATCCACGCCTCGATCCGGCGACTGGAGTCGGGCTGCCATGCCACCGCGACACCGGGCAGTCCGCTGTCGATCCGGCGCTATTTCACTCCCCAGTTCGGCGTCCGCCCGGTCACCGACGCCACCCGGCAGAAGCGCTACGACGAGATCGCCGACGTACTCGCCGACTCGGTCGCCAAGCACATGCGGGCCGATGTGACGGTCGGGTCGTTCCTGTCCGGCGGTATCGACTCGACGGCGATCGCCGCGCTGGCGATCCGGCACAACCCGGACCTCATCACCTTCACCACCGGCTTCGAGCGCGAGGGTTATTCGGAGGTCGACGTCGCCGCCGAGTCGGCGGCGGCGATCGGCGCTCGCCACGTGGTGAAGGTCGTCGGACCGTCGGAGTTCATCGAGGCGATCCCCTCGATCGTCTGGTACCTCGACGACCCGGTCGCCGACCCCGCGCTCGTCCCGCTGTACTTCGTGGCAGCCGAGGCACGTAAGCACGTCAAGGTCGTGCTCTCCGGCGAGGGCGCCGACGAATTGTTCGGCGGATACACGATCTACAAGGAGCCGTTGTCCCTGGCCGCCTTCGATCGGCTGCCGCGGCCGCTGCGTCGCGCGGCGGGGAAGATCTCCGACCGGATCCCGGAGGGAACGCGCGGCAAGAGCCTGCTGCACCGCGGTTCGCTCACACTCGAGGAGCGCTATTACGGCAACGCCCGCAGCTTCGACGACGCGCGGCTACGCGCGGTCCTGCGCGACTACCGCCCCGAATGGACCCACACCGACGTCACCGCCCCGATCTACGCGATGAGCGAGGGGTGGGATCCGGTGGCCCGCATGCAGCATCTGGATCTGTTCACCTGGCTGCGCGGCGACATCCTCGTCAAGGCGGACAAGATCACGATGGCCAACTCTCTCGAGCTGCGGGTGCCGTTCCTCGACCCGGAGGTCTTCGCGATCGCCGAGGGCCTCCCCCATGACGAGAAGATCGCCCACGGCACAACGAAATACGCGCTGCGCAAGGCACTGGAGCAGATCGTCCCGGCGCACGTCCTGCACCGCAAGAAGCTCGGCTTCCCGGTTCCGATCCGGCATTGGCTTGCCGGCACCGAGATGTACGACTGGGCGCACGAGACCATCACGCACTCCCAGACCGATCACATCTTCGCCAAGGACGCGGTGATCGCGATGCTCGACGAGCATCGAGAAGGCGTGGTGGACAACAGCCGCCGGCTCTGGACGGTCCTGATGTTCATGGTCTGGCACGGCATCTTCGTCGAGGGCACGATCGTCCCGGAGATCATCGACCACACCTATCCGGTGCGGGTCTAGTCCGAGAGTCGTTCTCCGGCAACACAACCCGCCCCGGAAATCGCCGGCCACAGCGCAGTCGACCACGATACGTCACCGACTTCGCCACGCAGGGCCCATTTCCGGGGCGGCTTCGACGGTCGTGCACTCAGTTCGCGAGCTTCAGACCGATGACCCCGCCGACGATCATCAGCAGGAAGAACACCCGCAACACCGACACCGGCTGCCCACCGGTGAGCATGGCGTAGACCACGGTGAGCGAAGCCCCGATGCCCACCCACACGGCGTAGGCGGTGCCCACGGGCAAGTCGCGCATCGCATAGGCCAGTCCGGCCATGCTGATGGCGAGCGCGAAGAGGAACAAGCCCGTCGGCCCCGGTTTCGTGAAGCCCTCCGACCGACCCAACGCGGTGGCCCACACTGCTTCGAACACACCCGACACGACGAGAACGAGCCATGACATGACGACCTCCCACGGGCCGTCTTGTCGCACACCGGGTACAGCACCCCTCGTCCGGGAGTCCTCGATCGGGACTCCGTTCCAACGTCTCACGCCGGGGCGGGGGTGGCAACGTCAGACGCGTCACCACCCCGGGCAGACCGGACTTCAGCCGGCGAACGCCGCCTTGATCTCCGCGGCGGCCTCGGCGCCGTACGCGCCTTCGATCCGGGCGAGAGCCGAGTCCGAGTCCCAGGCCCAGTCCTGTGTCGAGACGGTCTCGAGCACGAGCACCGCGACCATCGACCCGACCTGCGCGGCGCGCTCGAAACCGAGTCCCTTGGACAGCGCGGACAGGAACCCGGCCCGGAATCCGTCGCCGACGCCGGTCGGGTCGACCTTCGCGGTCTCCGGCACGACGGACACATGGATGCGGGTGCCGTCGCGGTCGACGATCTCCACGCCGTCCTTGCCGAGCGTCGTGACCCGGACCCCGACCATCTCGGCGACCTGCGCCTCGGACAACCCGGCCTTCTGACGGAGGAGACCCCACTCGTATTCGTTGGTGAACAGGTAGGCGGCGCCGTCGATGAGGGTGCGCGTCTGCTCGCCGTCGAGGCGGGCCAGCTGCTGCGACGGGTCCGCGGCGAACGGGATACCCGCTGTTCGGCACTCCTCGGTGTGGCGGATCATCCCGGCCGGGTCGTCGGCACCGACGAGGACGAGGTCGGGCGTGCCGACCTCGGCGATCACCTCGGCGAGGGCGATGTCGCGGCTCTCGCTCATCGCACCGGCGTAGAAGGTGGCCAGCTGGGCCATCGTCTCGTCGGTCGTGCACATGAACCGCGCGGTGTGATGGGACTCCGACACGCGGACACCGCGGCAGTCGACTCCGTTGGACTCGAGCCACTGGCGATACTCGGTGAAGTCGGACCCGACGGCCCCGACCAGGACCGGGGCGCCGCCGAGCTGACCCATCGCGTAGCAGATGTTGCCGCCGACCCCACCGCGCCGGACGACGAGGTCCTCCACGAGGAAGCTGAGGGAGATGTGTTCGAGGTGGTCGCCGAGCAGCTGCTCGGAGAACTTGCCCGGGAACTTCATCAGATGATCGGTTGCGATGGAGCCGCACACAACGATTGCCACTGGAGATCTCAGCCCTTCATGTGGTTGCCCGACAGATAGTGCCCAGCAGGTGGTGACCGCCAGGTGATGACCCGAATGGGTGATGACCCGGGTAGGTGATGACACAGACAGGTGTCCACGCTACTCACCCCACGACATACGACACCGGCCGCACCCCCATGGGATGCGGCCGGTGCCGGAAAGCGTCTGACGTGTGTCGACGTGTCAGTTGAACGAGTCGCCGCAGGCACAGCTGCCGGTGGCGTTCGGGTTGTCGATGGTGAAACCCTGCTTCTCGATGGTGTCGACGAAGTCGATGGTCGCTCCCTGCACGTAGGGCGCGCTCATCCGGTCGACAGCCAGTGTGACGCCGCCGAAGTCGGTGGTGATGTCACCGTCGAGGGTGCGATCGTCGAAGAAGAGCTGGTACCGCAGGCCCGCGCAACCACCCGGCTGGACGGCGATACGCAGCGCGAGGTCGTCGCGGCCCTCTTGGTCGAGCAGCGCCTTGGCCTTGGACGCGGCAGCGTCGCTGAGGACGACGCCGGTGCTCGTGGCTGTGCTCGTTTCGTTCTGCACGGTCATGGATGCTCCTGTAAGTGGTGTGGTCCCGGTGCAATGTGGCCCGATGCCGTCGTGATGGGTTGCGCCCCGCACGGCCGTTCGGGATTCACCCCGCTCGCCGGGAGGTCGACCGGTTGTGCCCGTGCGTACAACCGTACTCCTCCCCGTGGTATTCCCGTCCAGTCGGACGGGCGTTTCCCCGAGGTCCGGCCGGGTCCTCGGCTCGACACATCGGCGCGATCAGCGGTGCGCGTCATCGAGATCGGACGCCACCGTTTCGGCGAGCGCGACGAGCTGGTTCTCCGCATCGGCCATCGCGACCTCGACCGAGCCCGCGACGTCGACGATCGCGTGCGCCGCCGCCACACCGGCCTCGGCGATCTCGTCGGGGCTCAGGGCGACCTGTCCCGCGAGGACGATCGTCGCCGCTCCGGCACCGTGAGCGCCGAGCGACGAGGCAGCGGAGTGCAGTGCGGAGACGACCTTGCCGCGGAGCGTCTGCGCATCGAACCTGCCCTCCCCGGTGACGACGACGTCGGCCGCGGCGACCTCGGCAGCCAGGCCGGTCGCGTCGGCGACGACGGTGGCGCCGGAGACGCGGACGCCTCCGAGCGCGAGGAGCGCCGCACCCAGACCACCTGCGGCACCGGCACCCGGCTCGTCGGCGATGTCCCGACCTGCGAGGTCACCGAGGACGCGCGAGAAGTCGTCGAGCCGCCTGGCGAGCAGGGCGACGGTGTCCGGGTCGGCGCCCTTCTGCGGACCGAACACCGCCGCCGCGCCCAGCGGGCCCAGGAGCGGGTTCTCCACATCGGATGCCGCGATCAGCTCCACGCCGCGAAGTCGCCGCCGGGCGTGATCGCCGCCGCCCAGGGCCTCCAGCAGGCCGGCACCGCCGTCGGTCGTCGCACTGCCGCCGAGTCCGATCACGATCCGGTCCACCCCGCGCGCCAGTGCCGCCGCGACGAGCTCACCGACACCTCGGGTGTCGGCCGCCACCGCCGTGCGCGGCGTCGGCGTACCGCCCAGCTGATGTAGACCGCACGCCTGCGCGCACTCGATGTAGGCGGTCGACGGTTCGTCGAGAAGCCACCGGGCACGCACGCCCGCGCCGAGCGGGCCGGACACCGATTCGGTGATCACGGTCCCGAATCGCGACGCCAGGACGTCGACGAAGCCCGGTCCGCCGTCGGACTGCGGGGCCACGACGAGTTCGTCATCCGGCCGCGCGGCAGTCCACCCGCGCGCGATCGCGTGCGCGGCGACCACCGCGGACATGGTGTCGCCGAACGAGTCCGGCGCGATCAGGATGCGCACCGGAACCCCGTCGCCGGTCCCGTGGGTGCCGCACCGCGCGTCGCGTCGTTCCCGGTCATGAGCACGGAGTATAGGGAGCGGACCCGATCCCGGCAGTGCGACTCCGGACGCCGCGTCCGCGGTGGGCACGCCCCTCGGGGCGTCATCAGGCGGCGACCACCGAAAAGCGACGACCGCGCGTTTGTCTCGCAACACCGATCACCTAGGCTCTACAGGCGTGAAGCTGCCATGGAAGAAGGACGACACCCAGGCGGATTCCGGCGACAGCTCGGTCTCCACCTACACCGCCGACGACGAGTCCGGCACCGACGTCGCGCCCTCCGCCAAGGGCAGCAAGTACACCCCGGGCAAGGGGCGCCCGACGCCGTCTCGCCGCCAGGCCGAGAACCGGCGGCGCGGTCCCGTCGCGCCACCCCCGACGAACCGTTCCGAGGCACGCGCCCGCAAGAAGGAGCTCAAGTCCACGCTCTCCAAGGAGGAGAAGCGGGCACTCTCCACCGAGCGACGCGAGAAGCGGCTCCAGCAGCGGGAACGGATGATGGCCGGCGACGAGGCCTATCTGATGCCGCGCGACAAGGGCCCCGCACGGCGCTACACCCGCGACATCGTCGACGCCCGGCGCAATTTCGCCGGGCTGTTCATGCCGTTCGCCATCCTGCTGATCGTCCTGATGTTCCTGGTCCCACAGGCCGCCGCGCTGACGAACCTCATCCTTGTCGCGTTCGTCGTACTGATGGCCGTCGACGGTGTGATCCTCGGCCGCATGGTCAACCGCCGCGTCGCCGAACGTTTCCCGGAGTCCGGCGACGGGGGCTTCAAGCTCGGCTGGTACGCGTTCACCCGCGCGATGCAGCTGCGCAAGATGCGCGCCCCCAAGCCGATGGTCTCGCCGGGCGACGAAGTCTGATCGATGACCGATCGCGCAGTGCGCACCCTTGTCCTCGGAGGCGTGCGCTCGGGTAAGTCCGCGCACGGCGAGTCCCTGCTCGGCGAGCACCGGCAGATCCGATACCTGGCCACCGGCCCGCTCACGTCCTCCGACGGCGACTGGATGGACCGCGTGCGGATCCACCGCGAACGCCGCGACGCGCGGTACACGACGATCGAGACGACCGACCTCGGGCACGCCCTGCGCTCCGCACCGGACATCCCGGCCCTCGTCGACGATCTGGGCAACTGGCTCACCGCGCAGATCGACGCCGTCCACGGCTGGACCTCGGGGTCGGAGATCGACCTCGACGGCCCGATCGACGACCTCTGCGACGCGTTGGGCGCCATGACCGCCGATGTGGTGCTCATCAGCCCGGAAGCCGGGCTCTCGCTCGTACCTCCCACCCCCGCCGGACGGGTCTTCCAGGACCTGCTCGGAACCCTCAACGCCCGGGTGGCGCAGGTGTGCGAGCGTGTCGACCTCGTCGTCGCCGGGCGGGTCCTCAACCTTCCCGCCACGCCGGGATCGCCGATCACCCGGACGACAACCGGCAGTGCGGATTCGGCGTCGGACACCCCGCCGCCCTCGGCGCCGGCCTCCGATCACGACGAGCCTGCTCCGGGGACGTCGGTCGCCACCGCGACCCCCACGGCCGACTCCTCCGCGCCCGACTCCTCCGCGCCCGACTCCTCCGCGCCCGACTCCTCCGCGCCCGAACCGATTGCGGGCGTGGGATTCTCCACGGGCCCCCGGCCCGACCCCACCGACGCCGAGGTGTTCGCGCCGATCACGCCGCCCGACGAGGCGATCGCCCAGGACGCCCGCAAGCGGCAGGCGACCCTCACCAAGCCACCGGGGTCGCTGGGCCGCGTCGAGGAGATCGGCGTCTGGATCGCCGCCTGCCAGGGCCAGTGCCCGCCCGCACCTCTCACCTCCCCCACCGTCGTCGTCTTCGCCGGCGACCACGGCGTCGCCCGCGGTGGGGTCTCGGCGTTCCCGCCCGAGGTGACCGCACAGATGGTCGCCAACATCTCCGCGGGCGGCGCGGCGGTGAACGTCATGGCGGGCCGCGTCGGCGCGACGGTGAAGGTCGTCGACATGTCCGTCGACGCCGACACCGCTCCGGAGCTGTCGCGGTACAAGGTCCGGCGCAGCAGCGACGACCTGCGCACCACCGACGCGATCACTCTCGCCGAGGCGCGCGAGGCACTCGCCGCCGGCCGCGCCATCGCCGACGACCTCGTCGACTCGGGCACCGATCTGCTGATCGCCGGCGAGATGGGTATCGGCAACACCACCCCGGCCACCGTCCTCATCGGCGCGCTGACCCGGCGCGAACCGGTCGAGATCGTCGGCCGGGGAACCGGCGTCGACGACGCCGGGTGGATGCGCAAGACCGCCGCGATCCGCGACGGTATGCGCCGCGCGCGTAAGGTGATCCACGACCCGCTCGCGTTGCTCGCCGCCGTCGGCGGGGCCGACCTGGCCGCCACCGTCGGTTTCCTCGCCCAGGCGGCCCTGCGCCGGACGCCGGTCATCCTCGACGGCGTGGTGATCACCGCCGCGGCGATGGTCGCCAACGAGCTCGCGCCGGGGGCGATGCGCTGGTGGATCGCCGGTCACCGGTCGGTCGAACCCGCCCATCAGATCGCCCTCGAGCACCTCGACCTGGTTCCGGTTCTCGATCTCTCGATGCGGCTCGGCGAGGGCAGCGGAGCCGTCCTGGCCCTGCCGATCGTGCAATCGGCCGCCGATCTGCTCGTGTCCATGGCCACCTTCGACGAGGCCGGGGTGACCGACAACAGCACCCCAGATGGGGACTCCGCAGACGGGACCATCGCCGCCGACGCCGAGACATCCTGACGCCGAACGGATTCGCCGTGATTCCGCCGACCCGGGCGCTCCGTACCGCGTTCAGTTGGATGACGATCGCGCCCGTCGGAGGTCACGAGGCGTCGGCCGCGCCGGATCGATCGCTGGGGGCGGCGGTGATGGCGTCGGTCCCGGTGGTGGGCGTGGTGCTGGGTGCCGGATCGGCGATCGCGGCCCTCGGACTCTCACACACCGGACTCCCGACGCTGCTGATCGGTGTTCTCGTCGTCGTCCTGCTCGCCACGCTGACCCGTGGCATGCATCTCGACGGGCTCGCCGACACCGCCGACGGACTCGGGTGTTACGGCCCGCCCGAACGTGTCACCGAGGTGATGCGCAGCGGCACCGTCGGACCGTTCGGCGTGGCGACGCTGGTCTTGGTCCTGGCGGTGCAGTCGACCGGATTCGCCACACTGGCCGATGAGTCCCGATGGTACGACCTCGCGTTCGCCATCGCGCTCGGCCGGCTCGGCGCGGTCATCGGCACCCGGCGGTCACTGGATCCGGCCCACCGCAACGGCTTCGGCGCGCTCGTCGCGGGCACCCAGCACACCTCCATCGCCGCCTGGCTGCTTGTCGCGCTCATCGCGACCGTCCCACTCGGATTGTCTGCCAACGGATTCGACGGCGGCCACCTCGAGGTGGCCGCCGTCGTCCAAGGATCTGCGGTCGTGCTCGGCGTCGCGGCAGTGGCCTGGTGGTTCACCCGGCACTGCGCGAGGCGGATGGGCGGGATGACCGGCGACGTGCTGGGCGCGACCATCGAACTCGGGGTCGCACTCGCCGTCGTCGGCCTCTTGCTCTGACCGCGGCGCCGGTCAGCGGCGGTAGAGCTCGGTCATCCAGCCGTGGGTGTCGGCGAACGTCCCGCGCTGGATGCCGGTGAGGGTGTCCCGCAACGCCTGGGTCACCTCGCCGGTCTCACCGTTGTTGATGGTGTAGTCCTCGCCCTCACCCTTGACCCGGCCGACCGGGGTGATGACGGCGGCGGTGCCGCAGGCGAACACCTCGGTGATGTCGCCCGACGCCACGCCCTTGCGCAGCTCCTCGGTGGTGATCTTGCGTTCCTCGACCTCGAAGCCGGCGTCGGTGGCAAGCGTCAGCAACGACGAACGGGTGATCCCCGGCAGCAGCGACCCGGACAGTTCGGGGGTCACCAGGCGGGCGTCGGCACCGGAGCCGAACACGAAGAACAGGTTCATGCCGCCCATCTCCTCGATGAAGCGGCGCTCGATCGCATCGAGCCACACGACCTGGTCGCACCCCTGCTCGGTCGCCTGCCGTTGCGCGAGGAACGCGGCGGCATAGTTCCCACCGCACTTGGCGAATCCGGTACCGCCCGGTGCTGCGCGAACGTACTCGGTGGAGAGCCAGACGCTGACCGGCTTGATGCCGCCGGCGAAGTAGGCGCCGGCCGGCGACGCGATGACCGAGTAGATGTACTTCGTGGACGGGGCGTTCACGCCGAGACTCGCCTGCGAGGCGAACATGAACGGACGGAGATAGAGCGACTCCTCGCCGCCGGCGGCGGGCACCCACTCGTTGTCCGCATCCAGCAGTGCCTTGAGAGAGGCGATGAAATCCTCGACCGGCAGTGCCGGCATGGCGAGTCGTTCGGCACTGCGCTGCAGCCGGGCCGCGTTGGCCTCGGGCCGGAACGCGGCGATCGAACCATCGGGCTGGCGATAGGCCTTGAGCCCCTCGAACACCTCTTGGCCGTAGTGCAGAACCGTGGCCGCCGGGTCCAGCGCGATCGGACCGTACGGCTTCACCGTGGCGCTGTGCCAACCCACCTCGGCGTCGTAGTCGATCATCACCATGTTGTCGGTGAAATGGCGCCCGAATCCCGGGGCGGACAGGATCTCCGCGCGCCGGCCCTCAGACACCGGATGCGGGTGCTCGGTACGGTTGAACTCCAAGGTCATGGCGCCATCGTACCGCCGGGTCCAAAAGCATTTCCGCGCCCGGTGGGGTCACCCCCGGGCCCCGGTGCGGCCCCATGCGAGTGCTCGCAGGTCACACGTGCGACGGCACGAACGGCGGGATCACGACCTCACACGTCAGGTCGCGGCCGCGGACATCGACGACGACCTCGTCACCCTTGCGCACCCCCGACGCCGTGTCCAGCAGCGCGAGTGCGATGCCCTGTTTGAGCGTGGGCGAGAACGTGCCCGACGTACAGGTCCCGATCGCCGCTCCGCCCGCTGCGTCGCCTGCCTGCCGAACCGCGCAGCCGGCCCGCGGGACTCCGCGTCCGGTCGCCCGCAACCCGTACAGGCGACGCGCCGGCCCGGCCTCCTTCTCGGCCAGCAGGGCGTCGCGCCCGAAGAACGACGGCTTATCCCAACCGACCGCCCAGCTCGAGCGCGCCTGCACCGGCGAGATGTCGGGACCGAGCTCGTGTCCGTGCAGTGCGTACCCCATCTCGGTGCGCAGCGTGTCCCGCGCACCCAGGCCGGCGGGCAACCCGCCGGCCGCGGTGATCGCCTCGAGCAGGGCGTCGAAGACCGCACCGGCGTCGTCCCAGCGCGGCACGATCTCGTAACCCCGTTCGCCGGTGTATCCGGTCCGGCAGACCCGCACGCGAGCCGTCCCGCCCGCCGTCGGGAGCTCGGCGTCGGCGAAGGCCATGTACTCCATGTCGGCGGGGAGTCCGAGTCCGGTCAGGATGTCGGGAGACCTCGGCCCCTGCACCGCCAGGACGGCCAGGTCACGATGCTGGTCGATGATCGAGATGCCTTCCGGCGCAACCGCTTGCAGTCGGGCCACGACGTCCGCGGTGTTCGCCGCGTTGGGCACCAGGAAGACCTCGTCGTCACCGACGAGATAGGCGATCAGGTCATCGACGACACCGCCGGACTCATTGCAGCACAACGTGTACTGCGCCTTGCCGGGCACGATCTTGCCGAGGTCGTTGGTGAGCGTCGAGTTGACGAACGCCGCCGCGCCCGCCCCGGACACCAGCGCCTTGCCGAGGTGACTGACGTCGAAGATGCCCACGTTGTCCCGCACCGCGGCGTGCTCGGCCACCGTGCCCGAGTACGACACCGGCATGTTCCATCCGCCGAACTCGGCGAAGGTGGCCCCCAGTGCGGCGTGACGGTCGGCGATCGGCCCGGCGAGGAGTTCACTCATGCCGTCCACGCTATCGGGCGACCCGCGCCGCCGGGCGCACCCGTGGCGGCACGCCCGGCGGGATCGGCGTTCGCGGCAGCCCGCCGCGGCGCCGCTGTGGCAGAGTTGAGCGGGTGAGCAAGAACGACACCGTCGACCGCGCACGCGGCCCCGAACTCGAACTGTCCACCTCGATCGGCAAGGGCGATTCCGCCCTGGTCATCGGCCTGATCAGCGCGTCGTCGTCCGACGACGATGCCGACGGCCCCGGCGCCGAGCCGACTCTCGCCATCGGTGACGGCATCCTCGACGACGCTCAGGCCGCCGCCATCAGCGCCGCCCTCACGGCACTCGGGGCCACCGGCTCGCACGGCGAGGTCACCCGGACCGCGGCTCCGGAGTCCCTGCCGGTCGGTGTCGTCGTCGCGGTCGGTCTCGGCGACGCCGACAACCTCGACGACGCCGACCAGGTCCGGCAGGCCGCCGGGATCGTCGCGCGCGAGCTCGACGGGCACGAGTCGGTGGCCACCACGCTCGCCGCGATCGATCTCCTCGCCGCGGCCGAAGGGCTGTTCCTCGGCGCGTACCGGTTCGACGACTTCCGCTCGTCCAGTTCGAAGCCGAAGAAGACTCCGCCGCAACGCATCACACTGCTCGTCGAATCGAAGTCCAAGGAGGCCAAGGCCGGCCTGGAGCGGGCGGTCGCGATCGCCGACTCCGTCGCCATCGCCCGTGACTTCGTCAACACCCCGCCGAGTCACCTCTATCCCGAGGAGTTCGCGGCCCGCGCCCGCACGCTCGGGAGCAAGGCCGGGCTCAAGGTCGAGATCCTCGACGACAAGCAGCTCGAGGCGCAGGGCTACGGCGGGATCATCGGCGTCGGCAAGGGTTCCTCGCGACTGCCGCGCCTCGTCCGGCTGACCCACACCGCGAAGAAGTCCCCCACGACGGTCGCTCTCGTCGGCAAGGGCATCACCTTCGACACCGGCGGCATCTCCATCAAGCCCGCCGCGAACATGGACGCGATGACCTCGGACATGGGCGGCGCCGCCGCCGTCATCGCCGCGACCATCCTGGCCGCCCGCCTCGACATCGACGTCACGGTCACCGCGACCGTGCCGATGGCCGAGAACATGCCCTCGTCGACCGCCCAGCGCCCCGGCGACGTGCTCACCCAGTACGGCGGACGCACGGTCGAGGTCCTCAACACCGACGCCGAGGGCCGTCTCATCCTCGCCGATGCGATCGTGCGGGCCTGCGAGGACGATCCCGACTACCTCATCGACACCGCAACGCTGACCGGTGCGCAGATGGTGGCGCTCGGCACCCGCACACCCGGCGTCATGGGTACCGACGAGTTCCGCGACCGCGTCGCGGCCCGCTCGGCCGATGTCGGCGAGAACGCCTGGGCCATGCCGCTGCCCGCGGAACTCCGCGCCGACCTGAAGTCCCGCGTCGCGGACCTGGCGAACGTGACCCCGCACCGCTGGGGCGGGATGCTCGCCGCCGGCATCTTCCTGAAGGAGTTCGTACCGGAGGATGTGCAGTGGGCCCACATCGACATCGCCGGACCCGCCTTCAACACCGGCAGCCCGTGGGGTTACACCACGAAAGGCGGTACGGGCGTACCCGTCCGGACCATCGCCGCGGTGCTCGAGGACATCGCTGCGAACGGCTGAGAAGACAGCCGACCGACAGCCGCCGACACCCGCGTGCCGCACCGATGAGAATCGTTACCGACGAGTACGAGCCGAACCGAGTCGGCGGCGCACCGTGCGGGTAGGGTTGGCCGCGGGGATGAGCGGCTGATCCGCCACTCATCTGCGCGGTCGTCGTACCGCCCCCGACCCCGTGCCCACGGCGCACACACCATTGGGCATCACCTACAGACCACCACGTCGAGTTCAGGAGTTCACAACGATGGCCTTCTCCGTCCAGATGCCCGCCCTTGGTGAAAGTGTCACCGAGGGGACAGTCACCCGGTGGCTGAAGGAGGAGGGCGACACCGTCGAGGCCGACGAGCCCTTGCTCGAGGTGTCGACCGACAAGGTGGACACCGAGATCCCGGCGCCCACTTCGGGTGTGCTGACCAAGATCATCGCGCAGGAGGACGACGTCGTCGAGGTCGGCGGCGACCTCGCCCTGATCGGTGACGCCGACGAGGCCGACTCCGGTTCCGACGACTCCGGCTCGGAGTCGGCGGGAGGCGACGAGCCCACCGAGGCCGCCCCCGAACCCGAGCCCGAGCAGGCGGCCGAAGAGCCCTCCACCGAGGAGGACGCCCCCGCCGAGAAGCCCACGGCCGACACCGGTTCCGGCTCGGCCGAGGGCACCGATGTGCTCATGCCCGAGCTCGGCGAGTCCGTCACCGAGGGCACGGTCACCAACTGGCTGAAGTCCGTGGGCGACGAGGTGGCGGCCGACGAACCGCTGCTCGAGGTCTCGACCGACAAGGTCGACACCGAGATCCCCTCCCCGGTCGCGGGCACGCTCCTCGAGATCCTCGCGCAAGAGGACGACGTGATCGAGGTCGGCGGCAAGCTCGCCGTCATCGGTGACGCGTCGGCGGCTCCGTCGAAGAAGGAGCCCGAGCCGGAACCCGAGCCCGAGCCGGAACCCGAACCCGAGCAGAAGTCGGAGCCCGAGCAGAAGCCCGAACCCGAGCAGGCACCCGCTCCCGAGGAGGAGCAGAAGCCGCAGCCCGAGGCCGAGTCCAAGGCCCCCGAGAAGTCCGACCCGCCGACCGTCGAGTCGACGCCGTACGTCACCCCGCTGGTGCGCAAACTGGCCGCGGAGAACAACATCGACCTCAACGCGATCAAGGGCACCGGTGTCGGTGGCCGGATCCGCAAGCAGGACGTGCTCGCGGCGGCCGAGGAGGCCAAGGCGCCCGCTCCTGAGCAGAAGCCCGCGGCGGCTGCTGCTCCGTCGGCACCCGCGGCATCGGCCGGGAAGTCCGCATCGCCGGAGATCCGTCCCGAGCTGGCCGAGCTGCGCGGCACCACCCAGAAGATCAACCGCATCCGGCAGATCACGGCGAAGAAGACCCGCGAGTCCCTGCAGCAGAGCGCCCAGCTGACGCAGGTCTTCGAGGTCGACATGACCCGCATCGCCGGACTGCGCAAGGCGGCCAAGGAGAGCTTCAAGGCCTCTGAGGGCGTCAACCTCACGTTCCTGCCGTTCATCGCGAAGGCCGTCGTCGAGGCGCTGAAGGCGCACCCGAACGTCAACGCGTCGATCGACGAGGACAAGAAGGAGATCACCTACTACGACAAGGTGCATCTGGGGATCGCCGTCGACACCCCGCAGGGTCTGTTGTCGCCGGTCATCCACAACGCGGACGACCTGTCGATCGCCGGCCTCGCCCGGGCCATCGCCGACATCGCGTCGCGCGCTCGGTCCAACGGCCTGAAGCCCGACGAGCTCGCCGGCGGCACCTTCACCGTCACCAACATCGGCAGCCAGGGCGCCCTGTTCGACACCCCGATCCTGGTCCCGCCGCAGGCGGCGATGCTCGGTACCGGTGCCATCGTCAAGCGTCCGGTCGTCATCACCGGCGAGGACGGCTCGGAGTCGATCGCGGTGCGCTCGATGTCCTACCTGCCGCTGACCTACGATCACCGTCTCATCGACGGCGCCGACGCCGGCCGCTTCCTCACCACGGTGAAGAAGCGTCTCGAAGAGGCTGCCTTCGCCGCGGACCTGGGCCTCTAGCCCGGATTCCCGGAGACGGCACACCGAGGACACGCGATGCGGATCGCCGTCGCAGGATCACAGGGGCTGATCGGCAACGCCCTGGTCAACTCGCTGCGCGCGGCGGGCCACACGGTCACACGTCTGGTCCGCCGCGAGGCACGCGCCGATGACGAGTTCAGTTGGGATCCCGAGACCATCGGCGTCCCGCCCGAGAGCCTCGACGGCGTCGAGGCGGTGGTGTCACTCGGTGGTGTCGGCGTCGGCAACGGCCGGTGGACCGGCCGGTTCAAACAGGAATTACGGGACTCGCGGATCACCCCGACCGAGATCCTCGCCGAGGCGGTCCGGGATCTCGGTATCCCGACCTTCGTCAGTGCGAGCGCGACGGGCTACTACGGCGACACCGGTTCACGGCCGGCGACGGAGTTCGACGGTCCGGGCGAGGGTTTTCTCGCCGACCTGGTCGTGGACTGGGAACGCGCGGCAACCGCCAACGCGGGAGACGGCACCCGTCTCGTCCTGCTGCGCACCGCGCCCGTCCTGAGTGCGCAGGGTGGTCTGCTCGGGAAGCTCCGTCCGCTGTTCAAGCTGGGGCTCGGCGGGCCCATCGGCGACGGGAAGCAGTACTTCTCGTGGATCAGCCTCATCGACGAGGTGCGGGCCATCGAGTTCCTCCTCGCCTCCGACGTGTCGGGACCGGTGAACCTGAGCGCACCGGGCGCCGTTCCGTTCGGCGAGTTCGCGTCGGCTCTGGGCCGTGCCGTACACCGTCCGACCGTGCTGCAGGTCCCCGCTTTCGCGGCACGCCGGGTCGGCGGCGAGATGGCCGAGGAAATGATTCTGTTCAGTCAACGCGTTGCACCTGAGGTGCTGACCGATCACGGATTCACCTTCACCCATCCCGGTGTCGACGAGGCCCTGGCCTACGCCACCGGTTCCCGACGCCATGACTGATCGACCAATCCGTGCGAGTACCGATCCGGTCGAGATCCGACGGCTCGGCGTCCTCGACTATCAGTCGGCCTACGACATGCAGCACGGGCTGGCCACCGACCGCGCGGACGGCATTCTCGACCACGACGTACTGCTGTTGCTGGAACACCCCTCCGTCTACACCGCGGGCAAACGGACCGAGGACTCCGACCGGCCCACGAACGGCGCGCCGGTGGTCGATGTCGACCGCGGCGGTCGGATCACCTGGCACGGCCCGGGGCAGCTCGTCGGCTACCCGATCGTGAAGCTCGCCGAGCCGCTGGACGTCGTCGAGTACGTGCGTCGCCTGGAGGCGGCGCTGATCACGGTCTGCGCCGGGCTCGGCGTGGCCACAGGTCGTGTCGACGGCCGATCAGGCGTGTGGATCACCGACGACGCCGGGGAACGCAAACTCGGACAGATCGGTATCCGCGTCGCACGCGGGGTGGCGTTGCACGGCTTCGCGCTCAACGTGGACCCCGACATGTCGGCGTTCGAGGCGATCGTCCCCTGCGGAATCGCCGACGCCGGGGTGACCTCCCTCGCCCGCGAACTGAACCGCCCGCTCTCGGTGGACTCGATGCTCGACGACACCGTCGACGCGGTGTGCTCCGCGCTCGACGCCCCCGACTTCGACCCCACCGCCAACCCGGTGCCCGCCACCACACAGTCCGAAACACCCACTACTGCAAGCGTAGGATCGATTCAGTGACCGCGTCCCCCCTCACCCCCGGACCCGGTGCCCCCGACGCCACACCCACGGCATCGGCACCCGCACCCCAGACTCCGAGCCCCGCCCCCGAAGGCCGCAAACTCCTGCGCCTCGAGGTGCGCAACGCCCAGACCCCCATCGAACGCAAACCGGAGTGGATCCGGACCCGCGCGACGATGGGCCCGGAGTTCACCGAACTCAAGGGCCTGGTCAAGCGTGAAGGCCTGCACACCGTCTGCGAAGAAGCCGGCTGCCCCAACATCTACGAGTGCTGGGAAGACCGCGAGGCTACCTTCCTCATCGGCGGCGAGCAGTGCACCCGCCGCTGCGACTTCTGCCAGATCGACACCGGCAAGCCGTCGGCCCTCGACCGCGACGAACCCCGCCGTGTCGCCGAGAGCGTGCAGGCGATGGGTCTGCGCTACTCGACCATCACCGGGGTCGCCCGCGACGACCTGCCCGACGAGGGCGCCTGGCTCTATGCCGAGACCGTCCGCGCGATCCACCGCCTCAACCCCGGCACCGGTGTGGAGAACCTGATCCCGGACTTCCACGCCAAGCCCGACCTGCTGGCCGAGGTCTTCGACGCCCGCCCCGAGGTGCTCGCGCACAACCTCGAGACCGTGCCGCGCATCTTCAAGCGCATCCGGCCGGCGTTCCGCTACGAGCGGTCTCTCGAAGTCCTCACCGCTGCACGCGATTTCGGTCTGGTGACGAAATCCAACCTCATCCTGGGCATGGGCGAGACCCCGCAGGAGGTGCAGTCGGCGATCGTGGATCTGCACGAGGCCGGCTGCGACATCCTGACCATCACGCAGTACCTGCGGCCCTCGCCGCGGCATCATCCGGTCGAGCGCTGGGTCAAGCCCGAGGAGTTCGTCGACCACTCGGAGTTCGCGCAGGAAGTCGGTTTCGCCGGCGTCATGGCGGGTCCGCTGGTGCGTTCGTCGTACCGGGCCGGGCGTCTGTACGCGCAGGCGATGGCCCATCACGGCCGCGAGATCTCGCCGGCACTGGCCCACCTGGCAGCCGAGGGATCGGCCAGCCAGGAGGCCTCCAGCCTGATGGCCCGCCTCGCCCGCTGACTCCTCGGCGCGCGGACGTAAACTGGGCTCATGGCAAAGGCGCAGGTGAGCAAAGAGGTCAAGGCCGAGAAGAAGAAGGCCCGTAAGGCGGCATCGAAGGAACGGCGCCAACAGCTGTGGCAGGCCTTCCAGATGCAGCGCAAGGAAGACAAACGACTCATCCCCTACATGGTGGGCGTGATCGTCCTGTCGATCGCTGTCTTCACCGCGCTCGGGTTCGTCCTCGGCTCGCCGTGGCTGCTGATCCCGCTCGGCGTGGTGCTGGGCATCTTGGGTGCGTTCATCCTGTTCGGCCGCCGGGTCCAGAAGAACGTCTACACCAAGGCCGAGGGACAGCCGGGCGCCGCGGGGTGGGCCCTGGGCAACATGCGCGGGCAGTGGCGGGTCAAGCAGGCCGTCGCCGGGACGTCTCAGCTCGACGCCGTGCACCGCGTCATCGGCAAGCCGGGTGTGATCCTCGTCGGCGAGGGCTCGCCCACGCGCATCAAGTCGCTGCTCGGCCAGGAGAAGAAGAAGGTCGCGCGCGTCGTCGGCGACACCCCGATCTACGAGATCATGGTGGGCAACGACGACGGTCAGATCCCGCTGTCGAAGCTCGAACGGCACCTCAACAAGCTGCCCAGCAACATCGACCGCAAGCGGATGGAGACCCTCGAGGGTCGGCTGTCCGCCCTCGGCAGCAAGGCTCCCGGCCCCGGCATGCCGAAGGGGCCGCTCCCCGCGAACGCCAAGATGCGCAGCATGCAACGGACGGCGCGCCGCCGCGGCTGACGCTTCCGCCCCACCCCGTCGATCGTGCACCGAATTGCGTCGACCGTGCACCGAATTGCGTCGACTGTGCACCGGGGTGAGTTCGACGGGCAACGACCTACGACAAAACCCACCACCGATTCGATTCGGTGGTGGGTTTGTCGATGAGTGGCTCCTGCGGATCGGCCGCCGTCAGCGGGTCCGGACGAGAGCGGTTCCGGTGGCGCGGTCGTGCAGGGCGCGCCCGTTGTAATCGTTGATCAGCGCCGGCACCAGGAAGATCATCAGCAGCTGACGGAAGAAGGCGCGGACGATCCCGACCGCCGCCGGGCTCTGCTCGCCGGTCGCCTCGGCGGTGTTGCGCTCGGAACCGAAATCCACTCGCGCGACCCGCATCCCGATGACGAGTTGGCCCGGGGTGAACCCGAACAGAGTCACCGCGAAGATGCCCATCACGAACCACACGCCGAGCTGTGTGGTGGCGAGGTGTGGCGAGTAGAACCCGACGAACAGCAGCGCGAGTCCGGCGGCTATCAGCCAGTCGACGAGCAGACCCGCGACCCGCGGCCAACCGGTCGCCAGCGACCCGGGCCCGTTCTCCGGCAGGCCCAGATCTTGCCCTCGGTACTCGTTCTCCACGCCGGACGCGGGACCGATCTGCGGTCCCGACAACCAGGAACCCGTGACTCGTCCCATCGGTGATGACTCCTCTCACGCGACCGCGCGACCACCTCGGTCCGCATCGCCGCCGCACTGCGAACCATCGTAGTCGCTGGTTGTCGCGACCCGTCCCGCCCATTCGGGCCTGCCGCTAGGGTTGGGGTGCGCCGAGTGCGTCGCGCCCCGAACACGCTGTGTAGCGAACACCACTGCGCGTGTAACACGGGGGAAACACGGACTTAGCGCATGGGCAACTTCGCCTCCATACGGTTGCCGCTGAGATCCGCTGCTGTTTCTCAGTGGCGGATGTGGCGTGTCCCCATACACGGACCACCGATCACGAAGGAGTCACCGCACGGTGTACAGCAGTAAAGAAGAACTACTCGAGGGCATCAAGAAGGAAGGTGTCGAGTACGTCGACATCCGATTCTGCGACCTGCCCGGTGTCATGCAGCACTTCTCGATCCCCGCGACGGCCTTCGACGAGGACGTCTTCGAGGAGGGTCTGGCATTCGACGGCTCGTCGGTGCGTGGCTTCCAGTCGATCAACGAGTCGGACATGATGCTGCTGCCCGACCCGGCCACCGCGCGGATCGATCCGTTCCGCAAGGCCAAGACGATGAACCTCAGCTTCTTCGTCCACGACCCGTTCACCCGCGAGGCCTACAGCCGCGACCCGCGCAACGTCGCCCGCAAGGCCGAGGACTACCTCGCCTCGACCGGCGTCGCCGACACCTGCTTCTTCGGCGCCGAGGCCGAGTTCTACATCTTCGACTCGGTGTCCTTCGGCTCGGAGATGAACGGCACCTTCTACGAGGTCGAGTCCGAGTCCGGCTGGTGGAACACCGCCTCGCCGACCGACCCGGACGGCAGCCCGAACCTCGGCTACAAGGTCCGCCCGAAGGGTGGCTACTTCCCCGTCGCACCGTACGACCACTACGTCGACCTGCGCGACGAGATGTCGACGAACCTGACCAACTCGGGCTTCGAGCTCGAGCGCGGCCACCACGAGGTCGGCACCGCGGGCCAGGCCGAGATCAACTACAAGTTCAACACGCTGCTCCACGCAGCCGATGACGTGCAGCTGTTCAAGTACATCATCAAGAACACCGCGTGGCAGAACGGCAAGTCGGTCACCTTCATGCCGAAGCCGCTCTTCGGTGACAACGGCTCGGGCATGCACGCCCACCAGTCCCTGTGGAAGGACGGCAAGCCGCTGTTCCACGACGAGGCCGGCTACGCGGGCCTGTCGGACCTGGCGCGCTACTACATCGGCGGCATCCTGCACCACGCGCCGTCGCTGCTGGCCTTCACCAACCCGACGGTCAACTCCTACAAGCGTCTGGTGCCGGGCTACGAGGCCCCGATCAACCTGGTCTACAGCCAGCGCAACCGGTCGGCCTGCGTGCGTATCCCGATCACCGGCAACAACCCGAAGGCCAAGCGCCTCGAGTTCCGTTGCCCGGACAGCTCGGGCAACCCGTACCTGGCGTTCGCCGCGATGATGATGGCCGGCCTGGACGGCATCAAGAACAAGATCGAGCCGCACGAGCCCGTCGACAAGGACCTCTACGAGCTCCCGCCGGAGGAGGCGAAGAGCATCCCGCAGGCTCCGACCTCGCTGGCCGCGGTCATCGACCGCCTCGAAGAGGATCACGAATACCTCACCGCCGGTGGCGTGTTCACCGAGGACCTCATCGAGACCTGGATCGCGCTCAAGCGCGAGAACGAGATCGAGCCGGTGCAGATCCGTCCGCACCCGTACGAGTTCTCGCTGTACTACGACTGCTGAGCCACGCTCCAGCCGACTCGGCCCGCTCCGCGATCGTTCTCCGATCGCCGAGCGGGCCGTTTCGTTGCCGGGCGACCAGCACGGCAATCCGCGCGAGGCGCCCTACCCGCCCGTCCCATCGTGCGACGATGAGCCGCATGGGCACACTCCTGACGTCCGACGAGTTCGAGATCCGGCTGCTGTTCGCGGAGTCCGTCCCGGAGGTGATGCAGTTCGTCCGCGACATGGTCCGGCAACGCGAACCGATCGCCCTCGAACTGGAGGGGTCCGCGCACATCGTGAACCTCGCCAACGTCCGGCACTTCTCGCTGGTCGACCACACGGCCGACGACGAGACGCTGGACTCCGACGAGCGCACCACGGTCGTGCTGTCCATCGCCGAGGCCAGAGAGTAGCGACGCCACGCAGATCGGGGCGTACGTCGCCGTGAGGGGGCGTCCCTCAGTCGCCGCCGGCGATGATCACCTTGAGCGCGTGCTCGTCGGCAGCGTTGCCGAACGTGTCGTACGCTTCGTCGAATTGATCGAACGTGAACCGGTGGGTGATGAACTTCTCCGGGGCGATGTCGCCGCGTTCGATGCTCTCCAGGAGTTCGGGCGCCGTGGTGGCATTGACCAGGCCCGTGGTGATCGTGAGGTTGTTGATCCAGTCCCGCTCGATCGGGAACGTCACGCTCTCGCCGTGCACGCCCACGTTGGCGACGTGACCGCCGGGACGCACCGAGTCGAGCGCGACGCCGAACGTCGCGGGTACTCCGACAGCTTCGATCGCGACGTCCACACCGAGTCCGCCCCGGCTGAGTTCTCGGAGCTGGGCGACGACGTCGCCGCCGGCATTCACGTCGATGGTGTCGGTCGCGCCGAACTCCCGGGACTGCTCGAGCCGGAACTTGTTGCCGTCCACGGCGATCACCTTGGAGGCACCGGCGGCCGAGGCCGTCATCACGGCGGCCAGACCCACCGGCCCCACCCCGACGACGGCGACGACGTCGCCCTCCGCGACCGCGCCGTAGAGCACCCCGATCTCGTAACCCGTCGGCAGGATGTCACTGAGCATCGTCCCCTGCTCCGGCGTCACCTTCTCCGGAAGCGGGATGAGTCCGTTGTCGGCGAACGGAACCCGGACGAATTCGGCCTGCGTCCCGTCGATGAGGTGGCCGAAGATCCAGCCGATGCCACCCACCGTCTGGCAATGCGACGTCAGACCCGCTCGGCAGAACTCGCACGTACCGCACTTGCTCACGCACGACACGATCACGCGATCCCCGACCCGAACCCGTTCGCAGCCCGGACCGACCTCGGTGACCACGCCGACGCCTTCGTGACCGAGAATCCGACCCGGCGTGACCGCCGGTACGTCGCCCTTGAGTATGTGCAGATCCGTCCCGCAGATGGTGGTCACCTCCATCCGGACGATCGCATCCGTCGGTTCCTGCAGAACAGGATTCGGAACGTCCTCCCAGGCTTTCCGGCCGGGACCGTGATACACGAGAGCTTTCATCGACGACTCCTCACGTCTGCGGGTCTCGCCCGCAGCGTAAGCACGGACCGGTGAGCGGTTGGTCTCAGATTGAGACGCCCCGGCTCACTCGTCGAGAGACCGTCCACCTCGTCACTTGGGCACCGCCCGATCCCGCAATTCGTGGACCAGGAGGCCGACGCGGCCTGTGATCCGTACCACTTTCGGGACTTGTTACCCTGCCGACTCACCAGGTACGACCGTAGTTTGGACGAATGACCCGCGATGTATATGTCGAAGACCTCGTACCCGGCGACCGGATCAGCCTCGAAGGCACTCCCCGCGTCGTTCGCACCACCAGCCGACTCGACGGCAATCAACTACGGATCGAGCTCGTGAAGGGTCATGACGACCTGAGCGAGGTCGTGCTGGACCGCACGGTCAAGCTGCAGGTCAACTGAGCCGGAGCTTGTCAGATCCCGACCGCGCGGACGGACCTATGGGTCAGGCCGCCCGGGCGCCGTCGAGATCGCCGAACACCGCCTGGTTGTGATCGAATGCCGCGATCGCCTCGCCGACGAGACGATCGATTCCGTCCGCGTCGAGGGGTAGTGCGTCGAGCCGTGCCCGGTAGGCGTCCTTGTAGCGCTTGAGCTTGGCGATCTCGTCGAACGAGTAGAAGCTCAGTGCCGCGTCGTCGACGCCGTAGTGCTCCCGCATGCGGTGGGCCACCACCTGACCGCCGCTGAGGTCGCCGAGATAGCGCGTGTAGTGGTGGGCCACATACCGCGCCGGGTCGGTGCGGGTGGACTCGATCGCGGCCACATACCGCGCCACCGCGGGCAACGGCGTCGTGTCGGACGGGTCGATGCCGAAGGACGCGAGGTCGGCACCGAGTCGTTGCAGGCGCAGCAATCTCGGGTCGAGCACGGCCTCGGCGACGGGATCTCCCGCCAGGTCGGCGCCGACACGTTCGAGGGCCTCGTAGACGAAGTAGAGCTGGATCGCGAGGCGCTGGTACTCACCGGTGTCCAGCCGGCCCGACATCAGGTCGTCGATGAACGGAGCGTGTTCGGCGCGCTCGTGCGCCACCGCGGTCGCCGACCGCAATCGCTCGGAGATACTCCGACGCTCCGGCACACTCGGGCGGTCGGCGTCCTGGGGCCCGGCGTTCTGCAGATCCGTCATGATGCCACCAGTGATACCACCAGAGTCCGGTGATCGGAACCCGGCAGGTAGTGGGTGTCCATCGACGTCGCCACGAAGCCACGCAGGATGACGCGGTCGATGGCGACCAGCGGCCGGTTGCCGATCTGCTTGTCGGTGGGATAGCTGGGCAGGAACCCGGCACCCGCCACATCGGTGCCGTCGACGAGCCCGTTGGTCAACAGACTGCGGTATTTCGCGTGATTCCACGTGGAGTTGTAGTCCCCGATCGCGATCACCCGGCCTGGCGGGAGCTGCTCGAAATGCGCGGCGAGGGTGTCCATGTCGGCGAGCCAGTCCCAGTTGCGGCCCCACAACGGTGCGGCCGGATGGATGGCCAGCACCTGGGTGCCCGCCGCCCCCGGCAGGTCGGTCCGGGCCTGCAGGTTGTGCAGCACGGTCCCCGGGATGTTGTAGCGCTCGTCGAGCGGCATCTTGCTGAACATCGCGGTACCGGCCGCGTAGCTGTACGGGATCGCGAACTCGTGCGGCAGCGCTCGCCCGATCTCGCTGCGCCGCAGGCGTTCCAGCGCCTCGGGAGTGACCTCCTGCAGGGACACGAGGTCGGGATCGGCGTCGGCCACGATCTTCTCGAGCGCAGCGATGTCACCACCGCCGAAGAGCAGGTTCGCCGAGACCACCGTGAACCGCTCGCCGGCGGGCGCGGCCTCGGCGACGACGAGAGGCACCTGGGTGTAGGCCAGAGCGCCGGCCGCCACGACGGCGAGCGCCAGCATGAACCAGCGTCGCAGAACCCCGAAGACGATGATCGCGATCAACCCCGGGATGAGCGCGAACTGGACCGCGCTCGTGAGGTACAGCGTGACGTCACCGCGTGACGGGTAGTAGTGCAGGAACACACCCAGCACCACGCCGGCGAGCATCGCCCACCCCAGGACGTACGCAGCCGCCCACAGAAATCTCGTCATCGCTCCCCCATGTGACCCGGTGTTCCCCCGCCGGATTCATCTGTGCCCTCGGGCCTCGTCTGTACCGCCGGTGTGTCAGGCCCCGAAGACCTTGAGCACCACGGCCTTGGCCCGGCGCGTCACCCGCAGATAATTCTCCAGGAATTCGTTGGCCTGATCCTCCGGCCACCCCGCGGCGAACGCGATCTGGCGCAGTTGCGCGCCCGGTCCGGGCAGCTGGTCGATCGGCTTGCCGCGGACCAGGACCAGCGCATTGCGCGCCTTCGTCGCGGTCGTCCAGGCGTCCTTCAGCAGCGTGACGTCGTTCTCCGACAGCAACTCCGCGGCGCCGATGGCATCGAGTGAGTCGAGCGTCGACGTGTTGTGCAGGCTGCGGTAGCGGTGCGCGTACTTGAGCTGGAGGAGTTGCACCGTCCACTCGATGTCGGCGAGGCCGCCGCGGCCGAGTTTGGTGTGGGTGGCCGGATCGGCACCGCGCGGCAGGCGTTCGGCATCGACCCGGGCCTTGATCCGGCGGATCTCCTTCACGGCGTCGTTGCTGACCCCACCGGCCGGGTACCGCACATGATCGATCATGTGCAGGAAGTCGATGCCGAGGGCTTCGTCGCCGGCGACCTGGTGAGCACGGAGCAGGGCCTGGACCTCCCACGGTTGCGCCCATTGCGCGTAGTAGGCGGCATAGGACGCCAGGGTCCGCACGATGGGGCCGTTCCGGCCCTCCGGGCGCAATCCGGTGTCGACCTCCAGCGGCGGGTCCGCGCTGGGGCTGCCCAGCATCGACCGCACGTTCTCGGCGATCGTCTGCGCCCACTTGAGCGCCTCGGACTCCTCGGCGGCCCGGTCGGGCTGACACACGAACATCACGTCGGCATCCGAGCCGTAGCCGAGTTCGCCGCCGCCGAGCCGACCCATTCCGATCACCGCGATGCGGGCCGGCGCACGGCTCCCCCGCTCGCGCTCGGAGATGTTGATCGCCACGGTCAGCGCGGCATTCAGCACCGCCGCCCACACACCGGACAGCGCCTTGCAGACGGCCGGCACGTCCAGCAGCCCCAGGACGTCGGCGGACGCGATGCGTACCAACTCCGCACGCCGATGCGAACGCGCAACGGCCACGGCTCGTTTCATGTCCTGCTGGCGAACGGTCGACGCGATGAGCCCCTTGGCGACGTCCTCGGGCCGGACGTTGCACAGCTTGGGACCGTCCGGTCCGTCGGAGTACTGGTGGATCACCTCGGGTGAGCGCATCAGCATGTTCGCGATGTACTCCGACGTCCCGAGGACCTTCATCAGCCGCGCCGCGACGACGCCGTCGTCGCGCAACAGACGCAGGAACCAGTCGGTGTCCTCCATGACATCGCAGAGGCGGCGGTAGTTCAGCAGACCCGCGTCGGGGTCGGGGGTGTCGCCAATGTGCTCGAGCAGCTGGGGCAGGATGAGGAGCTGGATCTGGCCGCGCCGTCCCGGCGCGTTCGACAGGGCGCGGATGTGGCTCAGCGCGCGGTCGGGTTTCGCGTAACCCAGTGCGGCCAGCCGTCTTTCGGCCGAGGTGTCGGTCAGGGTCAGTTCGTCGGTCTTGAAGCGGGTGACCGCCTCGAGCAGCGGCCGGTAGAACAGCTTCTGGTGCAGGCGCCGAACCCGCAGGCTCTGGTGACGGATCTGTTCGCGCAGCACCCCTGTCGCGTCGAGTTCGCCCTCACGACGGATGTGTGCGGCGCGGGCGAGCCAGCGCAGTGCCTCGTGGTCGTCGGGCTGGGGCAGGAGGTGCGTCCGCGACATCCGCTGCATCTGCAGACGGTGTTCCAGCAACCGCAAGAACTGGTATGACGCACTGAGATTGGCGGCGTCGTCGCGTCCGACGTAGCCGCCCGCGGTGAGCGCGGCCAGCGCGTCGACGGTCGGCATGACGCGCAGCTTCTCGTCGACCCGGCCGTGCACCATCTGCAGGAGCTGGACCGCGAACTCGACGTCGCGCAGACTGCCGCGTCCGAGCTTGAGGTTGCGTTCCCGCTCGTCCTCGGGGAGCAGGGATTCGACGCGGCGCCGCATCTTCTGCACCTCGGGCACGAAGTCGGGTCGCTCGGCGGCCTTCCACACCATCGGTTTGACGGCGGCGATGTACTCGTCGGCGAGCTGCATGTCGCCGGTCATCGCCCGTGCCTTGAGGAGTGCCTGGAACTCCCAGGTCTTGGCCCACCGCTCGTAATAGGCGACATGCGATTCGAGTGTCCGCGTCAGCGCGCCGGACTTGCCCTCGGGCCGGAGTGCGGCGTCGACCTCGAAGAACGCGAGCGAACCGATGCGCATCATCTCGCCTGCGATGCGGGCCGCGGTTCCGTCGGCCGGGTCGCTGACGAAGATGACGTCGACGTCGCTGACGTAATTGAGCTCGCGCGCACCGCATTTGCCCATCGCGACGACGGCGATCCGCACCGCGATGGGATCGTCGCCGCACACCTCGGTGAACGCGACGGCGAGCGCCGCGGTCAGGGCGGCGTCGGCCAGGTCGGACAGGTACGCGCCGACCTCGGGCAGCCACATCACCGGCTCGTCCTCGACGGTCGAGGCGACGTCGTGCGCGGCGAGTTGCAGGATCAGGTTGCGGTAGGCCAGGCGTAGCGCGACGACGGCCTTCGGGCCGGCCAGTCGGGCCCGGTAGACCCGATTGCCCTTCTCGACCTCACCCGGCACGGCCTGGGCGTCGACGGCGGCGAGCATCAGACGGTCGACCTCGGCGCGGTCGGGCAGCTCGTCGGCGAGCAGCAATCGCCAGCTCGAAGGTTCGGCGACGAGGTGATCGGCGAGTGCGTCCGAGGAGCCGATGACCGCGAACAGGCGGCCGCGGAACGAGCGCTCCGCCCGCACCAGGGCGTCGATCTCGGACCACTCGTCACCGACGGCTCCGCGCAGCCGCACGAGCGTTCGCAGCGCGAGGTCGGCGTCGGGTGATCGCGACAGCGCCCACAACACATCGACCGATTCGGGCGTGTTCCAGCCGAGGTCGGCCAGGTTCCGGGGTGCGGAGTCGTCGAGGAGACCCAGGCGTCCCGCGCTGGGGACCGTGCTGCGTCCGGCTCGCCCAGCGGGTCCCGATCGTGTTGTCACATCACAAAAGTAGCGACCGAGTCCGCCGAATACGACATCGCGGTGCCGGACCGGGTCGGACCGGGCTCTACAGCGGCAGGTAGTTCTGCAGCTCGAACGGGGTCACGAGGCTGCGGTAGTTCGTCCATTCCGTCCACTTGTTGCGGAGGAAGTAGTCGAAAACGTGCTCGCCGAGCGCCTCGGCGACCAGCTCCGAGTTCTCCATCTCCTTCAACGCGTCGGCCAGGCTGCCGGGGAGTTCCTTGTAGCCCATCGCACGACGCTCGGCGGAGGTGAGGGCCCAGACGTCGTCCTCGGCCTCGTCGGGCAGCTCGTAATCTTCGTTGATGCCCTTGAGGCCCGCGGCCAGCAGTACCGCGAAGGTGAGATACGGGTTGCAGGCCGAGTCGGGGCTGCGCACCTCGACGCGCCGCGAGGACGCCTTGTTCGGCGTGTAGAGCGGGAGCCGGATCAGCGCGGAACGATTCGCGCCACCCCAGGTCGCCGCAGTGGGCGCCTCGCCGCCGTGGATGAGCCGCTTGTAGCTGTTGACCCACTGGTTGGTGACCGCACTGATCTCCGAGGCGTGGTGCAGGATGCCGGCGATGAACTTCTTGCCCGTTGCGGAGAGCTGCATCGGGTCGTCGGGGTTGTGGAAGGCGTTGATGTCGCCCTCGAAGAGACTCAGGTGGGTGTGCATCGCCGACCCGGGATGCTCGCTGAACGGCTTGGGCATGAAGGTCGCCCAGACGCCCTCGTTGATCGCCACCTCCTTGATGAGGTAGCGGAAGGTCATGACGTTGTCGGCCATCGACAGCGCGTCGGCGTAGCGCAGGTCGATCTCCTGCTGCCCGGGCGCACCCTCGTGGTGGGAGAACTCGACCGAGATCCCCATCGACTCGAGCGCCTCGATGGCGTGCCGCCGGAAGTTCGGTGCGGCGTCGTGGACGGCTTGGTCGAAGTAGCCGCCGGAGTCCGCCGGGGTCGGCACCGATCCGTCGAGCGGCGCCTCCTTCAGCAGGAAGAACTCGATCTCGGGATGGACGTAGCAGCTGAAGCCGAGGTCGGCGGCCTTGTTCAGCTGCCGGCGCAGGACATGGCGCGAGTCGGCCCAGCTGGGGGTGCCGTCGGGCATCGCGATGTCGCAGAACATGCGGGCCGAGTGGTGCCGGCCGGCCGAGGTGGTCCACGGCAGCACCTGGAAAGTCGACGGATCGGGTTTCGCGACGGTGTCGGCTTCCGAGACCCGTGAGAAGCCCTCGATGGCCGAGCCGTCGAAGCCGATCCCCTCCGCGAACGCGCCTTCGAGTTCGGCCGGGGCGATCGCCACGGATTTCAGATAACCGAGGACGTCGGTGAACCACAGACGTACGAAACGGATGTCGCGCTCTTCGAGGGTCCGCAGCACGAATTCCTTTTGGCGATCCATGGTCGCCGACCTTAGAAGTACGCTGTTAAATCCGTGTTACACGCGCGAATCCAACTCGCTGTGCAGCGGTTTTGCAGCCGTCATCCCACATCGTGGGAAGCTGCGGCGAGCACCCGGGACCCGAGACGTGTCGTCGTCGCGGGCCGGCCGGTCTCCAGGGTCCCACATCGCCCGAGCCCGGCCGGTCGACGCGTGTGACCAATCGCATACAGACGGCCGGTCACAACGGGCCGCGCCGGTGAAACAATGGCCTACGTCCGTGTTCAACCCGGGTACCCGCCGCGCCGCTCCGGCCAGTCGGGACTCGAGGCAGAAAAGAGACCACGATGTCCGATTCCTCGGTATACGGCGCGCCCGCCTCCGGTCAGTCCGCCAAGCGGCGCGTGACCCGCATCCACCACCTGGCCCAGATGAAGGCCGAAGGCGAGAAGTGGTCGATGCTCACCGCGTACGACTATTCCTCCGCCCGCATCTTCGACGCTGCGGAGATCCCGGTCCTCCTCGTCGGCGACTCCGCCGCGAACGTGGTCCTGGGCTACGACACCACCATCCCGGTCACCGTCGCCGAGATGATCCCGCTCATCCGCGCCGTCGTTCGCGGCGCACCGCACGCGTTGGTCGTCGCCGACATGCCGTTCGGCAGTTATGAGATCGGGCCGCAGCACGCCCTCGAGAACGCGTTCCGGATCTTCAAGGAGACCGGCGCACACGCGGTCAAGCTCGAGGGTGGCGAGCGCGTGGCACCGCAGATCGCCGCTCTGTCCGCCGCCGGCGTGCCCGTCATGGCGCACATCGGTTTCACCCCGCAGAGCGTCAACGGGCTGGGCGGGTTCCGCGTCCAGGGTCGCGGCGACGGTGCCGATCAGCTCATCGCCGACGCCATCGCCGTCCAAGAGGCGGGTGCCTTCGCCGTGGTGATGGAGATGGTCCCGGCAGACCTCGCCGGCCAGATCACGCGCAAGCTCACCATCCCGACCGTCGGCATCGGCGCGGGCAACGAGACCGACGCCCAGGTCCTCGTCTGGCAGGACATGGCCGGCCTCACCCACGGCAAGACCGCCCGATTCGTCAAGCGCTTCGCCGATGTCGGGGGCGAGTTGCGTTCGGCCGCCGAACAATACGCCGACGAGGTACGCCGCGGGATCTTCCCGGGTCCCGAGCACAGCTACTGACCCGCGGCTCCGCCGTCCCGGCGCAGCACGCCTGTCGCCGGGACGTCCCACCGGCCCAGCACGGCGCAGACGCCTACGCTGACGTCCATGCGGAACTTCTACCCGGAGATCGAGCCCTACGCCGCCGGCCACCTCGATGTCGGTGACGGCCAGAAGATCTACTGGGAGACGTCGGGCAACCCGGACGGAAAGCCCGCGGTGTTCGTACACGGCGGACCCGGGGGCGGGACCGCTCCGACGCAACGCCGGTTCTTCGACCCGGCGAAGTACCGCATCGTGCTGTTCGACCAGCGCGGCTGCGGCCGGTCGCGTCCGCACATCGCCGACGGCGCCGACCTCAGCGTCAACACCACGCCACACCTCATCGCCGACATGGAGCGACTCCGTGCCCATCTCGGCATCCAGCGCTGGCAGGTCTTCGGCGGCTCCTGGGGTTCAACACTGGGCCTCGCCTACGCGCAGGCCCATCCCGATCGGGTCACCGAACTCGTGCTCCGCGGCATCTTCCTGCTGCGACGCAGCGAGATCGACTGGTACTACAACGGCGGCGCCGCCCACATCTACCCCGATCTGTGGGAGAGCTACCTCGAACCCATACCGGTCGACGAGCGCGACGGTGACCTGGTCGAGGCGTATCACCGGTTGCTCACCTCCGACGACGCCGAGACAGCTCGCGCCGCCGCCCGCGCCTGGACGGGCTGGGAACAGGCGACCAGCTATCTCCTCCCCCGCCCCGAGGAGGACACGGCCGACGCATCGGAGGACACACCGCACGGCACGGACGCCGACCGGTTCGACCTCGCCTTCGCGTCGATCGAGAACCACTACTTCGTCAACCACGGATTCCTCCGCGACGGCCAGCTCCTCGAGAACATCGACGCGATCGCCTCCATCCCCGGCGTGATCGTCCAGGGCCGTTACGACGTGGTGTGCCCGACGCGCAGTGCGTGGGACCTGCACCGCGCATGGCCGGCGGCCGATCTGCACATCGTCGCCGACGCCGGGCACGCATCCTACGAACCGGGCATCCGGCATCACCTCATCGAGGCGACCGACCGGTTCGCGCGGTAGCCGACGCCGCGCGCCGAGGCACACCACTAAACTCGACGGACAGCCGTCGACGACTTCAGGAGGATCCAGGTGGCCGCATCCGAGCAGGTCGAGGTGGAGCTCAAATTCGATGTGGACGCCGGTCACGTGGCCCCCGACCTGCGAGCCCTGCCGGGCGTCGTCTCGGCGACGCCCCCGGAGACCTTCTCTCTCGACGCCACCTACTTCGACACCGAGAATCTCGACCTCGCCGGCAACAAGATCACCATGCGCAGGCGTACCGGCGGAACCGACGAGGGCTGGCATCTCAAGCGTCCCAGCCACATTCCCGGCGCGCGGCGTGAACTGCAGGTGGGATTCGACGAGGCACCCGCCGACGGTGAGGTGCCGGAGGCGCTGTCGGCCCCGGTCCTCGCCCACATCCGCGCACGCACACTCATCCCGGTCGCGGTGATCTCGACGACGCGCACCGTCACCCGACTGCTCGGTGCCGACGAGGAGCCGCTCGCCGAGCTCGCCGAGGATCTGGTGACGGCACAGTCGCTCATGCCGGGCGGCCACTGCCAGCAGTGGGCGGAGTGGGAGTTCGAACTGCTCGCCGGCGGCACGACCAAGCTGCTCAAGGCCGCCGACAAGGCGTTGCGCGCCGGGGGCGGCCGAGAGGCGTCGAGCGCGTCGAAGCTCGCCCGCGCGATCGGTGCGACGCCGACGGTCCACGAGCCGCGACTCTCCAAGCGACCCACCGCACTCGAACTCGTTGTGACCGACATCGCGCTGCACCGCAATTCGCTGGTCGCCTACGACCCGCTCGTGCGTGTCGACGCCCCCGACGCCGTACACCAGATGCGGGTGGCCTGCCGCCGTCTGCGCAGCGTGCTGTCGGGATTCCCCACCGTCCTCGATGCCGAGCGCACCGCACACATCGGCGCCGAGCTGAAGCTGCTGGCCCAGATCCTCGGCGACGCCCGCGATTCCGAGGTGCAGCTCGAGCTGAGCGAATCACTTCTGCGTGGCGAGAACGCCTCGCCCGAGCTGCGCGCCGAACTCGCCGGCACCGAGGTCACCGTGCATGACCGCGCACTGCGCGCGGCGCACGCGGCGATGTCGTCGAAGCGGTATTTCACCCTGCTCGACAGCATCGACGGCCTGATCGCCTCGCCGCCCCCGGGTCCCGACGCCGACCTCCCGGCGACGACGGTCGTCGACAAGGCGATCGCCCGCAGCCGCAAGCACATTCATCGCGCCCAGGCCCGCCTGGCGAGCTTCGCCGAGGGGTCGGACGAATGGGAGGAGCAGATGCACACCGTCCGCAAGCGCGCGAAGCGTCTGCGCTACAGCATCGACGCGACCGAACCGCTCGGCAAGAAGAAGTACCGTGCCGTCGGCTCGGCCGCCAAGAAGATCCAGTCCGCGCTCGGCGATTTCAACGACACCCGGATCAACCGGACGCGACTCGCGCAGATCGCGTCGGCCGGAAACCTCGGTGGCCCCGACATGTTCGTCCTCGGCCGGATCGACGCCCGGCTCGAGGCCGACGGTCATCGCGCGATCGCCGCATACCGGAGGGTCGCCAAGGACCTCTGACACCGCTGCTGCTCGAGCCACGCACCGGTGGCGAGCCGAGTCGAAACCACTCCCCCGCAACGACTCAGACCCGGCGGAACTCCACCGTCCGGCTCATCTCGTCGGCCTCGGTGAGTTCGACGACCACGCGGTCGCCGGGGCGCAGATCACCCGTGCTGCGCGCGATCACCGGCGGATCGGACAGGAAGATCTGCGCCGGACGACGTTCGGTGGCGGCAGACATCACCACGGCGTCGAACCGCTCGCCCACCCGCTCGCGCAGGATGACGGCTTCCGCGAGGTCGATGCTCGCGCGATCCGCGGTGGCGCCTAGCGTGTCGGCCGACCGCAGGATGTTCGGCAGCGTCGGCAACGCCCGCTGCACCCAGTCGGGTACCGATGTACCGGCGGTGACCGCGAGGCACACCTCGGTGGCGAAGCGATCGCCGAGCCGACGCAGCGGCGCGGTGACATGGGCGTAGAGCCCGCCGATCGCCGAATGCCGCATCCATGCGTCGTCGACGGTCTCGGCGTCGTCGCCCCCGGGAAGTGCGAGATAGTTGGCGCCGCGCATCAGACCGCCCGCAGCCGACTGCAACGCCAGGGTGCTCGCCTCGTCCCCCGGCAGACCCGCCAGGAACCGTCCCACCGACACTCCGTCCGGCCAGTCCACGCCGAGCGCCCGGGCCGCGGCGCGCAGATCCTCGACCGCATCCTCGTCGGCCGGCGGCAGCGTGCGCAGCAACCCCACACCGGCTTCGGCCATGAGCGTGCCCGCGCACATCCCGGCGAGCAGCGACACCTGGGAGTTCCACATGTCGGCGGGAGTATGTGCCTCGAGGTCGAGCCGCCACCCGCCGTCGGTGCGGACGACCGTCTGATCGGGCAGGTCGAGTTCGACCGCACCGCGCGCCAACGCGACCTCGCGCCGGAGCTCGCCGAACGCGGGCAGAGCCGCGATGGACGGGTGCAACCGACCGGTGGCCGCGTCCGCCGAGACACCGGCGTAGTCGAGGCGGGCGACGGAAGAGATGCGGGATCGTCGCACTCGAACATCGGTCACCGACCCGTCTCCGGCCACGCGGATGGTCCACAGCACGCAGAGTCTGACCTGTTCGGGCAGAAGGGAACCCGCGCCCTCGGACAGCTCGCGAGGGTGCAGCGGGACCGAGCCGTCCGGGAAGTACACGGTGGTGCCGCGTCGACGGCTCTCCTGGTCGAGGGCGCCCTCCGGGGTGATCAGGGCCGCGACATCGGCGATCGCGTAGTCGACGACGAACCCGTCACCGTCGGCCGTGATGTGTACCGCCTGGTCGAGATCGCGGGAGGTCGGTGGGTCGATGGTGACGAAGGGGACGCCGGTGTGGTCCTCGCGGACCTCGGCGTACCGATCTGCACCCGGGGCGTCGGACTCGATCCGTTCCGCGGTGGCCCGTGCCTCGGCGAGCGCGTCCGCGCCGTACTCCTCGTCGACGCCCAGTTCGGTGCGTGTACCGGCGAAGTCGATGTCCGGGGCCGAGAGAATGCGTTTCACTCCCCCAACCCTAGAGAGCACGCGGGCCCCTGCGGCGCACGACGCGCGATCGCGGCGTCGATCGAGAAAGGGCGAACGAGTCGGCACATAAGCCGGATCCTGTACCCGCACGGTCGGTGAGACCGATGCGGGTGGCGACCATCCATCTGGGCACACCGTCGCCGGGTACCTCGAGCGGCCCACCCGCGGGCTGGGGCGAGCAGCCCTCGTGACGCCCGCGCACACGCACCGTGAGGTGCGTGCTTCGGCCTTGCTCCGGGTGGGGTTTACCGAGCCGGCACGGTCACCCGTGCCGCTGGTGCGCTCTTACCGCACCGTTTCACCCTTACCGACCTCGCGGCCGGCGGTCTGTTCTCTGTGGCACTGTCCCGCGGGTCACCCCGGGTTGCCGTTGACAACCACCCTGCTCTGCGGAGTCCGGACTTTCCTCGATGCGCGGCGTGGCGGGAGACCGCCCGTTCCGCGTACCGCGGCCGCCCGGCCGACTCGTTCGCGCACCCAGGATACGCACGGAACCGCACACGGCGACAGGCGGGCGGCGACCGGGATCGCCGAACGCGTCAGTCGCGCCAGTGCGCCGCGTCGTTGACGAGCCGGACGACGGAGCCGCCGTCGTCGAAGAACTCGGCGATCGACACCGACGCGAGGTCGAGGTGCAGCCGGAACAACAGCTCGGGTCCGACGCCGAGTGCGTCCTGTAACAGCGTCTTGATCGGCGTGACATGGGAGACCAGCACCACGGTCTGCCCCGAATACTTCTCCAGCAGTTCGGCTTTCGTCTGCGCGATGCGCTCGGCGACCTGCGCGAAGCTCTCCCCGCCGGGCGCCGGCACGGTGATGTCGGACAGCCAGGTGCGGTGCAGCTCCGGGTCGCGCGCGGACGCCTCGGTGAACGTCAGGCCCTCCCAGTCGCCGAAGTCGTTCTCGATCAACCCGGGGTGTTCGATGACGTCGATTCCGGTCAGCGCACCGACCTCCTCGGCCGTCGCTCGTGCACGACGCAGCGGCGAGGTCACGATCGCGGTGATCCCGTCCTCGCGGACGACGCGCTGCGCGGCCGCGCGTGCCTGGCGCCGGCCCTCGTCGGTGAGTTCGGGATTGCCACGGCCGGAATAGCGCCGCTCCACCGACAGCGGGGTTTGTCCGTGCCGGAGCAGGATGAACCGCGTCGGTTCGCCCCGCCGGCCCTGCCACGACGGCGCCTTCGTCGTCGAATCGCCCTCGGGCGCGGACTCTTCGGCAGTGGCCGTCACGAATCTAGATCCCGGATTCGGCGGTGCGCACGAGGACTGCACCGCACTCCTCGCATCGGATCACCTCGTCGGACTGCGCCGCACTGATGGTTGCGATCGTCCCGCGGTCGAGTTCCATCCGGCAAGCTCCGCAGCGGCGGGCGCGCAGCAGGCCGGCACCGATACGTCCGCCGGCGCGCTGCTTGTCGTACACCGCGAGCAGCGGCGCATCGATCTCGGCCGCCACGGACTCCCGGCGCTCTCGCGCACGCGACAGGTCCTCGTCGATGGTCGCCAGCGACTTGTCCCGCCGGACCTGCGCCTCGGCGACCTTCTCCTCGAGGTGGCTGATGGTTGCCGCGGCACGGGTGCGTTCGGATTCGACGGCCTCCTGCTGCTCCATCAACGACAGCATCTCGTCCTCGAGCACGGCGCGCCGACGACCCAACCCCGCCAGCTCATGTTGCAACTCCGACAACGCCTTCGGCGCCAGACCACCGGCGGTCAGCAGGGCCGAGTCCTTGGCCTCGCGGTTGGCCATACCGGTCACCTCGGAGTCGATCCGACGGTACTCGCGACCCAGGTCCTCCGCGGCGATCTCCGCGCGCACCAGATCGTCACGCGCAGCATCGATCGCGGAGTTGTGTTCGGCGATCTCGGCGTCCTCTGGCAGGGTCTTGCGGCGATGGACGAGACGGTTGATCTCGGCATCGGAGTCCGCGAGATCGAGCAGCAGTCGCTGCACGGCGGCGTCGACTTTCATTGCGGTCTCCTCTTCGGCGAAAGTCCCCCCACCGTACGCGGGAGGTGTCCACGAGCCGGCGGCGGCTCGGTTTCTCCGGACTCAGCCCGCGCTGTGCAGCGCGAACGGATCGGTCGGCGCGTCGAAGACTCGCACCGGCGCCCCCAATTCGGTCTCCAGCAGCGTCCCGACCTGGGCACACCACGGGAACTCGGTCGCCCAGTGTCCGGCGTCGACCAGGGCCGGCCCCCCATCGCGCAGACTCTCGTCGACCGGATGATGACGGAGATCACCGGTCAGATAGACGTCGACGCCGAGACCGCGGACACGATCGAGCAGGGAATCCCCGGCCCCGCCGCACACCGCGACGGTCTGCACGAGCGCGTCGGGGTCGCCCGCGGCGCGAATGCCGGTCGGGGTGCGCAGCACCCGGGCGGCCTCGGTGACGAAGTCGCGCAGTGTCATCGGCTCGGCGAGGGACCCGACCCGACCGAGTCCGACCTCGCTGCCCAGGTCGGCCAGCTCGAACACGTCGAAGGCCGGTTCCTCGTAGGGATGGGCGTTGCGCAGAGCACGCAGGATCCCGGCGCGCAGGCCACGGGTGGCGACCATCTCGACCCGCGCCTCGTCGACGTGGGTGCGCATCCCGATCTCGCCGATGGTCGGCGACGCGTCCTCGCCGGCCTCGAACTGTCCCGTTCCGACGACGGTCCAGGAGCAGTCCCGGTAGTCACCGATCGCTCCCGCGCCCGCGGCGAACATGGCCTCGCTCACCTGCTCGACGTTGCCCTCCGGCACCATCACGACCCATTTGTCCATGGCTGCAATCGGTTTCGGATCGATCGGAACCGTGCCGCGGAGTCCGAGCACAGAGGCGAGCGCGTCGGAGACACCGGGCCGGGCACTGTCGGCGTTGGTGTGTGCGCACAGCAGTGCGATCCCGCTGCGGATGAGCCGATGCACGATCCGTCCCTTGGGGGTGTCGGCGGCCACCGAGGTGACGCCCCGCAGCAGCAGCGGATGGTGAGCGACGACGATCCCGGCGCCGGCCTCGACCGCGGCGTCGACCACCGCGTCGGTCACGTCCACACACACCAGGACGTCGCGCGCGGAATCGGCCGGGTCGCCGCACACCAGACCGACCGCATCCCACGATTCGGCGAGGACGGGCGGATAGGCACGTTCGACCACGGCGACGACGTCACCGACCGTCACCTCAGAACGGGTCTCCGACGTCACGGCCGATCTCCTCTCGTACCAACTCGATCGCGCGCGTGAGCGCCCGAACCTGCGGAAGGCCACGGATGGCGAGACGAAGGTGCGAGTCGCCGAGGCCGACGAAGTTCGCGCAGCTCCGCACCGCGAAACCGTGGCGGACCAGACGCTGTTTCACCTCGGTGGCGTCGGGCATCTCGACCAGGACGAAGGGCGCGGCGGGAGCGGCCGCCACCCGGAGTCCGACGCGCGTGAGTTCGTCGACCATGTCGGCACGCTCCGCGGCGACCAGGTGCGCGGTCTCGGCGCAGTAGCGCTGCCCCTGCTCCTCGACGCAGGCGGTCAGCGCTGCGAGGGCGGGGGTCGACACCGCCCACGGCCGACGCCCCGCCCGCAACCGGTCGAGCAGGTCCGCCGGCCCGAGCAGGTACCCCGCACGCAGGCCTGCGAGACCGAACGTCTTTGTCACACTGCGGATCACGAGGAGGTCAGGCCAGTCGGCGGAGGCGAGTGACTGCGGTTCGGGCGATCCGTCGGCGCCGAGGGTGAGGTCGGCGAAGGCCTCGTCGACCACGAGAATCCGCCCCGGCCGGCGCAGCGCGGCGATGGCCTCGACCGGGTGCAGCACCGAGGTCGGATTGGTGGGGTTGCCCAGGATGACGAGGTCGGCATCGTCCGGCACCGTGGCGGTGGTCTCGACGCCGGCCGGCGCGGCCAGGTTCCAGGGCGCCCTCAGCGTGACGTGGGTGATCGGGATGCCGGCGGCCCGGAGCACGATCTCGGGTTCGGTGAACGACGGCTGGATCAGGGCCGCATGCCGGGCACCCAGTCGTGGGAGCATCTCGAATCCATCGGCGGCGCCGGAGAGCAGCAGCACCTCCTCGGGGCGACGATCGTGTGCCGCGGCGATGGCGTCGACGGCGCGTCGCTCCTGCGCTCCGGTCGGATACCGCGCGAGATCGTCGAGTCCCGCCCGGATCGCGTCGAGCACGAATGCGGGCGGCGTGCCGCGGACGTTGACCGCGAAGTCGACGAGCCCTGGGACGGCGTCCTGGTCGCCATGGCGTTCCGGGTCGGTGAGATCGGCGCGCGGCGGGTGCGTCTCGGTGATCCCCCTGCCGGTGCGGGCCCGCGCAGGAGACACGGACGGACGCGAGGGCCCGGACTCGACATCGAGCGCGTCGTACCCAGCTGTCATGTGTTCAGACCTTACGTGCACGATGGAGACGTGACGACGACGCCGGCTCCCCGCCATCCCGAGACCGTCCTACTCGTCGACCTCGACGGCACGGTCACCGACAGTTTCGCAGGTATCGAGAACAGCTTTCGGCATGCTCTCGCCGTGGTCGGGGCGCCCGACCCCGACCCGCGCATCGTGGCCGGTATCGCCGGACCGCCGATGATCGACACGCTCAACGCACTGGGACTCTCGCCCGAGGTGGCCGAGAAGGCGATGCGCGCATATCGAGAGCGGTACACCGAGGTCGGCTGGTTGGAGAACTCGGTCTTCGACGGCATGGGCGAGCTGCTCGCCGATCTGGCCGCCGGGGGTCGAACCGTGGCGATCGCGACGTCGAAGAACCAGACCACCGCCCGCCGGATTCTCGACCATTTCGGTCTTGCCGATCACTTCCGCTTCATCGCCGGGGCGAGCGACGACGGCACCCGCCGCGAGAAGGCCGATGTGATCGCCTCCGCGCTCGACGAGCTCGGGATCGCCACCGACCCGCAGACCGGGCACGTCACCAGTCCGGTCGTGATGATCGGCGACCGCAGCCACGATGTGCAGGGCGCAGCGGCCTTCGGCATCCCGGCGATCCTCGTGCGTTGGGGTTACGCTCTGGGCGGGGAGGAACAGGGCGCGACCTGGACGGTCGGGTCCGTGGCCGAACTGCGCGACGTGCTGGGTGTGTGACCCCCACCCCGACAGCGGACGGCGAATCGACTTGTTGAGGTAGCAGTGGCTGACGAACTTCACATCTGCTTCGTGTGTACGGGCAACATCTGCCGGTCACCGATGGCGCAGAACATCTTCCGGACCGCACTCGACGACGCCGGACTCGGCGGCAAGGTGCGGGTGTCGAGCTGCGGGACGAGCGGCTACCACGTCGGCGAACCGGCGGACAATCGCGCGCGGACCGAACTGGTCGCACACGGCTATTCCGACGCCCACGTCGCCGCTCTGCTCGGACCCGAGCACTTCGACGCCGACCTCCTGCTCGCGATGGACGAGGGCCACGTGCGCGAACTCGAACGCAAGCGGCTCGGCGACCGCACGCGGCTGCTGCGCTCGTTCGACCCCGCGGCCCCGGCCGACGATCTCGACCTCGCCGACCCGTACTACGGCACCCCCGACGACTTCGTACTGACGCGCGAGCAGATCGAGGGCTCGATGCCGGGGCTCATCGACTGGGTACGAGCCGAACTCGGGGTGTCCTGATAATCCCTGGTCCCTGAGGTGCGAGGAGCGATAGCGACGAGCCACGAAGGGCCTGGTGAGACGGCGGGTTTTAGCGATCCCCGCAACACCCTGGCTTTCAGGGAGTTGCGGGGATCGTGGTTTCTGCAGAGTTGAAGGATCGGTTCTTCGAGGCGCTGGATCGCGAAGGCGGGAGTGTCACGGTTGCCGCTCGTTGTGTGGGTGTCAATCGCAGTACTGCGTCTGGCTGGGTCCGTCGAGCCGGGTTACGCGGGCGTGGCAAGCCGGGGACCTCTGGGCATCCCGGGCGCGCTCGCTATGACGAGTTGCGGGCGACTGGTGTTCGTCGTCGCGACGCCGCCCAGCAGGTGGGCGTCAATATCCGGACTGCGCAGGATTGGGATCAAGGGATACGCAAACGTGCTCACGCGCGCCTTCATCCCGATGGTCGCCGCATCGACTACAAGACCGGTATGACGACGTACGACTCAGCGGGGCAACGGCCGTCGGTGGCCAAGATCGACGCCCAGCTGCATCCTCGGTTCCTGAGCTTGTCTGAGCGTGAACAGATCGCTGATATGCACCGTGGCGGCGACTCGTTGCGCGAGATCGGACGCCGGTTGGGGCGGGCGGCGTCGACGATCAAACGCGAGATCGATGCGTACTCGGTGTCAGGGGTATACCGTCCCTGTCGGGCTCAAACGGCCTGGGCGAGTACGCGTTTACGGCCGAAGGAGTCCAAACTCGTCACCGTTGGGCCGCTTCGGGATTACGTCCGTGACAAACTTGCCCAGCAGTGGTCTCCCGAACAGATCTGTCACGCTTTGATCGTCGAGTTCCCCGATGACAAGGCAATGCGAGTGAGTACCGAGACGATCTACCAGGCGATCTACGTTCAGGCCCGCGGCGGGTTGCGCCGTGAAGTCGCCGACGCGTTGCGCACCGGACGCACACGTCGTAAGCCTCGCCGGTCTCCAGAGCGCCGCGCAGCCCGGTTTGTCGACGAGATGGTGATGATCTCCGATCGGCCGGCTGAGGTCGAGGACCGGGCGGTACCGGGCCACTGGGAGGGTGACCTGATTGTCGGTACTCGTTCGGAATCGGCCATCGTGACGCTGGTCGAACGCACGACTCGCTACGTCCTGCTCGGGCATCTGCCTGGCGGGCATACAGCCGAGGAGGTTCGCGACGTGCTGATCCCGCTGATCGGTTCTCTACCCGAGCATCTGCGGGGGTCGTTGACCTGGGATCAGGGCTGTGAAATGGCGGCGCACAAGCAGTTCAGCGTCACCACCGGTGTGTCGGTCTACTTCTGCGACCCGCATTCACCATGGCAGCGCGGCTCTAACGAGAACACCAATGGTTTACTGCGCCAATACTTCCCGAAAGGAACCGACTTGTCGGTACACAGCGCCGAGGACCTCGAACTCGTCGCCCACAGACTCAACGGCCGACCACGCAAAACGCTCGACTGGAGAACCCCAGCCGAGCGTCTGCGTGATTTACTTGTGCCAGTCTAACCAACCGGTGTTGCGAGGACCCCTAGAATCCGCCAGACACCTTGCGAGGCCCTTCGCGGCTCGCTTCGCTCGCACCTCAGGGAGCAGTGGTCAGCCTCAGGCCGCCGGGGCCACGAGGTTGTGCACGAAACGGATCTTGGTCAGGACCTTCTCGGGCAGCACGAACGGATAGAGGTCGGGGTGCCCCATCGACCGGTTGATCTGGTTGAGCGCCCAGGTCAGCGGTAACCACTCGCCGAGGATCCGATCGAAGCCGACATCACCGGGCGGGACCCCTTCGAAGGTCGAGCCGGCGGGCGCCATCGCGAACGCCGCCGCGGTGTCGAGGGTGTCGCGAATGTGCAGGTAGTGCGCAAATGTCTCGGCGAAATCCTCGGCCGGATGCATCGTCGCGTACGACGACACGAAGTCCTGCTGCCAGCCCTCCGGCGCGCCCTCGCTGTAGTGGCGGTCCAGTGCTGCCTGGTAGTCCTCGTCGGGATCGCCGAACAATTCCTCGAAGCCCGGGCGTCGATCGTCGGTGATGAGGACGAGCTGGTAGTAGTGCCCGATCTCGTGCCGGAAGTGGCCGAGGACGGTCCGATACGGCTCGGCGAGCTCGACGCGCATCTGTTCGCGGTGAACGTCGTCCCCCTCGGCCAGGTCGAGCGTGATGACCCCGTTCGCATGACCGGTGATGACCGACTGCTGCGCGCTGGAGAGCAGGTCGAAGGCGAGACCGGACTGCGGATTCTCCTCCCGCGTCTCGATCGGCAGCTTGAGTTCGTCGAGTTCCAGGATGAGGCGCCGCTTGGCGGTCTCGGTCTGTCCGAAGATGACCAACGCCTCGGTGTCATCGTCGCCGGGCCGGGTGCGAGTGAGCCGGCACGACTCGCACATCGTCGGCTTGCCACTCCACTTCACCAGCCAGTTGCATTGCGCGACTTTGGTGTTGGCGCAACGTTCGAGCAGCACGCCGTCGACCTCCGCGCGTGCCTTGTCGTCGAGGACGTGGATCGACCGGGTCTTCAGCCAGAAGCCGAGCGGGCTCCGGCAGTTCAGGCACAGACTGTTTTCGAAGGAGAGACGCTGACCGCACTTCAAGCAGAGGAAGTCTCGCATTTCGATCAGGCTACCCCCGCTCGGTAACCTGGGCGGTGTGCACGTACTGCGAACGATCCTCCGGCCCGGGTGGATTGCGCTCGGTCTCGTGGTCGCGGCGTTCGCGGTGGCCTGCTTCACCCTGCTCGCACCCTGGCAGCTGGGCAAGAACTCCGACACCGAACGCCGCAACGACCTGATCCGTACCGCCACGTCGATCGAGACGGCCCCACTGGCCGAGGTCGCGCCGTCGTCGGCCTTCGTGCCGTCCTCGGAGTGGCGGTCCGTCGCGGTGACCGGCCGTTATCTGCCGGACCGGCAGGCTCTGGTCCGGCTCCGCAACATCGACCAGCGACCCGCCGTGGAGGTCCTCACCCCGTTCGCGGTCACCGGGTCGGACCGGGTGATCCTCGTCAACCGCGGGTACGTACGGCCGGTCGAGGGTGCAGTACCCGACATCCCCGCACCACCGGCCGGCGAACAGACCGTCGACGGCCGGATCCGGGCAGCCGAGAGCGTGAGTACCGAGCGCGGAACGCGCGTCGAGAACGGCGCGCTGACCGTCGCGACGATCAACCCGGGCCTGGTGTCCGCCGCGACCTCGACCCCGATGGACGACTTCTACCTGCAGCTCTCTCCTGACCAGCCGGGTTCACTCGGTGAGATCTCGCTGCCGCAGCTCGACACCGGACCGTACCTGTCCTACGGCCTGCAATGGCTGGCGTTCGGTGTGATGGCCCCCCTGGGCGTCGGCTACTTCCTGTACTCCGAGATCCGCGCCCGACGCCGGGCTGCCGCCGAGGCGTCGGCGGCGGCGCAACCGGCCGCGGCCACCCCGGCCGGACCCGACTCCGAGGCCTCGTCCGAACCGGACGCGACTCCCGGTCCGGCGGCCGAGTCACGCGCCCAGCGGCGGCAGCACCGTCGTGACGAGCTCCGGGCGGCCGCCGGAACCACGATGACCCATCAGGTCGGCGACATCGGCCACGGCCGGCGGAACGTCGACGAGTCGCGCGACGTCCGCGACAAGCTCACCCGGCGATACGGCGGCTGAGCCAGCGCGCCGCGGCCGTGGCGCCCGGACGCGCGACGGCGACGACCACGCAGGTCAGGACCGTCGCGCGCTGCACGCGTCGGGACAGCGCCACGGCGGCACGGAGATCCGCCGGTCCCGGCGCCGGTCCGGAGCCGAGGGTCGGACGCACCTCGACTCCGTGCGGGTAGACCGTCCGTCCGCCGAGTTGCACGCCCAGCGCACCCGCGAACCCGGCTTCGACGACCCCGGCATTCGGGCTCGGATGGGCGCCGCTGTCCCGCCGCCAGGCCTCGACGGTCCGACGCGGCGCGCCGCCGAGCACCACCAGCAACGAACCGGCGAGCCGCGCCGGCAGCAGGTTGGCGAGGTCGTCCAGGCGCGCGGCCGCCCAGCCGAAGTCCTGGTAGCGCGGATTTCGGTATCCGACCATCGCATCGAGCGTGTTCACGGCCCGATACCCCAGCACGCCGGGGACACCGGCGACGGCGCCCCACACCAGCGGCCCGACCGTCGCATCCGACGTGTTCTCCGCGATCGACTCGAGGGCGGCGCGGCACAGGCCGGCCTCGTCGAGCGACTCCGGGTCCCGGCCGCACAGGCTCGGGATGAGCGCCCGCGCGGCATCGATGTCGTGCGTCTCCAATGCCTCCGCCACCGCGTCGCCGACCCGGCACAGCGAGGTGCCGCCCAGGGCGATCCACGTCGACGCGGCGGTCACCGCGACACCGGCGATGCCCGTCGCGCGTCGATCCGCTGCAGCCGCCAGGACCACCGTCGATCCCACCATCACCCCGACCAGACCCACACCCGCACGCCGCGAATCCCGGTAGAGGCGCCGCTCCACGGCGCCGGTCAGCCGGCCGAACCCGGCCACCGGGTGGCCGCGTGCCGGATCGCCGAACAGATCGTCGAGCACGAAACCGACCAGCATCCCGGCCGCGGTGACGGCACCGCGTCGACGATCGGGGCGGGGACGGCGAACACGGGGCGGTCTGGGCACCGCGCGATCGTATCGACCCGTGCCGTGCCAGACTTGGCCCCCGTGGCCCGGACAACCGCACACCCGACGCCCGGTCGGTACGACATCGACACCGGCGTTGCCGAGCTGAGCCCGGACACGATCGCGGGCGGGTGGCTGCTCACGATCAACGGAGCCCACAGCTCGCACATCCACCCCGACGACCCCACTGCGCTCGACTTCGAATACCTGCGCCAGATGGCCGCCGTCATCGACGAGCGTCACCCCGACACCACCGATCGCCTCCGGGTTCTGCACCTCGGCGGCGCGGCCTGCGCACTGGCACGTCACCTCGACCACCGCTACCCGGACGCCCGTCAGGTGGCCGTCGAGATCGACGCCGAACTCGCACGCCTCGTCCGGGAATGGTTCGACCTGCCCCGCGCGCCGAAGCTGCGTATCCGCGTCGGCGATGCACGGCAGGTCGTCGAGTCGCTCCAGCCCGGCACGCGCGATGTGGTCGTGCGCGACGCCTTTGCCGGCGACCGCACCCCGCGGCATCTGACGACCACGCAGTTCACCGAGCGTGTGCGCGATGTCCTCACCCCCGGTGGCCTGTACCTGGCCAACTGCGGCGACAGCCGCGACCTCGCCGGCGCCCGGGCCGAAGCCGCGACCGTCGGAGCCGCGTTCGACCATCTGGCGCTCATCGCCGATGCCGCGATGTTCAAGGGCAGGCGCACCGGCAACATCGTGATCGCAGGCAGCGACGCACCGCTCGAACCCTCGGCGACACTCATCCGCACTCTGCTCAGTGACCCACTACCGGCTCAGATCCTCTCCGGGGACCGCGCTCGGGAGTTCGCCCGCGGTGAGGCCCTCACCGACGAGGCGTGACGATGGCGTCACGAAGCACGCTGCACGTCGATCACGGTCGATTGGATAGGGTTGTCTCGATTCCGACGCCGAGGAACCGAGGATGACGTGAGCGATCCATCGTCGCGTGCGGGTACGACGCTGGGCCCGTACCGCATCGACAGACTTCTGGGTCGTGGCGGCATGGGTGAGGTGTACGAGGCCTACGACACCGTGCGCGAACGCCGGGTCGCGTTGAAACTCCTGCCCCCACATCTCGTCCACGACAAGGACTTCCGCGAGCGATTCGAGCGTGAGTCGAAAACCGCGGCGAAGCTCTCCGACCCGCACGTCATCCCGATCCACGACTGGGGCGAGAAGGACGGCGTGCTGTTCATCGACATGCGGCTCGTCGACGGGCAGGACCTGCGCAAGCTTCTCGCCGATGGCCCGCTGCCGGCCGCCCGGGCCGTGGCGATCCTCGGCCAGGTCGCGTCCGCACTCGACGCCGCGCACCGTGGCGGCCTGGTGCATCGCGACATCAAGCCGGACAACATCCTCGTCGACGCCGACGACTTCGCGTACCTCGTCGACTTCGGGATCGCCCAGGGCACCACGGACAGCCGACTCACCCAGATCGGAACCGCCCTCGGGACACTCGCGTACATGGCGCCGGAGCGCTTCGGCGACGACCCCGCCGGACCCAGCTCGGACAACTACGCACTCGCCTGCGTGCTCTACGAATGCGTCACGGGTCAGACGCCGTACCCGGCGAAGACCGACCAGGGTCTGATGACCGCGCACATCACCAAGGAACCACCGACGATGGGCGGTCCGCTCGACCCGGTGATCGCACGCGGACTCGCCAAGGATCCGGCACACCGCTATCCGACGGCCCGAGAACTGCTCCGCGCGGCGTCGACCGCGCTCACCGACCCTCCCCCGTCGTCGGCGCCGCCGACGGTGACACCCCGCATCGTGACACCACCCCCGATGGCCCCACCCCCGACGGCCCCACCCACGTACGCACCGGGCGGGAGCGGCTCGGACGCGTTCGGAAAGCCCGGCGGACCGGTTCCGTCGGATCGCACCATCATCTCGCCCGGCACGCCCCCGGCCGGCCAGCCCGGCGCGCGCGGGTTTGCTTCTCCCCCTGAGCATTCCGGCCCGCAGAGACACTCGTCGTACTCGGGTCCCCCGCAGCATTCGGGCCCTCAGCAGCACTCCGGTTCCCAGCGGTTCTCGGGTCCCCAGCAGTTCTCCGGTCCCCAGCAGTTCTCCGGTCCCCAGCAGTTCTCCGGCCCGACCCAGTGGGGCGGCGCACCGACGCCTGCGCCGCGGAAGTCGAACACCGGGCGGAACGTCGCCATCGCGGTGGGAGTCGGGCTGGTGGTCATCGCGCTGGCGGTGACCGGCATCGTGGTGGTCCTGTCGGGCTCCGGCGGCGACGATTCCCCCACGCCGAGCACGTCGACGAGTGCGATCCCGGCGGGCACCGTGACGTGCGACTACCCTCAGCGCACAGCTGTCGGCGGCATCACCGAGCCCGCACCGGCCGCGAGCCAGCCGAACACCGGAACGGTGGAGGCGCAGATCCCGATCGCGGGCCAGGGCACGATCGATCTGACGCTCGACCGCGCGGAGGCGCCCTGCAACGTCGGGGCGATGGTGTCGCTGATCAAGTCCGGCTTCTACGACAACAGCAAGTGTCACCGCGCGTCGCGGCAGTACCTCATCTGCGGTTCGTCGGGTGGCCGGGAGGGCACCAATCCGGGTTGGACCAGCCCGGACGAGCTCCCCGAGAACCTGCCGTCGGCGGGCACCGACGACGACGGGGTACCGCAGGTCACCTATCCCCGCGGCACCGTCGGCATCCTCGACCTGCCCGACGACGAGGGCGCGACCGGATCGACCACGTTCTTCCTGCTCGCCGACGACACCCGCCTGCCGCTGACCTACTCGATCGCCGGCACCATCGACCCGTCCGGACTGGCCGTCCTCGACAAGGTCCTGGCCGGCGGGTTCACCCCGACCCGGCCCGGGGCGGCGTCGGGTCCGCCGAATCAGAACCTGCTGATCCAGAAGGCCACCGTCAGCGAGTAGGGCGACGAGTCCCCCGGATCCGGTTGCGGTTTGTCCCGGCTTCCGGGACAAACCGCAACCGGAACCTCAGGCTTGTTGGTTGCTACCCCGGCATGCAACCGGAACGGCCGCTGATGCGTCCAAAGCCCGTGGACGATCTTCATCAACTGATCAGCAGGCAGGACGGCGTGGTCTCGGCATCGCAGGCGATCGCAACCGGGTTGAGCCGATCCGCGATCGGCCGACGACGCGCCTCCGGTGAATGGGTGGCAGTCGCGCGAGCGGTGTACCTCGTGGCCGGCCATCACCGATCGGCGCGGGCTCAAGCGCGCATCGCGGTGCTCTCGGTGGGCGCCGATGCTGCACTCGGAGGGCTCGCCGCCGCGTGGTGGCTCGGTCTGCATCCCACCGAGCCACGAAAACACCTCGTCTTCACAGCTTCTCGCGGAGCCCATGGACGGTCGTCGGCGACCGCGGTGATCCGGCACCGACACCTCGACGAGGTCGACGTCACCACGCACGCCGACCTACGTGTCACTGCGACAGCGCTCACCGTCCTCGACGCCGCCGCCGAACTGGGAATCGCTGTTCTCGATTCGGCACTCCTGTCCGGCACCGTGAAGCTCGCCGACCTCGAGGCCGCACACTCCCGGTACCCCAGGCGGCACGGTTCCCCGACCATCACCCGCTACCTGCGGCTCCTCGGCGATGGCGCGCGGTCGGAGGCCGAGCGGATCGTGGCCACGCTGTTTCACGAGTCGGGCACGGAGGGCTGGACACCGAACATGCCTGCCGAGGGGTATGTCATCGACGTGGCCTTCACCCGCGAGAAGCTGGCCGTGGAAATCGACGGTTTCGCCCATCACCGCGACGTCACGACATTTCAGCGGGATCGGACCAAACGCAATGCGTTGATCGCCGCGGGCTGGACAGTGCTGAATTTCACCTGGGCCGACATCGTCGAACGGGGCGATCAGGTGGTGACCACGGTGCACGATGCCTTGAGCCGCTCGGTCGCCTGATCCGGTTGCGTTTTGTCCCGGCTTCCGGGACTAAACGCAACCGGAACCCGACCGCCCGGCCGATCAGATCACGTAGTTCATCCGCTTCAGGATCGCTTGTCCCAGAGCATGATCGCCATGCAACTCCACCGCGGACGGGTCCGCGTCACGCCGCCCTCCGGCGAACCGCGCCAAGTTGGTGGCGTCCAGCCGGATACGTACGTCGGCGGCATCGTCACCGCCGTCGAACTCGTCGACGATGCCCGCCCGGTCCCCGACCGCGATCCGCACGGTTCGCGGGGACACCCCGGTGATGTCGAACAGCACGGTACTGCCCTTGGGGGCGTCGGCCCGCTTGCCGACGACGAACGGGAGCGACGCACCGATCTCGTCGAGGGCCAGGGACGCCGGGCCGGGCTGCGCGACCGCGGAACGGTCGGTGCCGTCACGCAGGTCGATCTCGTGCACCCAGCAGTCGAAGATGCGGATTCGCATGAATCGGCCGTAGGTGTCGGGTCCGGCGGGCGTCATCGCCTCGGCGTCGAAGTCGGCCTGCGACATGGCTTTCAGCGCCGCGGCGCGGACGCCGATGATCTCGTCGAGGGCGGCGACCACCTCGGCACGCGGCTTCGGCCGGTAGTGGTCGACCCACTTCTCGTTGAGTTCACCGATCGGATTGCGGACGTGATCGAGGGCGCTGACCGTGCGGGTGGCCTCGACGTCGCGACCGTCGAGCATGCTCTCGGTGCCGACGACATGGGCGACGATGTCGGCGTTGGTCCAGCCGGGGAGAACCGACGGAGCCGACCACGCGTCGTCGTCGAGCGTCCGGGCCAGCTCACCGATCACGCCCCACTGGGCGATCAGCGCCTCGGTCACCTCGTCGATCGGCAGGATCGTCGTCGCCATCGTCACTCCCTCGGGTCGGTGCCGGTGTCGGGGTCGCCGGCGGATCACTCGGATCAACCGTATCGAGGACCGTTCCGTGAATCCCGGGACCCGCCGAACGGGCGACAATGCGTGGTGTCGACATCCGCAGACGACTGTGGCCCCCTACTCTTGTCCGCGTGTCAGAATCCGTACGCCCCGGCGATCGACTCGGCCCCTACATCATCGAGGGGTTGATCGGCCGGGGCGGGATGGGCGAGGTCTACCGCGCCACCGACACCCGCAAGGATCGGGTCGTCGCCCTGAAGGTGCTCGGACCGCAGGTCGCCGACGATCCTGCGTTCCGTGACCGGTTCCACCGCGAGTCGCGCGTCGCCGCCCGCCTCAACGACCCGCACGTCATCCCGATCCACGACTGGGGCGAGATCGACGGTCGCCTGTTCATCGACATGCGTCTCGTCGATGGCCGTGACCTGCGTACCCTGCTCCTCGAAGACGGGCCCCTGCCGCCCGACCGCGCGCTGCGGATCATCGGCCAGATCGGCGACGCGCTCGATGCGGCGCATCGTTCCGGGCTCGTACACCGCGACGTCAAGCCCGACAACATCCTCGTCGACGATCGCGACTTCGCATACCTCGTGGATTTCGGTCTCGCGCAGGCGGACACGGATACGCGGTTCACGAGCACCGGCACCGCGGTCGGTTCCTTCGGTTACATGGCGCCCGAACGGTTCGGGGACGACGCCGTCGGACCGCCCGCAGACATCTACGCGCTGGCGTGTGTGTTCTTCGAATGTCTGGCCGGCACACATCCATTCGCTTCGGCGACGACAATCGAACGGCTGATCGCCGCTCACCTGACCGCCCCGCCGCCGCGCCTGGGTGCCGCCGTCGATCACGTCATCGCCCGCGGGATGGCGAAAGATCCGGCGCAGCGTCAGCATTCGTCCGCCGAATTGGTCGCCGACGCCGGGGCGGCCCTGCGCTCGGAGCCTCTCGGTGGCACCCCGACGATCATTCCGGCCGGCCCGCCGACCGTCGTGCCCGCGACTCGATACGCGTCCGGTCCGAACGGCACCCCTGGTCCGGTCGGACCATGGGACGCCACCCGGGCCGCGGCCTGGACTTCGCCGACGCGCCGCCGTTCGCCTCTGGTCCCGATCATCGTCGCCACGGTCGTCGTGCTGCTCCTCTGCGCCGGGATCGTCGCCTGGGCCATCGTCACCACCCAGCGGGACAGCCCCGCGACGGCGGGGGACCTCTCGCGCCACCGACCACCGTGACCACGCCTTCACCGACTTCGGCGCCGACGGTGCCCGGACCGACATCACAACCGGGCCCGACGTCCCGACCCGGTCCATCGCCACAGACGAGTTCACCACGCGCAATCGTTCCCGGCGACCTCGGTCTCACCGTGCCGATGACCCGACCGGCGTGCGACGGCACGGGAATCGTCGTGGTCGCCAACGCGATCGCGCCCGGCAATTACCCCGGAGAAGTGCAGTCATATCTGAACCAGTTCCCGGGAGCGAGCTACCTGCGCACCGATCAGTCGTGTCCGTCGCTGAAACAGGTGAGCCGGGTGGGCACTCCGATCTACGCGGTCTACTACGTTGCCGGCCGAACTCTGGGTGACATCTGCTCGATGCGCAACCAGATCGGCGGACCGTCGTACGGCCGATGGCTCGACTACACCACCGACCCGGAATCGCAGATCACCTGCTGACCCCCGCTGACAGAATGTGACGTCGCGCCGAACAAGGACCGAACCTGTCCGCGTCATCGGGCACGATGAGACGCATGTTGGAAACCTCGGCTCGGTTACTGGCGCTGTTGTCGCTGCTGCAGACACGACGCGAGTGGTCGGGTCGAGAGCTCGCCGAACGCCTCGAAATCACAACCCGCACCGTTCGTCGCGATGTCGACAAGCTGCGCGAGTTGGGTTATCCGGTGGATGCCAACGTCGGCTCGCGCGGTGGGTACCGGCTGGGCGCGGGCGCCGAGATGCCGCCGCTGCTGCTCGACGACCAGGAGGTCCTCGCAGTCGCCCTGGGACTCGACGCGGTGACCACCGGCGCGGTCGCCGACATGGCGGAGGCGTCGGCGGGCGCACTGGCGAAGCTGCGCCAGGTCATGCCGTCGAGACTGCGCCACCGGCTCGATGCACTGCGGATCGAGGCCGTGCCCCGCACGGCGCCGGCGAGCGCCGTGTCGGCCGACCGGCTCACCGAGATCGCGACCGCATGCCACCGGAACGAGCGCCTGCGGTTCGACTACCGGCGCAACGACGGCGAGGAGAGTCGGCGCGAGATCGAGCCCTATCGTCTCGTCCGCAACGGGAACCGCTGGTATCTGGTCGGTTTCGACATCCAGCGGATGGACTGGCGCTCGTTTCGCGTCGACCGGATGGAACCGAAAGTGCCGACCGGGCCGCGGTTCACCCCGCGCGAGCCACCCGAGGGCGGCGCGGCGGCGTTCGTGCTGCGCGGCCTCGGTTCGGTCTATCGGCGTGCGACCGCACGAGTACGCATCCACGCCTCGCTCGATGAGGTCTCGGCGATGGTTCACGAATCCTGGGGGGCGCTCGAGTCCGGCGACGAGCACAGTTGCGAGGTCACCCTGTACAGCACGTCGCTGGCATCGATAGCGCGCTGGATGTACGCGTTCGGAGCGGACTTCACCATCATCGAACCAGCCGAACTCCGCGCCGAGATGGCGGCGGCGGCGGAGTACCACGACCAGGTCGCGGAGCGATACCGCAGAGCGGTCGACGCCCAACCGTGATCGCCGTCACGGCTGTTATCTCGCCGTGACATCGGCACCGTGTCCGTCACACCCCGGCCGCTAGCCCGACCGAAGCCGTCGAATTTCTCTACCGTCGGTGTCATGCGACTTCTCATCACTGGCGCCACGGGGTACGTCGGGTCCCGACTGGTGTGCGCACTGCTCAAACAGGGACACGACGTGGTCGTCACGTCGCGGGACACCCGAAAGCTCGCCAAATTCGGCTGGTCGTCGCAGGTCAGCATGGTGACCATGGACGCCGATGACCCGGCTTCGGTGACGAAGGCGATGTCGGACGCGGGTCAGATCGACGCGATCTACTACCTCGTCCATGCGATCGGCCAGGCCGACTTCGCCAACGGCGACCGGGATGCTGCGCGCAACGTCGCCGAGGCCGCCCGCGACAGCGGAGTCGATCGCATCATCTACCTCGGCGGTTTCGTGCCGTCGGACGACAAGCTGTCCACCCACCTGCAGAGCCGCGCCGACGTGGCCGAGGGACTGGTGGTCGACGGCGGGCCCGAACTCGTCTGGTTACGCGCAGCCGTGGTCATCGGCGCCGGTTCGACATCGTTCGAGATCATCCGGTACATGGCCGATCGGCTGCCGGTGATCCCCGAGCCCGACTGGATCACCAACGAGATGGATCCCATCTCCATCCGCGACGCGGTTCACTACCTGGCTGCGGCGTGCGACTCGTCGGTCCTGCCCGCAGGGCACTACGACATCTCCGGCCCCGACAGCGCACGCTACATCTCGATCCTGCACGAGTACGTGTCGGCGATCCGGATGCCGAGACTGCGGCTGCCGGTCTTCGGGATCTCGACCCGGCTCGCGGGACGGGTCGGCGGCATGCTCGTGCCGGTCCCGGCGTCTCTCACCGAAGAACTCGTCACCTCGCTCGACCACCCGATGACGGCGTCCGAGCACCGCATCCGCGATCTCGTCCCGCCACCGGAAGGCGGTCTGACGCCGATGCGCGAGGCCGTCCATGCCTCGGTGCGGTCGCCGTACCCCCGCTCGGTGTGCGATCTCGACGACCTGCATCATCTCGCCGACACCGATCCGGCCTGGGCCGGCGGTGACTGGCTCCGTGTGAAGCGGAGTGTCGTCGAGACGATCGGCACGTCCATCGGGGTCGCGTTGAAGGTCGTCGGAGTTCTCCGTCCCACACGCGCCGATGTAGCGTCGTGACCGTAACCGTTGATCGACCGATTCTCTGACCGATCGAACGAGGTGGTGATGTGCTGGTGACCTCACTGGCGCGCGACCTGTACGACTCCGTCGCCGCGGACCGTGACCCCGACCCCGGCGCCCACTACATCCGACGACGCTGGCTGGTCGGCGTCTTCCTCGTCATCGGCGCAGTGGTTCTCGGTGTCTCCCTACGGGTGGAGCCGGGAGATGCGGCCTTCTATCCGCTGACCATCGGTCTGGCTGCGGTGTGGATCGTCGGCGCATTCGTCTCCGGACCGCTGCGGCTCGGTGCCTTCAGCCCCACCCCGTCACGCCCCCCCGACCGCATCGGCGCCATCGGACTCGGCGTCGTCGTCGGCCTGGCGGTGGGCGGCGCGTTCGTGGTCGGCGGCCTGGTCGCACGGATGATCCCGGGCGTCAGCGACCTCGCCAACCAGGTGCTCGCCTTCGCCGACTTCGGCAGCCTCGCCGTGGTCACCGCGATCACCATGGTCAACGGCCTCGCCGAGGAGTTGTTCTTCCGCGGCTCGGTCTATTCGGCGGCGCGCCCGCACAACCCGATCCTCGTGTCGACGGTGATCTATGTGCTGGTCACCATGGCCAGCGGCAATGTGATGCTCGGCTTCGCGGGCGCCGTCCTCGGCACCGTCTGCGCGATCCTCCGTCGCAGCACCGCCGGCGTCCTCGCACCCGCGATCACCCACGTGATCTGGGGCGCCGTCATGGTCCTGGCGCTACCGCCCGTCTTCGCCTGACAGCCAGACCTCGACTCGACTGCCAGACTTCGATCGAAGTCTGGCAGTCGAGATGAAGTCTGCCGGTCCCGCTCCCTACTCTCCGGGGCATCGACACCCGTCCGCCCCTGCGCTGAGAGGAGCGCGAGCGCCCCTCTCAGCGCTGAGGTGCGAGGAGCAGCAAGCACCCCTCTGATCCCTGAGGTGCGAGGAGCGCAAGCACCCCTCTGATCCCTGAGGTGCGAGGAGCGATAGCGACGAGCCTCGAAGGGCCGGCGACCCGACCACTCAGCCCCCCGGTCAGACCCGGTTTGGGCGACCGGCATCGGAGCGACTAAATTCGTGTGCGCAGCGCCACGTATGTGGCTGCGGCGCGCGCGTATAGCTCAGCGGTAGAGCTCTGGTCTTACACACCAGCGGTCAGGGGTTCGAATCCCTTTGCGCGCACCACCCCGATCCCACAGCCCCCAACCCTTGCCGCGCGGCTTCGGGCTGTCACATCGCTAGCGAGTCAGCCACTCTCGCGTGTACACATCCTGCCAGCGCACCGAGATGTTGCGGCGGGCGACGGCACTGCTGTCGGCCCCGAGGGTCTCGACCAGAACCTCGTCGACGATGTCGCGCACGTCGTCGGAGAGTGCGGGCAGGTCGTCGGCGTAGCGGGCGATGAGACCGACACGTACGCCGTCGACGGTCTCGCCGTCGCCGTCGACCGACACGAAGACGGTCAGACGGCCGAGTTCGCGTCGGGTCCGGATCGCGATCAATTGTTTGACGACGCGGTCGCTGGTGTTGATGCGCAGGCCGTCGGTCGCCAGCGTTCGCGCGGGACGCCGGATCCGCTGCAGGCTCCCCGAGATCGAGGAGATCAACCGGTCGACGTCGCTCGCGGGTTCGTCGGCGATCTGCCGCGTGGCCTCGACCAGCCAGGCGTCGGCGACGTCGGTGGCGTCGGAGTCGCGCGCGTGGTTGTCAGGCACCGACCTCGCCTCCCTCCGCGTCGTCGACGCTCGTCGTGGCCGTCGGTGTGGTTCTCGGTTTACCAGGGTTCCAGGGCTCCAAACGGGTCAACAGGAACTTCCGGCTGCGCTGGAGATGACCGCGCACCGACCCGGTTGTGATGCGTAACACCTGTCCGATTTCCTCGAGCGTAAGCCCCTCGACCTCCTTGAGCCACCACGCGGCGCGCGAATTGGCGGGGAGATTGTCCAGTTCGGCGCGCAGCGCATCGATGAGCAGACTCCGCTCGGCCATGTCGGCCGGCAGCGGTCCGACCGCTTCGAGTTCGGCGAACCGCTCGTCGTCGAACGGTACATCGCGTCGGCGACGATGGTAATCGACCGCCTTCCGGTGCGCGATGGTGAACATCCAGGTGCGGAAGCTGCTCCGGAACGCGAAGTCGGGCAACCCTTTCCATGCATCCAGCAAGGTCTCCTGGGTGAGGTCCTCGGCGGTCTGCCTGCCGTCGACCATCCGCGACATGTACCGCAGCAGACCGGGTGTCACGCGTCGGACGAGCACGTCGAAGGCCTCGGTGTCGCCGACCGACGCGGCGCCCGCGAGCTCGTCGTCGCCGAGCTCGGACAGGTCGAGCGATTGCCTGTGAGCCGAATCACTGGGTTTCATCCGTGCAACTCCCCCCGTCCGTCCCGACTGACCTTACAGACGGATCGTGAACAGCCTTTGCGATAACGCATCATCCGAACGCGGTCCGTCTACGAAGAAGACACGACGACCGAAGGAGTTCGACATGTCCGCAAGCGCCACCACCACCAAGGACGCCACACACGAGGACGCCGCTGTCGACGCGTCGCGTACCGACGCTGCTGCAGGGCGTGCACTCGCCCGCCGTGAGTCGACCGGCGACCGCGGACGCACCTCCATCGCCGACATCGTCGTCGCGAAGGTCGCCGGGATCGCAGCTCGGGAGATCGACGGGGTCCACGACCTGGGCGGCACCACCGAGCGCGTGGTGGGCCGGGTCCGCGACGTCCTGCCGGGCACGACGGTGAGCACAACCCAGGGAATCGAGGTCGAGGTCGGTGAGCGTCAGGCCGCCGTCGACGTCTCGATCGTGGCCGAGTACGGCGTGGCGATCCATCAGCTCGCAGCAGCCATCCGACGCAACGTGATCAGCGCGATCGAGCAGATGACCGGCCTCGAGGTGACCGAGGTCAACGTGACCGTCCACGACATCGCGTTCGGCGACGACGAGCAGGAGTCGAACACCACCCCGCGGGTCCAGTGATGACGTCGGACCACCCGGACGCGCGGACGGAGGAGGGCGGCGCACTGGCAGATCGCCTCGCTGCCGCCGTACTCGCGGTCCCGGGTGTGCACGACCTACACAGTGGACTGTTCGGCGAGATCGCCACTTATCTTCCCGGACATCGGGTCCCGGGTGTGTCCCTGGCCGAGGACAGCGGTGAGGTCCACATCGTCGTCGATGCGGCGCACGACCTCCAGAGCGTGGCCGCGAAGGTGCGCGACACCGCCGAGACGGTTGCCGCGAGACCGGTCTCGGTGACCGTGGCGGACATCAGCGTGAGCTCGAAGCCGAGTCCGAATGAAGGGGAAGCGGAATGAACAACGCAGTCGTGGGCCTGTTCGTGGGGCTCCTCCTGGCTCTGGCCGCCGTCGCCGGTGGGTTGGCGGGCTTCCTGCTGGCCGTCGTGCTCGGAGCCGCGGGACTGGTGCTGGGTCTCAACCGGGACGGCGCCATCGACCTGGGCGCGCTCCTGCGGAGCCGGGGTCGTGGCTGAGCAGCACACCGGCGGGCCCGCGCCGGGCGGCGGCCCGTCCGGGGGCGTCTCGCCACCCGGGACGCTCACCATCGCCGACCGCGTCCTCGAAAAGGTCGCGGCCCGTGCGGCTCTCGACATCCCGGGCGTCGTCCGCCATCGCGGCGGCGTCGGCTCGGTCCTGGGGCCGGTCGGCGAGCGGTCCAGCCTGCCCACGGCGAGCATTCATGCCGGCGGCACCCGGATCACGCTCTCCCTCGCACTCGAGTGGCCGTGTGCAGTAGCCGAGGTGTCGCGCCGCACCCGCGATCACGTCGCCGCCGAGGTCGAGCGCCTCACCGGGGTCGTCCCACTGCGCGTCGACGTGACGGTGTCCAAGTTCGAGCCACGGCAGGCCATCCGACGCCGGCAACGGGGGTACGTCGACCTCCCGCCGGTCCGCGAGGACATGCAGCCCGACGTGCCGCAGGCGAACCCGCCGTCGGACGCACCGGACGCGGCAGATCCGCCGCACGACACCGCGGCCTTCACTCCGACCATCAGCACCGAGACGGGGGCACGACGATGACAACTCACGCCGAAGTCGCACCCGATCGCGCCACGCTCGACAGCGAGCGGACCGGCGAACCCGGGCACGTCTTTCCGCCCGCGGCCCTGCCCGGCGCCGCGATCGCCGGCGCCGCACTGGGGCTCGCGTTCATCGCACTGGGCGCGGTGTCCGTGCGAGACATCGCCGTCAACGCCAACTGGCTGGACGGTCGCGCGTGGTCGGTCACCGCCGCCGAGTGGATCGCCGACCTGCAGTGGCAGAACTGGATGTGGCCCGCCGCCGTCGGGGCGATCCTCCTGGGCCTGATCCTGGTGTGGATCGCGATCAAGCCACGACGCCGGACACATCTCGAACTCGCCGGCGGAGACGGGATGTGGACGCGTCCCGGTGATGTCGCGAGACGGTGCAGCGCCGCTGTCTCCGACCTTCCCGGCGTACTCGACGCCGACACGGTGGTGACCCGTCGCAAGATGACCTGCACGGTCGGCGTGCGGACACAGGTCGCCGACCGCGCACTCATCGAGACCACCGTCGACTCGGTGGCCGCCGATCTGCAATCGCCGCCGCGAGTCGTCGTACGGCTGCGTGAGCGCGGAACGAGGAGCGTCCGATGAACCGTCTTCCCGCAACCGCACACCGACTGTCGGTCGGGCTCGTCGCCCTGCTGCTCATCGTCGTCGGCGCCGGGGCCGTGGCCTGGCGCGTCGACGCCGAGCCGGTGGCCGGGTGGGTCGACCGTCTCGACGAGCGCGCCGCTCTCGATGCAGCCCAGGCGTCCTGGTGGATCTGGGTGCTGGTCGGGGTCACCGTGATCGCCCTCGGCTGGGGTCTGCTGTTGCTGGCCACCAACATACGACCCCGAGCGGTCGACGACGCCCTGCTCGACGGCTCCGACCAGACCGGAACCCTCACCGTCGCACCGAAGTTGATCGCCAACGCGGCCGCAGAGGAACTGGCGGGCAACCCGTTGTTCCAGAAGGTGACGGCAAAGGCGATCGACGACCGGTCACGCAGCATCATCAGACTCGAGGTCTCGGCGAAGCCCAACCGGGGCTTCGACGAGGTCACCGCACCCGTCGCCGACGCCGTCGCCGCGATCCGGAGGGCACTCGGCGAGTCCGGCGTGCACGTCCAGGCTTTCGTCCATCTCGATCGGTGACCCTGGACCCGTGAACTCGACGGACGGCTCATCGGGGGCCGCCGTCTCAAATGAGAAGAAGGAGCATAGAAATGGGATTCAGCGACAAGGTCGGCAACAAGGCCGAAGATCTCTCGGGCAAGGCCAAGGAGGCCGCGGGGGACGTCACCGGTGACGACCAGCTCAAGAGCGAGGGCAAGGGCGATCAGCTCTCCGCTGCCGTCAAGGACGGGGTGGAGAACGTGAAGGACGCCGCGTCGAACATCAAGGACAAGCTGACCGGCAAGTGAGCAACACCGCCGGCCACCGAACCTCCTCGCCGGCGGTGTCAGGCGAATCCCGAAGGCGCTCGGCGCCTTCGGGATTCGTCCTGTTCGTGGTCCGGCGCCGGTAGGTCACGTCCCCTTGACGTTGAGGATCTGCCGCAGGGTGTGCTCGATGTCCACGAGATCGGCAGCGTCGGCCATCACCTGATCGATGTCCTTGTACGCATCGGGGATCTCGTCGACCCACTCGTCACCGTGCCGGTACTCGATCCCCGCCATCCGGGCGGCGAGATCGTCGGCAGTGAAACGCCGCCGCGCCTCACTCCGAGAGTACCGGCGGCCGGCACCGTGCGGCGCCGAGCACAACCCGGCCGGATTTCCCTTGCCCCGCACCACATACGACCGGGTTCCCATCGACCCCGGGATGACACCACGGACGCCCTCGTGGGCGTCGATCGCTCCCTTCCGGGTGAGCCACACATCCTTGCCCGCGTGCGTTTCCCGCACGGTGTAGTTGTGGTGGCAGTTGATCCGGTCCACCTCCAGCGACTCAGACCGGTCGTCGAGTCCACCGGAGACGTCGTCGCCGAACCACTCCGCGAACACCGCGACGAAACGATCCATCATCTCGGCCCGGTTCTCGAACGCGAACCGCTGGGCCCAGGACAGATCCCGCAGGTACGCCGTCAGTTCCGGGGCCCCCTGCGGCAGGTAGGCGAGGTCGGCGTTCGGCAGCTTGATCCACCACTGGCGGCACAGCCGCTGGGCGATCTTGATGTGCTTCTGCGCGATCTTGTTGCCGACACCCCGGGAACCCGAATGCAGGAACAGCCACACCACGTCCCCCTCGTCGAGGCACAGCTCGATGAAGTGGTTGCCTCCGCCGAGCGAGCCCAGCTGCTCCCGCCACTTCGGTGAATGCGACAGGTGCACACCGTCGTTCGTCGCCTGCTCGTCGAGCGAGTCGATCCGTGCCCGGGTGAACGCGAAACGGTCGATCCCACGATTGTAGTTGCCGGGCGACAGTGGGATCGCGTCCTCGATCTTCGCCCGCAGTCGGCCGAGATCCATCCCGTCGATGTCCTCGGCGCGCAGTCGCGTCTGCACCGCGATCATTCCGCAGCCGATGTCGACGCCGACGGCGGCCGGGATCACCGCGCCGGTCGTCGGGATGACCGTGCCCACCGCAGAACCCTTCCCGAAGTGTGCGTCGGGCATCAGGGCGATGTGCGGATGTACGAACGGCATCCGGGCGGTCTGGGCCGCCTGGGTCAGGGTGTTGTCGTCCACGTGCGATGCGTAATTGAGCACCTTGGGCGACGCCATGGTCGGCATGGGGTTTCCTTTCGTGAGCGCCCGGCTCGCGGGCTCTCACATCAAAGCGTCGAATACTCCCGGCGGCAACCGGATTTGCACCCCCACGATGCCACTCGACATTCCCGGACGACACCCACAGACGTCGATGAAAGATCCCTCATGCGCTGCTCACGGAGACCTCATCGACGCCCATGAGAGGGAGAACCGTTCCGCTCGGGACCACCGGCGGAACGGTCACGACTGGGACGCCTTCGACACCGGACGTCGCACACGGTGCATCCTCAAGGTCATCCGCAGGCATCGGCGTCACGACGAGGAGGTCGCGGAGTCCGTCCGCCGCGAGGGACACGTGCTCGCCGATCTCGCTCACCCGCATCAGGTGCGCGGCTACGGGATGCTGCCGCCGGACGAATCGGGCCTGGTGGGTTTCACGATGCAGACCATCCCCGGCGCCACCCTCGACGCAGCGATCGAGAACGGTCCGCTCAGCACCCACGATGTGCTGCAGCTGGGTGTGCAGTTGTCGGCGGCACTTCACCATCTGCACAGTCACAACTGGATCCGCCTGGATGTGAAACCGTCGAACGTCATCATCCACGGCGGGTAGGCGATCCTGATCGACCTCGGGATCCTCGGCCGCCCCGGCGAGCGACGGGACGGCTCTGGAACGCGCGGGTATCTACCGCCCGAGCAGGCCGTCGGCGTCGCTCTGGGTCCCGCCGCGGACGTCTTCGCCCTCGGCGTCACGCTCTTCGAGGTGTTGACGTCGCGGCGACCGTACGGCGCGATCCCGCCGTGGTCGGAGCGGGGCATCGGGCGACTCCGCACTCGCGGTCGCCCGACGTCGATCAGACCGATGTCGTCCGGTGCCGGTGCGCGCGGCCATGTGCCCGACGAACTCGTCGAGTTGCTCGGTCACATGCTCGATCTCGATCCCGACAGACGACCGGAGATGGGGGCCGTCTGGCAACGGCTCGCGTGGATGACCGAGGGCCCGGTCAGGCGATGACGCCGAGAGCCTTGTCCCAGACGGCGTTCTCGCGCACCTCGCCCGGACCGACCATGCCGGCGAAGACGATCACGCCGTCCCTGTCGACGAGGAAGGTTCCACGATTGGCATAACCGCGATCCTCGTTGAAGACGCCGTAGGCACGCGCGGTGTCACCGTGCGGCCAGAAGTCCGACAGCAGCGGGAACAGGAATCCCTGCGCTGCGGACCACACCTTGTGGGTGGGCGAGGGACCGACCGATACCGTCACCGTCGTCACGTCGTCGTTCTCGAAGCGCGGTTGCTGGTCGCGGATGTAGCCCAACTCGCCCTGGCAGGTGCCGGTGAACGCGAGCGGGAAGAACACCACGAGCACATTGCGATCGGCTCGCAGTGCCGAGAGCGACACGAGCTGATTGTTCTGGTCGCGAAGGGCGAAGTCCGGTGCCCGGTCGCCGACGGTCAGGGGCGCAGAAGGCAGAGCACCGCTCATGCTTTCTTGCCCGCGCGGGCCTTGGGCTGGACCAACCGGGCCGCCGACCAGTCACCGAGACTGATGGCCGAGGTCTGCGTGAGCCCCGCCGTCGGGGCCGCTTCGGCGATCTCGCTCGGATCGACGTAGCCGGGTTGGCCCGTCTTCGGCGAGAGCACCCACACGAAACCGTCTTCGGCGAGCGGACCGATGGCGTCCATCAGGGCGTCGACGAGGTCACCATCACCGTCGCGCCACCAGAGGACCACGACGTCGACGACGTCGTCGGCATCCTCGTCGACCATCTCGGCGTCGATCGCGTCCTCGATGTCAGCGCGCAGTTCGTCGTCGGTGTCCTCGTCCCAGCCGAGTTCCTGCACGACCAAGCCTGCGGTCAAGCCCAGTTTCTGGGCGTTGCTACCGTCTGTGGCGGCTACCACCGCGCGTGACCTCCTGAAGATGTGTGGATCGTTGTGTGTGTCGTCTGTGCCGAATCCGCGTACGCTTCCGCACGCCGTTCGCCTGTCAGCATAGGCAACAGCCTAAAGCCTCACATTGCAAGCCGAACGCCGTCAGGGATTTCGGGCGTTTCGCGATCGGCCTGTGCCTACCCCGAGCGGGGCGACGCTAACCGCCCGGGCGAGCCGACCTCGTCGAGGGGGCGGACGAGCGCGGGGTGGCCGACGATGTTGCCGGCAGCGGCGTGTAGCCGCCGCACACGTCGAGCAGCCGCTGCTTGTCACGGGACCACTGCCCCGACACCGGATTCAGGCCGGTACTCAGTTCACGACGGATGGCATTCTCCAGCCTCGCGGTCGACTCGAGGAAGGTCCGCGCCGGCGTCGAGACGTCGACCGGGGCGGTCGCGGTGATCTTGGGTCGGATCTGATCGGCACCGGCGATCAGACTGGCCCGCGCCTTCTCGTCGAGATCGCCGACGCCGGGATACGACTGTGCGACGTTCAGCCGGGCGACGAAGGCGTTGAACCCGCGGACCATCACGACCATCGACGCCATCGACTCGCGGCACAGCTCGACACCCTCGGCCCGCACCTCGGCGGCCGCCGAGGCCGACAGCTCGGACCGGTAGACGGCGACCTCGCCCGGCGCAGGGGCGCCCGCGCCGCCGACCGTGGTGGCGCATGCACCCGTCAGCGCGGCCCCGAGTGCGATCGTGGCTGCGATCGTCGACCGGACGACACGGCCGCGGTGGCTCGCGGCCGCCACCGCTCCTCGATCCGGCATTCACTCCCCCTACTGGTCAGTAACCGTTTCTGGACGCTACCGCATCCCGGCGATCGCGACACCCGACAAGGATCCACCCGGTGCCAAGCCACCCCACATGGGGCACGATGAAGGGAGGCACCGCACAACATCGGAGCGCGGTGCCCGACGCCATGCAGTCGGACCACCACCCCGAGTCCGGCCTGTCAGAGGGAGTAGGCATCACCGTGACCAACCAGATGGACCATGCGACACAGGACGTCTCGCCGAGCGAACAAGCCGGGAACACCGGCCCCCGCTCGAACGGACGCGCCGCCGGACAACGAGTCCGGGTCATCCGCGAAGGAGTCGCGTCCTATCTGCCCGACATCGATCCCGACGAGACCGACGAATGGCTCGACTCGTTCGACGCGCTCCTCGATGCCGCCGGCCCCGGTCGCGCCCGGTACCTGATGCTGCGACTCCTCGAACGGGCCGGCGAGAAGCGCGTGTCGATCCCCGCGCTCACCTCCACCGACTATGTCAACACCATCCCCACCGAGGCCGAGCCCTGGTTCCCCGGCGACGAGGACATCGAACGCCGCTTCCGCCAGATGATCCGCTGGAACGCCGCGATCATGGTGCATCGCGCCCAGCGGCCGGGCGTCGGTGTGGGCGGCCACATCTCCACGTATGCCTCGTCGGCGTCGCTGTACGAGGTCGGCTTCAACCACTTCTTCCGCGGCAAGGACCACTCCGGCGGCGGCGACCACATCTTCATCCAGGGCCACGCCTCCCCGGGCATCTACGCCCGCGCCTATCTCGAGGGCCGGATCGACGAGGCCCGCATGGACGGGTTCCGCCAGGAGCACAGCCACGCCGGTGAGGGCGGCGGCCTGCCGTCGTACCCGCACCCCCGGCTGATGCCCGACTTCTGGGAGTTCCCGACGGTGTCGATGGGCATCGGTCCCATGAACGCCATCTACCAGGCACGGTTCAACCACTACCTGCACGACCGCGGGATCAAGGACACGTCCGACCAGCACGTGTGGGCGTTTCTCGGCGACGGCGAGATGGACGAGCCGGAGTCGCGCGGCTTCGCCAGCTTCGCGGCGACCGAGGGCCTGGACAACCTGACGTTCGTCATCAACTGCAACCTGCAGCGCCTCGACGGACCGGTTCGTGGCAACGGCAAGATCATCCAGGAACTCGAGTCGTTCTTCCGTGGTGCGGGGTGGAACGTCATCAAGGTGATCTGGGGCCGCGAGTGGGACTCGCTGCTGCACGCCGACCGCGATGGTGCGCTGGTCAATCTGATGAACACCACCCCCGACGGCGATTTCCAGACCTACAAGGCCAACGACGGAGCCTTCGTCCGCGAGCACTTCTTCAACCGCGACCCGCGCACCAAGGAACTCGTCAAGGACCTCTCCGACGCCGACATCTGGAACCTCAAGCGCGGCGGTCACGACTACCGCAAGATCCACGCGGCCTACGCCTCGGCGATGACCCACAAGGGCCAACCGACGGTGATCCTGGCCCACACCATCAAGGGCTACACGCTGGGCAAGCACTTCGAGGGTCGCAACGCGACGCACCAGATGAAGAAACTGACTCTCGACGATCTGAAGGCCTTCCGCGACAGCACGCGAATCCCGATCACCGACGAGCAGCTCGAGAAGGATCCGTATCTGCCGCCGTACTACAACCCCGGCAAGGACTCGCCCGAGCTGCAGTACATGCTCGACCGGCGCAAGACCCTCGGCGGGTTCCTGCCGAGCCGCCGCACCACGGCGAAGGTCCTGAAGGCCGACATGAGTTCGGCACTGAAGGCCACCGCCAAGGGGTCCGGCAAGCAGCAGGTCGCGACCACCATGGCGCTCGTCCGCGTCTTCAAGGATCTGTTGCGCGACAAGGAAGTCGGCAAGCGGATCGTGCCGATCATCCCGGACGAGGCGCGCACGTTCGGGATGGACTCCTGGTTCCCGACCCTCAAGATCTACAACCGCAACGGACAGCTCTACACCTCGGTCGATGCCGAACTCATGCTCGCCTACAAGGAGAGCTCGGAGGGCCAGATCCTCCACGAGGGCATCAATGAGGCCGGCTCGGCGGCCAGCTTCGCCGCGGTCGGCACGTCGTACGCGACGCACGACGAGCCGATGATCCCGCTCTACATCTTCTACTCGATGTTCGGCTTCCAGCGCACCGGCGACAGCTTCTGGGCGGCGGCCGATCAGATGGCGCGCGGCTTCGTCATCGGCGCGACCGCGGGCCGCACCACGCTGACCGGCGAGGGACTCCAGCACGCCGACGGGCACTCCCCGCTGCTGGCGGCCACCAATCCTGCCGTCGTCGCCTACGATCCGGCCTTCGCCTACGAGCTCGGCCACATCGTCGAGAACGGCATGGAGCGCATGTACGGGGACGATCCGGAGAACGTCTTCTACTACCTCACGGTCTACAACGAGCCGATCAGTCAGCCGGCCAAGCCCGAGGGGCTCGACCCGGCCGGCATCGTCCGAGGCGCGTACCGGTTCCAGAAGGCGCCCGAGGGCACGGAACATCCGGCCAACATCCTGGTCTCCGGCGTCACCATGCCCGACGCCCTGCGCGCGGCCGACATGCTCGCAGCGGAATGGAACGTCGGCGCCGACGTCTACTCGGTCACCTCCTGGAGCGAACTCGCCCGGGACGGCATCCGCGCCGACCGCGAGGCGCTTCGCGATCCGGCGACCGAGCCGACCCCGGCCTACCTGACCGGGCTGCTCGCCGACGCCGCCGGTCCGTTCGTCGGTGTCAGCGACTACATGCGCGGCGTGCAGGAGCAGATCCGGGCCTACCTCCCGGGCACCTACCTCACGCTGGGTACGGACGGCTTCGGGTTCTCCGACACCCGGCCCGCGGCACGGCGGTTCTTCAACGTCGACGCGGAGTCGATCGTGGTCGCGGTGCTCGTGGCGCTCGCACGGGACGGCAACATCGAGATGTCGGTCGCCAAGCAGGCTGCCGACAAATACCGGATCGACGACGTCTCGGCCGCGCCCGAGCAGACCAGCGATCCGGGCGTCGCCTGAGCATCGCGTCGACGGACGCGGCCTCGTCTCGCCCACGGCCGGGGACTCCTGCCGCCCCGAAGGTCTAGATTGAGGTCGTGTCCGATGCCCGCGTGAACAGGAAGTCCCCACCCGCGGACGTGTTCGGTGAGCGGGGTGCCCACGTACCGGCCCCCGCCACCGTGCACGACGCGCTCCCCGACACGCTGCTGCGGCGGGTCAAGCAGTACAGCGGCCGCCTCGCCACCGAGGCGGTCCATTCCATGCAGGACCAGCTGCCGTACTTCTCCGATCTCGACGCCGCACAGCGCGCGAGCGTGCAGCTCGTCGTACAGACCGCGGTGGTGAACTTCGTCGAGTGGATTCAGGACCCCGAGGGCAACGTGAAGTTCACGGTTCAGGCCTTCCAGGTCGTTCCCCAGGACCTCGCCCGCCGGATCACCCTGCTGCAGACCGTCGAGATGGTCCGCGTGGCCATGGAGTTCTTCGAGAAATGGCTCCCTCTGCTGGCCCGCAACGATGCCCAGCTCCGCGCGCTGACCGAATCCGTGCTGCGATACGGACGCGAAATCGGTTTCGCCGCCGCCTCCATCTACGCCTCAGCCGCGGAATCGCGCGGCGCGTGGGACTCCCGACTCGAAGCACTGGTCGTCGACGCCGTGGTCCGCGGTGACACCGGCCCCCAATTGCTCTCGCGCGCAGCAGCACTGAACTGGGACTCGGACGCTCCTGCCACGGTGATAGTCGGGACGCCGCCACCGGAACAGAACGTGTCGGTCCCACTGGCGATCCACAACACGGCCAAGTCGTTCGACCGATCCGCCCTGTCGGTGGTGCAGGGTTCGGTGCTCGTGGCGATCGTCAGCGGCCCCGCCCGTCCGACCGAGCGGTTCGTCTCGGCGCTCCTCTCCCACTTCGCCGACGGCCCGGTGGTGATCGGGCCGACGATGCCGAATCTCGGCAGTGCGCACTCGAGCGCCACCGAGGCGATGGCCGGGATCGAGGCGGTGGCCGGCTGGCCCAGCGCCCCGCGGCCGGTGCACAGTCTCGAACTCCTGCCCGAGCGCGCACTCAACGGCGACGAGTCGGCGATGACCGCTCTGGTCGAGTCACTCGTCCACCCGCTCGCCGACGGCGGCACCACATTGACCACCACCCTCGACGCGTATCTGGACTCAGGCGGCTCGGTCGAGTCGTGCGCACGAGTTCTGTACATACATCCAAATACGGTTCGTTATCGACTGAAGAAAATTTCAGAAATCACAGGACGTGACCCAACTAACCCCCGCGACGCCTACGTTCTGAGGGTCGCGTCCACGGTGGGTCGTCTGACACACTTCCGGCACAAATCGCCAACACCTGCCCCATAGGTCACAGGCGTTTCATGTCCGATTCACCGTTTGTGCTGATAGGAGACCTGAGAACACGGTTGGGTAACAAATCTCAGACTGGTGACGAACCAGGTGACCCCAAGGTCACCTTTGTGGGAACCCCACAAAACGCGGCAACAAGGTTCATGCTTCTCCACACCCACATCCCGAGGGGAAAGGGTGTTCTCTGGTCACGTGCTTTCGATGCTTGCTCCCGGACAGGGCTCACAGACACCCGGCATGCTGACCCCGTGGCTCGAACTGCCCGGCGCGCGTGACCAGATCTCCACGTGGTCCAAACAGACCCGTCTGGACCTCGAACGCCTCGGCACCACCGCGACGGCGGAGGAGATCACGGACACCGCCGTGACCCAGCCGCTCGTTGTCGTCGCCGCACTGCTGGCCTACGACGAGGTGCGCAAGAACGGCGAACTGCCCGCCGACGCCGTCGTCGCCGGACATTCGGTCGGTGAGCTCGCCGCCGCGGCGATCACCGGCGTCATCTCCGCCGACGAGGCCGTCACGCTGGCCGCGATCCGCGGCGCCGAGATGGCCAAGGCCTGCGCCCTGCAGCCCACCATCATGGCGGCCGTGCTCGGTGGCGACGAGGCTGCCGTCCTCGCCCGCCTCGACGAGCTCGAGCTCGTCCCCGCCAACCGCAACGCTGCCGGGCAGATCGTCGCCGCAGGCGCGGTCGCGCAGATCGACGAACTCATCGCCGCGCCCCCGGAAAAGGCCCGCATCCGAAAGCTCGCGGTCGCCGGCGCCTTCCACACGCACTTCATGGCCCCGGCGCAAGAAGCCGTCGCCGCGGCTGCCGCCCAGATCACGCCCGCCGACCCCACCCGGACCCTGCTGTCCAACTCCGACGGCCGACCTGTAACGAACGGCGCCGATGCGCTGACAAAACTGGTGGGACAGGTGACCAAGCCGGTCCGCTGGGATCTCTGCTCGGCGTACCTGCGGGACCACTCGGCCGACGCCGTGGTGGAACTGCCCCCGGCGGGGACGCTGGTGGGTATCGCCAAGCGCGAACTCAAGGGCACTCCCGCGCTGGCGCTCAAGGAGCCCGGCGACATCGCGAAGATCACCGAACTTGGATAGCGGTCGCGGGTAGTCCGCGACCCCCGGAACGCCGGCTCTGATGTCGGCGTGTCCAAGCGCGCGGACCGCTCGGTCCGTGCTGCGCTCCGGAAATCTCACATCCACGTAGGAAAACGGAAAGGGAACCACACAGTGGCTGCCACCCAGGAACAACTCATTGCCGGCATCGCCGAGATCATCGAGGAAGTCACCGGCATCGAGCCGTCCGAGGTGACCCTCGAGAAGTCGTTCGTCGACGACCTCGACATCGACTCGCTGTCCATGGTCGAGATCGCGGTGCAGACCGAGGACAAGTACGGCGTGAAGATCCCCGATGAGGATCTGGCCGGCCTGCGCACCGTCGGCGACGCCGTCGCCTACATCCAGAAGCTCGAGAACGAGAACCCCGAGGCCGCAGCTGCCATCAAGGCGCAGGTCGAGGCAGACGAGGCCTGATGACCCCCTCTTCCCTCCGCGAGTACTCCACGCTGGGTGGGAACTTCCCGAGTGTGGTGGTCACCTCCATGGTGGCCACCACCTCGTTGGGTGGGGATCTCGACTCGACCTGGAAGAACCTGCTGGCCGGCGAATCGGGCATCCGTGAGCTGACCGACGACTTCATCACCAAGTACAACCTCCCGGTGCGCATCGGCGGTCGTCTGCTCCAGGATCCCGCCGAAGAGGTCACGCGCATCGAATCCCGGCGGATGGCCTATGTCGAGCGCATCTCCCACGTCATGAGCAAGCGCCTCTGGGCGCAGGCCGGCGAACCCGACGTCGACAAGGACCGCCTCGCGGTCGTCATCGGCACCGGCCAGGGCGGCGCCGACGCAATGGTCGACGCGGTCCAGGCCATGGAGGGCACCGGCAATTACCGCAAGGTCTCCCCCCTCGCCGTCTCGATGGCGATGCCGAACGGACCGGCGGCCGTCGCGGGACTCAACGTCGGCGCACGCGCCGGCGTGATCACCCCGGTCTCGGCCTGCTCGTCCGGTGCCGAGGCCATCGCGCACGCCTGGCGCCACATCGTCATGGGTGACGCCGACATGGTCGTCACCGGCGGCGTCGAGGGACACATCGACGCGGTGCCGATCGCCGCGTTCTCGATGATGCGTGCGATGAGCACGCGCAACGAGGACCCCGCGGCCGCCTCGCGACCGTTCGACAAGGATCGCGACGGCTTCGTCTTCGGTGAGGGTTCGGCGATGCTGATCCTCGAACGCGAAGAACACGCTCGAGCACGCGGTGCACACATCCACGCCCGCCTGCTGGGCACGGGCATCACCTCCGACGGTTTCCACCTGGTCGCTCCCGACCCGAGTGGACAGGGCAACGCGCGGGCCATGACCCGGGCATTGCAGACAGCCGGTCTGCAGCGCTCCGACATCAGCCACATCAACGCACACGCGACGTCGACCCCCATCGGCGACACCGCCGAGGCAGCGGGCATCCTCGCCGCCATCGGCCAGCACGCCGCGGTGTACGCGCCCAAGTCCGCCCTCGGACACTCCATCGGTGCCGTCGGCGCGCTCGAATCGGTCCTGACCATCAAGAGCATCGAGGAAGGCGTCATCCCGCCGACCCTCAACCTCGAGAACCTGGACCCGGAATGCGACATCGACGTCGTGCACGGTGAACCCCGCTACGGGCAGATCGACTACGCGATCAACAACTCGTTCGGTTTCGGTGGGCACAACGTGGCGCTCGCCTTCGGTCGCTACTGAGCACTCCCGCCACACCCCCGACACCCAGGAGACATCGATGACGACCTTGGCTCCCGTTGCCGGCCGCGAAGAAGCTGCCGATCCCCGCGACCCCCTGTTGCGGCTCACCAACTTCTTCGACGAAGGCACGATGTCGCTGCTCCATCCGCGCGACAAGTCGGGCGTCCAGGCCGCCGTCGGTCTGGTCCACGGGGTCCGAACGGTCTCCTATTGCACCGACGGCACCGTCATGGGCGGCGCCATGGGTGTCGTGGGGTGTGCGCACATCGTCAACGCCATCGACACCGCCATCACCGAGCAGGCGCCGGTCATCGGCATCTGGCACTCGGGTGGCGCTCGCCTCGCCGAGGGTGTCGAGGCGTTGCACGCTGTCGGCCAGGTCTTCGAGGCCATGGTGCGCGCCTCCGGCTACATCCCGCAGATCTCGGTTGTCGTGGGTTTCGCCGCAGGCGGCGCCGCCTACGGACCGGCCCTGACCGATGTCGTGATCATGGCGCCGGCCGGCCGGGTCTTCGTGACCGGGCCCGACGTCGTCAAGAGCGTCACCGGCGAAGAGGTCGACATGGAGTCGCTGGGCGGACCGAACACCCACGGCAAGAAGTCCGGCGTCTGTCACATCGTCGCCGACTCCGAGCCCGACGCCCTGTGGCGCGCACGGCGTCTCGTGTCGACGTTCACCCAGCAGGGACACTTCGACCGCGAACACGCCCGGGCCGGCGACACCGACCTCAAGGCCCTGCTGCCCGAGTCGAATCGGCGCGCCTACGACGTCCACCCCGTCGTCGAGCAGTTGCTCGACTCCGGCGTGGCTGCCGACGGCGAGACCGAGATCTCGAGTTTCGAAGAGCTGCAAGCCAAGTGGGCGCCGAACATCGTCGTCGGCTTCGGCCGCCTGTCCGGCCGCAGCGTGGGCGTCATCGCGAACAACCCGCTGCGCATGGGCGGTTGCCTCAACTCGGAGAGTGCCGAGAAGGCCTCGCGGTTCGTGCGCCTCTGCGACGCCTTCGGCATCCCGCTCATCGTCATCACCGACGTGCCGGGCTACCTGCCCGGTGTCGGCCAGGAGTGGAACGGCGTCGTCCGACGCGGCGCCAAGCTCCTCCACGCGTTCGCCGAGTGCTCGGTCCCCCGGGTCACCCTCGTGACACGAAAGATCTACGGCGGCGCCTACATCGCGATGAACTCGCGCGCGCTCGGCGCCACCGCTGTGTTCGCCTGGCCCGGTTCCGAGGTGGCCGTGATGGGCGCCAAGGCCGCGGTGGGCATCCTGCACAAGAAGGCGCTCGCGGCGGCACCCGACGACGAGCGTGAGGCTCTGCACGATCGCCTCGCCGCCGAGCACGAGGCGATCGCCGGCGGTGTCGGCCGGGCCCAGTCCATCGGCGTCGTCGACGAGATCATCGACCCGGCGCAGACACGCAGCATCATCGCCGAAGCGCTCGCGGCCGCACCCGCACGTCGCGGACGCCACAAGAACATCCCCCTCTGACGCATCTTCGCAGACGACGAGAAGTGCCCCGGTCCACGAGGACCGGGGCACTTCTTTATTCCGCTCCCTGAGGAGCTTCCGGAGCCTGCGGAGGAAGCGTCTCGAAGGGTCACCCCACCCGCTGCTGCAGCCAGGTCACCTCGGCGCCCGCGCCGCCCATGCGGTACTGCTCCAGCGCGTTGTCCCATGCGGTTCCGAGTGCGCCTTCGAGCTCGCCGGCGAGACCGGCGCTGTCAGGCTGTGATTCGATCATCGAGCGCAACTGGTTCTCGCCGATGATGACGTCACCGTTGGCGCTCGTGGAGCCCCGCCAGAGGCCGAGACCCGGGACGTAGCAGAACCGTTCGCCGTCGACGCCCTCGCTCGCGTTCTCGGTCACCTCGAAGCGAAGCGCCGACCACTCACGCAGAGCCGTCACCAGACGTGCCGCGGTGCCGACCGGCCCTGCCCAGTCGACAGTGGCGCGCTGCATGCCCGGCTCGGCATCCTGTGCCGACCATTTCAGGTTGGCGCGCGCATTCAGGGTCGACGACAGAGCCCACTCCACATGCGGGCACAGCGCCACCGGCGCCGAGTGGATGTACACCACTCCTGTTGTCATGTCCGCAAACTGATTCAGATTGCGCACCTTGTTCACCTCCGTTGTCGACGAGGAACGTCTTCCCCAACACACCTCACGACAGCGGATATCACATTCGTAAGCTCGATTGTGCCCCATGATGCACGTGTTGCGCTAGTTTCTGGTGCGAGAAAAATTCAGTTCTGTGACGAGAGTTCATCAACGACACGATCGTTGAACTCGCTCCACAGCGGCTTGGCCCACGCCCCGAAGGCCCGATCGGTCAACACCACGCACGCCGCGTCGAGCGCCGGGTCCACCCAGAGAAACGTCCCGGCCTGTCCGAAGTGCCCGAACGTGCGCGGAGAATTTCTCGTCCCGGTCCAGTGCGGCGACTTCTCCGAGCGGATCTCGAAGCCGAGACCCCAGTCGTTGGGGCGATGCTTGCCGAACCCGGGGACGAACCCGTCGAGGCCGGGGAACCGGACCGACGTCAGCTGTCCGAACGTCTCCGGCGCCAGCAGGCGCGGAGACAACAACTCCTGCGCGAAGATCGCCAGATCCGCGACGCTCGACCGGGCCGCGTGCCCGGCGGGACCGTAGAGCGCGGTCGACGGCATCCCCAGTGGCGCGCAGACGGCTTCGGAGAGATAGCGGCCGAACTCGATACCGGTGGCATCCGCCACCGTCTCGGAGGCCACCTCGAAGCCCGAACTCGAGTAGATCCGCTGCTCCCCCGGCGGCGCCTCCACCTCGCGGGTGTCGTAGGACAATCCGGACGCGTGCGAGAGCAGGTGGGCGAGCGTCGACCCCGGCGGCCCGGCCGGGTCGTCGAGTTCGACGGCCCCCTCCTCGACGGCCACGAGAACCGCGTAGGCCACCAGCGGCTTGGTGACCGAGGCGAGTTCGAAGACACGACCGGGGTCGCCGAACTGCTCGGCGACCCCGTCGCGGGTGATGATCGCCGCCGACACGTGGTCGACGGGCCATTCCGTCAGAGAATCAAGGACAGACACATCGGGTCACGTTACCCGGGTGCTCACCAGTCCTCTTCGGTGTAGCGGATGACACCGCGGATGTTCTTGCCGTCCAACATGTCCTGGTAACCCTCGTTGATCTGGTCCAGGCGGTACTGCCGGGTGATCATGTCGGCGATGTTGAGCTTCCCGATCTTGTACATCGACAGCAGCTGCGGGATGTCGAGCTTCGGGTTGGCACCACCGAAGATGGACCCCTGCAGGTTCTTCTGCAGCAGGGTCAGCATCGCGAGGTTGAGATTCACGTCGCTCTCGAGCATGTTGCCCATACCCGTCAGCACACAGGTGCCACCCTTGGCGGTGATCCCCATCCACAGGTCGACATCCTTGCCGTGGACCTCGCCGACGGTGACGATCACCTTCTGGCACATACCGCCGTGCGTGGTCTCCGCGATGGCCATGGCGGCCTCCTCGACCGACGCGAACGCCGCCGTGGCCCCGAACTTGAGCGCCTGCTCGCGCTTCCACTCGACCGGGTCGATCGCGAACAGGTTGCGTGCGCCGGAGATCACCGCGCCCTGGAGCGCCGCGGTACCGACGCCGCCGACACCGACGATGGCGACATCTTCACCCGGCCGGACGTCGCCGCTGCGGGTCGACGAGCCGTAACCGGTGGGGATGCCGCACCCACACAGTGCGGCGACCTCGAACGGGATGTCCTTGTCGATCTTCACCGCCGACGCCTCGTGCACCACCATGTAGGGCGAGAACGTACCGAGCAGCGTCATCGGGTAGACGTTCTCGCCGTCCGCGGTGTGGATGCGGAAGGTGTTGTCCGAGACGGCTTCGCCCTGCAGCAGCATGGCGCCGAAGTCGCACAGGTTGGCCATGCCCGACTGACACGACGGACACTTGCCGCACGACGGGATGAACGACAGCACGACGTGGTCGCCGACCTCGAAGTCGGTGACCCCCTCGCCGATTTCGGCGACGACGCCGGCACCCTCGTGGCCACCCAGGATCGGGAACCCGGCCATCGGGATGCCACCGGTCATCAGGTGATGATCGGAGTGGCACATGCCCGCGGCTTCCATCTTGATCTTGATCTCGTGGGCCTTGGGATCGCCGATCTCGATCTCTTCGATCGCCCACGGCTTGTTGTGCTCCCGCAGCAGCGCACCTTTTGTCTTCACTGAACTCCTCCGTTCGAACCCGGCGACGTCTCACACCGGGAGGACCTACTCACTCCGACGGTTGCCGCCATGACGTGACAGTAGTCACTCAACCACAAAATTGGAACGTGTTCTAGTGGGTGTTTCTTGCTTGTGTCGATGCCCGACGCATCGCGCGCCGACCAGCACACAACGACCTGGGCGCGAGTGCTCGCGCCCAGGTCGGAGGGTGTTGGTGTGGCGTGAACCGCGGCCTCAGTCGGCCAGGCCGGCATCCTTGCTGCCGTAGCTCTGACGCAGGGTCGGCTTGACGACCTTGCCGCCGGCGTTACGGGGCAGTTCGTCGACGATGACGATGTCCTTCGGATGCTTGAACCGGGCCAGGTTCTCGTTCAGGTACGGCTCCAGGTCGGCAAGGGTCAGGTCCTCGACACCTTCGGCCAGCACCACCACGGCGACCGGCACCTCGCCCCACTTCTCGTGTGCGCGACCGATGATCGCCGCCTCGGTGATGCTCGGGTGACCGAAGAGCGCGTTCTCCACCTCGGCGCAGTAGATGTTCTCGCCACCGGAGATGATCATGTCCTTGGCGCGGTCGACGACATAGAGGAAGCCCTCCTCGTCGGCGCGGACCAGATCGCCGGAGTGGAACCAGCCACCGGCGAACGCGTCGGCGGTGCCCTGCTCGTTCTGCCAGTACCCCTTCATCATGTTCGGTCCCCGGTAGACGATCTCGCCGACCTCGCCCTGCGCCACGTCATTCCCTTCGGGGTCGACGATGCGCGCGGTCACCGCGGGGACGACCTTGCCGATGGAGCCGATCTTGCGCAGGGCGTCCTTGCCTTCGAGCACACAGGTGATCGGCGACATCTCGCTCTGCCCGAAGACGGCGACGTTCAGGGCGTCGGGGAAGGTCTCGTTCATCGCATTCAGGACGGTGTCCGACGCCGGGGCGGCACCCCAGCTGATCACCCGGAGCTTGAGGTCGCGCGGTTTGGCCTGCTGCGCGGCGCAGACGGCCTGCCACTGCGCGGGTACCAGGAAGATCGAGGTGGTGCCCTCTTTCTCGATGGTGTCGAGCATGTCGTTGGGGTCGAACGCACCGAGCGGATGGATCACCGAGAGCGCACCCATGTAGAACAGCGGCGCCATCGCGCCGAGGCCGGCGATGTGGAACATGGGCGCGACGCAGGAGCCGATGTCGTCGGACCGCGTCTGCAGAGCCTGCAGACAGGTGACGGCCTGCGCCTGCATGTTCGTGTGGGTGAGCATGGCGCCCTTGGGCTTTCCGGTCGTGCCCGAGGTGTACATGATCAGCGCGACGGTCTCCTCGGGAACGTCGATCTCCTCGAGATCCGAGGCGTCCTCGGCAACGAGCGACTCGTAGTCGAGGTGGTTCTCCTTGTCCGACCCACCGACCACGATGGTGTGCTCGATCGCGCCGGTGGAGGCGGCCGCGGCGTCGGCCAGCGGTGCCAGCAGGGTCTCGGTGACGATCACCTTGGCACCGCTGTCGTCGACGAGGAAGGCGACCTCGGCCGGGCTCATCCGGATGTTCACCGGCACCGGGATGGCGCCGATCAGGTTGGCGCCGAGGACCGCTTCGACGTACTCCGAGCGATTGAGCAGGACGATCAGGACGCGATCGCCGAACTGCACACCGCGTCGGCTCAGTGCGGCGGCGAAGGCCCGGCTGCGCTCGTCGAGCTCCTTCCAGGTGGTGACGTTGCCCAAGAACTTCAGGGCCGGCTTGTCCGGGGTCATGAAGGCGTGCCGGCGGATCTGGTTGTTCCAGTGGTTGCGGCGCGAGCGCAGTGGCTCGGTGGCCAGGTCGCTGAAGGTGTCGACGGTCGCGGTCATACGATCGGTCTCCTCGTTGTCTTTCTGATGGTGGGGTCGGGAACGGTTGTGGTGCAGTGCGTCCGGTGCGACGCAGCGCTCACTTGGAGGCGCCGGCGAACGCGGTGATCGCCGCCTGGAACTCCGGGGACTGGAGCAGTTCGGTCTGGCCGTCGAGTTCTCGCTCGATCGCGGCGTCGAACCCGGCCATCGTGTGGGCATCGAGCGCGGCTTTCGTGAGCCGTAGCGCGGCGGGGCTCTTGGTCGCAAGCTTGTGCGCCACCGTGCCGACCACCTCGTCGAGCGCGGCGCGGTCGTCGACGACCCCGTTGACGAGTCCGGCGTCGAGAGCCTCCGACGCTCGGAGCTTCTCGCCGAGCAGCGCCAACTCGTTGGCACGTACGCGGCCCACCGCCGTGGCGAACGACATCGACGCGGCGCCGTCGGGCATCAGACCGATGTTGACGAACGCGAGCAGGAAGTACGACCGTGCCGTCGTGTAGATGAGATCGGCACCGAGCGCGAGCGATGCGCCGATTCCGGCGGCTGCGCCGTCGACGGAGGCGATCACCGGGACCGGGACCGATCGCACGGCGCGCAGGAGATCGGAGCCCCCGGAGATGATCTGCCGGGCCTGGTCGCGGGTGAACCCGGACGCGCCGCCCTCGGTCGACCTCTCGGCGAAGCCCCGGACGTCGGCACCGGCGCTGAAACTGCCGCCCGCGCCGTCGATCACGACCACGCGGACGTCGTCCCGAGACGACCACTCCGCCAACGTGTCCTCGATCGCCTGATGCGCCCCGCCGTCGAGGGCGTTCATCCGTTCGGGTCGCGAGATCGTCAGCCGCCCGATCCCGGAATCGTCCACGGACGTCACCACTCCGCCGTGCGTGCTCTCGTCGCTCACTACCTCTCCCCACTCATGCCGGTTTCGATAGACACAGCTCCCCACATCTGTGCCATCGCTAAGATTACTATCACAGTGCGACGCAGATCACGAGAATTCTCGTTAACTTATCAGCTGCGATTGAGCGCTTCTACTGCTGTTTTGGTCCGAGAGCCCGAAATGTGTCACGAGAACGTGGTCTCCGGTTAGGCTGTGTCGTCATGACCGCCCGCCCGCAGACGTCGCGTCCCGAATCGGACGCCCGGCGTCGCCGTCCAGCCGATCGGCGACGCATGATCGTCGACTCCGCGGCGAAGGCGTTCAGCGACGGCGGATATCACGCGGTGCGTCTCGACGACATCGCCGAGGCCGTCGGCATCTCCACGCCTGCGCTGTACCGGCACTTTCCGAACAAGTACGCACTGTTCGCCGAGACCACCGCCGAACTCGCCACCGGTCTGCGCGACGTCCTCGACACCGTTCCCGAGGGGACGCCGGCGGAACTGCACGCGCTCCTCGAGGCGATCACCGCCACCTCGTTCGACAACCGGCGCCGCGGGGGGCTGTATCGCTGGGAATCTCGGTATCTCGAGCCGGCCGACGCCGCGATCGTCCGAGACGTCGTCGTCCACCAGCACCGACGCGTACGCGCGGCCGCCCGTCGGCTGCGGCCGTCGCTCGGCGAGGTCGACGCCAACCTCATGGCGGCCGCGATGATCAGCGTCGCGGCGAGTCCGACGACGCACCGCGCCGCGTTGCCGGCCCGCGACGCGACGGCACTGATGAGCTGCGCCGCGGCCGGCCTGCTCGACGTCGACCTCCCCGAGTCCACAGAACCGGAGCCGCCGACGGTCGCCGGCCTCGCGCCCGCAGCCAGGCGCGAGGTCATCCTCACCGAGGCGATCGAACTCTTCGCCGCTCGCGGGTTCCGGGACGTGACGATCGAGGACATCGCGCATGCGGCCGAGCTGCCCGCTTCGGGTGTGTATCGCTACTTCCCCAGCAAGGTCGCAATCCTCGAGGCATCGTTCTGGCGCGCCACCGACCGGGTCACGTCGGCGATCGCCGACGCCCTCGCCGCGTCGACGACGCCCCGGGAGGCGATCGTCGCAATCCTCGCCGCCTACATCCGGTTGAGTTCCAGCACAACAGATCTGATCGCGATCTACGAAACCGAGATCGGGCACACGACCCCGGAGGTACGCGCGGAACTCCGCAACCAGCAGCGGATCACCGTCGACGAGTTCGCCACCTGGCTCACCCGCGACCGCGACGAGTTGTCGCTCTCCCAGGCCCGGTTCCTCGTGCATGCGGCGCTCAACGTGGTCACCGACCTGTCCCGCCAGTCCCCACCGCCCTCACCCGAGCGGATCGAGGCGCTCGCGATGCGCATCCTGCTGCACGGCTGAGAATCGATCACGTCCACGCTCTCGACTCCGGTCCCTGATCCGGACGAAGCGACCCCCTGCTTCCTGAGGAGCGCCCGGAGGCCAGCCCTGCTCCCTGAGGTGCGAGCGAAGCGAGCCACGAAGGGCATCGCAACGTGCCTCACCAGGCCCTAATGGGGGTGGATCGGTGTCCTGGAGGGGATGCTGGTCGTGTGAGCCTTCCTGGTCGGTGACCACTGCCAGGCCCTGAAACGGTGTCGGATTTCTACTCGAAGACCGTGGCCCGGCCGGGAGGGATCACCCGCTCGAACGCTTCTGGGATGTCGTGCCCCCGAAACATCTGGGTGAGCACTGATCCATTAGGCCGCGTCCAGGGTGACTCCCGCAAGGTTCACATCGAGATCGTCGAGACGACCGAAGACGAGGTGAACGACTGTCATGATCTTTGTGGGCAACGACTGGGCCTCAGATCATCACGACGTGTGCGTGATGGATGAGCACGGCACCACCCTGGCCACCCGCCGAATACCCGAAACCGCTGCCGGTGCCACCGCGATGCACGAACTGATCGCCCGGTTCGCCCAGGATCCCGCCGAGGTGGTGGTGGGTATCGAAACCGATCACGGCATGTGGGTCACCGCCCTGGCCGCCGCGGGCTATCAGGTGTTCGCGATCAACCCGTTGTCAGTGTCGCGGTATCGCGACCGCCACCATGTCGGGGGCACCAAATCCGATAAGGCCGATGCGAAAACCCTTGCTGATCTGGTGCGCACCGACCGACACAACCATCGCCTCGTCGCCGCCGACACCGTCGCCGCCGACGCGATCACGGTGATGGCCCGCACCCACCAGAACCTGGTGTGGGCGCGTTCAGCGCAACAGAATGTGTTGCGCTCCCAACTCGGCGCCTACTACCCGGCCGCGGTCGATGCCTTCGGCGACGACCTCGCCCACAAAGACTGCCTGGCGGTGTTGCGGCGCGCACCAACGCCCCGACAGGGCGCGGCACTGTCGGTCGCAGCGATCCGATCGGCCTTGAAAAAGGGCGGCCGCCAACGCAATATCGACACCCGTGCCCGCGACATCCAGCACGCCCTACGCGGTAGCGGCCACCTGGGTGCACCCGAGGCGCTCACCGCAGCCTATGCCGCGACCGTGACAGCGACCGTGGAAATGCTGGCCGCGCTCAACACCCAAATCGGTCAACTCGAAACCAGTCTGTCCCAGTCTTTTAGAGCGCATCGCCGACGCCGAGATCTACCTGTCCATGCCCGGAGTCGGTGACATCACCGGCGCCCGGATGCTTGGCGAGTTCGGGGACGACCCCGAACGCTATGCCACTGCCAAGTCTCGCAGAAACTACGCCGGCACCTCACCACGCACCATCGCCTCGGGCAAAGGACACGTCGTGTTGGCCCGCCATATCCGCAACACCCGACTCAACGACGCCGCCCTACGGATGGCGCAAAGCGCCCTGACCGGTAGTCCTGGCGCCCGCTCCTACTACGACAGCCTCCGCGACCAGAAGAAGTCCCACAGCCAGGCACTGCGTGCAGTCGCCAACCGGCTCATCGGCATCCTCCACGGCTGCCTCACCCACCGCACCCTCTACAACGAACACACCGCCTGGAACCACCGCACCACCCTCGCCGCTTGACACCATGCACCCCTGGGATGTCTTCGAGGCTCGTCGCTATCGCTCCTCTCACCTCAGGGAGCAGTGGGCCAACAGGCCTCTCGAGCTCGGGACCAGGTTTTTGCGGTTGTTCGGATCAGGTGGCGGGGTGTCACAGCACGGCGAAGTCGTCCATCAGCCACCGGCCGTCCTGCTCGACGAGAGTGACCTTGACCCGCGACTGGTACGGGAATCCGTCGGGAAACTCCTGGGCGGTCTGCGGGGACTTCAGGGTCTGGTCGAGCGTCACCAGCACCACCGCCTTGCCGTCGTCCAATGACATGATGCCCGCGTTGTCGGCCTGCGCCGTCGAGACCGATTCCGCCGCAGTCGATCCGCGTCGGGCGTCCTGCGACGACTCGATGTAGGTCTGGGTGAAGGCGGGCGTCGAGATCTCTCGGATCCGCCGATCGAGGTCGGCATAGTCGGCGGAGTTGTAGGTGGAGATCTCGGCCGCGTACCGACGCGCGGTCTCGAGAAGCGATGTGGAGGCGCCGGCCGACGCGCTGGTCCCGGCCCGCTCGTCGGCGTCGACATAGGCCACCGCGAGTACTGCGGTCGACGCCGCGAGGACGACGACAGCCACGATCAGCCCGATCACGGCCCAGGGCCGGGCACCGACCGCCGCTGTCCATCCGGTCCACCGCGAGCCACGGCGGCGGTCCGCGGCGGGATCGATCTTGCGCGGGGTCCGGTCCGCGTCGCCACCGGGCTCGGCGGACGGCGGCGCCGCGTCCGGGCTCGTGACCTCCGAGTTCAGCGGACCCGGCCCGGTCGAGTCGGGTGCCGAGTCGCCGCCGGAACCGGAACCTGTTGTGCCACTCCTACGCTCGGCCTTGCGGGCTGCTTTCGCCGCCTTGGCCTCGGCCTCCGCGCGGTACTTGTCGCGGTTGCTGCGGTTGGCCTCGAGGAACTCGTTGCCGTCGAGGGGGGTCACCTCCTCGACGTCGCTAGATGACGTCGCCTGCCGCGATCCGGCGTCGACGGGCTGATCGGACTCGATGCCGGATTCGGCGGACGCGGGGTCGGGCTGGTCGGACGTGGAACGCGACTTCGGCATGCGTTCAATGTAGCGAGACGGTCGCGGCCGGTTCGTCTCGCTGCCGGATCAGCGGCACTCGGTCACAGACTGCCGAGGTCCAGCGACACCCACTGCGTCGGCTCGAGGAACAGTTTCGTCTGCGGACCGTGGTCCTTCTCAGCCATCTCCACGTAGGGTTCGACCGCCTGGGGCGGAAGATAGCGCGACGCCATCTCCTGCAGGTCGGCGCGGGTGCCGGCGACCAGGTCGACCGCATCCCCCGACACCGCCACGTACATCAGCCGCGGCGACACCTCGTCGACCATGAGTGTGAACCGCCCGGCCGCCCGGATGAGCTGCAGTTTGCGCGACTCGGTTCCGGTGAGCAGCCAGGGCCGACCGCCCGGCTCGTAGTGGTACCAGATCGGGACGGTCAGGGGCGCCCGGCCGGGCTCGGCCTCCACCGACAGCGCCGCGACGTGGGGTTCGGACAGAAACGCTTCTCGTTCGGATCTCGTGAGTGCCATGTGCCGACGGTAGACCGAACCGCCGACATCCCGTCCGGGTTCGACGACCCGGACGGGATGCCCTCGCTACTTCCAGGGCTCGAGGACCTCGGCGGCGCGTTCGGCGAGCACCATCTGGAAGATCGGCCCGAAACTGACGCGAGCGACGCCGAGTTCGGCGAATGCCGACTTCGAGTTCTTGGTCGGATGTCCGATCGCGTTGACCGGCAACGGCAGCTCCGCGGTGAGTCGCTTCTGTGTGGCGTCGTCGTGGAAACCGACCGGGTACAGCACGTCCGCACCGGCTCGGGCGGCCAGCTTCAGTCGCTCGATGGCGCGCTCGACGCGGTCGGATTCGTCCCCGACCTGCTTCACGAAGAGGTCGGTGCGCGCGTTGATCACCACGTGCACGTCGGTGGCGTCGGACGCCGCCCGCAACGCGCCCACGAAGTCGGCGTGCTCCTGGGCCTCGCGAAGCCGTCCGCCCTCGCTGTGCACGGTGTCCTCGATGTTCAGACCGACGGCACCCGCCGCGATCAGTCCGTCGATGAGCGTCTTCGGGTCTTCCCCGTATCCGGATTCGATGTCGACGGAGATCGGGACGTCGACGGCGGCGGTGATCTGCCGGATGCGGGTGGTCAGTTCGTCGAACGTGATGCCCTCGTTGTCGGGCTTGCCGATGGAATCCGACACCGGATGACTGCCGACCGTCAGCGCCGTGAATCCCGCGGAGACCGCGAGGTTCGCCGACCAGGCATCCCACACGGTGGGCAGGATGACCGGGTTACCGGGCTGGTGGAGTTCGAGCAGAGTCGTGGCCTTGCTGGAGAGTTCCGTCATGGTCCCTACAACTACGCCGATCGGCGGGCGCATTCCACCGCCGCCGCGATCCGGTTGCGGTTTGTCCCGGATGCCGGGACACCAACGCAACCGGATCGGGGTGCGGTCGACGGGCCGGCGCTACTTGCGCCAGAACAGGTGATGCGTGACCCCGCTGGAGCTGGGGACCGACTCGTGATGGTACCGGTCGTCGAGTTCCTCGGGCGTCTCCCAGAGCTTCAGCCCGGTTCCGATCGTGACGGGCGCGACCGCTATGTGCAGGGTGTCGATCAGACCGGCGTCGAGGAATTCCCGCACGGTGCTGACACCCCCGCCGACGCGAACATCGCGACCGTCGGCCGCGGCCTTCGCCTGCTCGGCGGCCTCGGCCGGTGTGGCGTCGAGAAAGTGGAATGTGGTGTCGCTCAGTGTGAACGACGGTCGCACATGGTGCGTCAGCACGAAGACGGGTGTGTGAAAAGGCGGTTCGTCGCCCCACCACCCCTGCCACTCATGGTCCGTCCACGGACCGCGTTGGTAGCCGAACTTGTTGCGGCCCATGATCTCCGCGCCGATGTTGTGGGCGAAGTCGCGAGTGAAGTAGTCGTCGAGGCCGCGGGTGCCACCCGGGTCGGTCCGGTTGGGCCAGCTCGCGGTGGCACCCGCCCACGACATCAGTTCCCACGGCTCGACCCGGTCACCGAAGGGGCGGTCGAACGTCTGGTTCTCCCCCGCCCCCACCCCGTCCTGCGAGATGGAGAAGTTCTGGACTCTCAGTAGCTGCGGCATGGTTTCCGTTCCCGTCGTCTGTCGGCACGAGCAATCTATGCGGACAGACCCGGTCGCGCCGGAAAACTCATCGTTGCGACTCGGACCGGACCACATCGGGCGACCATCGTGAGACGGAGGTTCAGCCGAGCGCCTGCGCGATGACGTCCGCGACGGGAGTCGACGACCGGCCGGTGAGCGACTTGAGATCGCCGGAGTCGGTGTCCAGCTCTCCGCGGCTGATACCGGCGTCGGAGCTCGCCAGCATCGTGGCGACCGGTTCGGGCAGACCTGCGCTGACGAGGGTGGCCTGGTACTCGGCTTCGGGGAGGTCGCGGTACTCGACTGTCGCACCGGAAGCCGCACCGATCGCGCGGGCGAACTCGCCGTAGGTCAGCCGCTCGTCACCGCCGAGCTCGTAGACCTTGCCTGCCTGATCGGAACCGGCGGTGAGTACGGCTGCGGCCGCGGCCGCGTAATCGGCGCGTGCCGCAGCCGCGAGGCGTCCGTCGCCGGCAGCACCGAAAAGCACCCCGGTCGACACCGCCTGCGGAATGGCCCCCAGGTAGTTCTCCCAGTACCAGCCGTTGCGCAGGATCACGGCGGGAACCGATGACTCGCGCAGCCTGGCCTCGGTGGCGACGTGCTCGGGAGCCAGACTCAGACCGCTCGTATCCGCGTGCAGCAGGCTGGTGTACGCGATGAGCGCGACGCCGTTGGCCTCGGCGGCCTCGATCACGTTGGTGTGCTGGGCGAGACGTCGCCCGACCTCCGACCCGGAGATCAGCAGCAACTTGTCGACTCCGGCGAGCGCGTTCCGCAGCGAGTCCGGATCGTCGTAGTCGGCGACCCGGACCGTGACGCCCTGTGACGCGAGTTTCGACGCCTTCGACTCATCGCGGACGATCGCGACGATGTCGCCGGCGACGACGCCGCGACCGAGCAACTCCTCGATCACCAGGCCGCCGAGATGTCCTGTCGCGCCGGTCACTGCTGTGGTCATTGTGTCCTCTTCTCTTCGGGATTGGTGACCACAGTATGCACTAACTTTTCGTAAGTGCAACATCAACTGTTAGCAAGATCTCGCCCCTTCGGCTACCGTTGAACCCGTGACCGAGATCAGCGACCAGTCCCTCGAGGCGGACGTCTTCGCCCGGGACTGCTCGTCGCGGACGACGCTGCAGACCGTCACCGGACGCTGGGGCAGCCTCGTGCTGCTCGCCTTGGGCGAGAGCAACTATCGGTTCAGCGCGCTCCGTCGGCGCGTCGACGGCGTGAGTGAGCGGATGCTGTCGCAGACCCTGCAGAACCTCGAGCGCGACGGCATGATCGTCCGCACCGTCCTCGAGGCCATCCCGCCGAAGGTCGAGTATCACCTCACCCCGCTGGGCCGGCAGGTGGCCGACCAGCTGAGCGGGCTGATCGAACTCGTGCAGGACAACATGCCCGTCGTCCGGGACGCCCAGGCCCGCTACGAGGAGCGACGCGGCGTCGGAGACTGAAATCCACCCCGTCGGGTACACGTGGATACGTAGGAGTTCGACGACGAGAGGAGCGACCGATGACGTCACCGGAAACCGACCTGCCGATCGAGGCCAGCGAGGCCGATGCGATCGAGCAAGCCCAGCCGACGGACCCCGACACCGCCTCCGGACCGGAGCCGACGGTGCCCTTCGACGCCGATGCCGCCGACGCCGCCGAGCAGGCCGTCGAGGTCGACACCGACCCCGAGGACTACCCCCGCGAGTAGGCCGGTCGTCCACCCGGTACGCGAAGGGCCCATCATCTGCTCAGCAGGTAATGGGCCTTTCCGTTCGCGTCATCGGCTCTTGCTCGTTGCCGAGCGCCGATCGTCATCGTCGTCCCGCTCGAAACGCTGGCGTTGCCGAGCCCCATAAGTCGCTGCCCGCACGGCGTCGTCATCCTCCATGCCTGAACCGAGCGCACCGCCCAACGTGGCCACCGATGCCACCAGCCAGGCCATCACCATCAGAGTCCAGAAGTCCACCGGATCCCCGATCTGGTCGGTGACCATGTCGGGCGGTATCGTCCACCACGCTGTGAGGAGCAGCAGGAAGAACACGACTATGTAGAAGACGATGACACCGATCGTCAGGGTGACGACGGTGGACATGTTGTACAGCACCGCCCGTTCGCGCTCTTCCGGCGACGGCGGCCGTTCCCACAGGTCGTGCTCGATGATCAGCCAGGCGATCAGCGCGGCAATCGACAGAGCAGTGGCCACACTCAGTCGCCACGGCCCCATCATGTCGGACAATTGCCACATGGTCCCGTATGCGAGACTCACTGCGCCGGTGGCGAAAGCAGCCATCATCACCTTCGACATACCGGCGACCACGCGCCACGGCCGATTGGCGTAGACCATGCCCGCGAGCAGCCGAAGACGCGACAGTCTGGACGGCGCGAGATAGTGCACGACGTCGTCGTCCTGCACCCGATGAATGCGTTCAGTTGCCGGCTGCTCATCCGTTTCGCTGGACACCTCGGCAACGACCATTCGCGCCAGATCCCTCGTGCGGCGTTCGACGGATGCAGCCCCCATCCCCGGAATCGAGATCACCCCCAGCCGTTTCGAGAGGTGGATCTCGGCGACGAGCGGGGTCGTCCCCGATCGGCGCACGAGGTCGGTGAGGTAGATGACGACGTCCTCGCTCGCGGAATCGGGATCCACCGTGCCGACCACGTCGGAGAAGTCGGTGTCTTCGTCGATCGGATACGCGTGACTTCGGGTCGAGACCTGCCGGCCGACGGCGCTTTCGCTGTCCGCCGACAAGGATTCGGACAGCCGCTTGCCGATCGCCTCCGTCGCGCCGGGATCGGCGATCACCAGAACAGATTGTGACGATGGGTCTGTGTGCATGCAGGGGCGCCTACCCCCGCCGCCGGGCCGCGAAACGAACGGTGGTCCGAAAGCAGAAAGCCCGTCGCCTGCTCTTGCAGGTGACGGGCTGTTCTGCTCCCCCAACTGGACTCGAACCAGTAACCGTTCGATTAACAGTCGAATGCTCTGCCAATTGAGCTATGGGGGATTGCCGCGGCTCTGTTCGGCACCCTCGGGGGCTTCACCAGAACCGAGGTCAGACTCTAGCGCATCGTCGCGCCGGAGAACAAAACGCGCGGTCAGCCGTCTAGGCGTGGCGGTGACCGACTGACCGTCGACCACGATGGGACGAACGCGCGACCCCTTCATCTGCGTGTTCGTCGCCGGCCGCTTGCGAGCCCCGTGGCCCGCCGCGCCAGATGGTCGACACTTGTGCACGCACGCGTCTCCGACCGTTCCCCGGGTGTGCGGTAGTGTCCTCTCCCGCAGGACGCAAGACCTGCGCGGGGAGTTAGCTCAGTCGGTTAGAGCCGCGGACTCATAATCCGTAGGTCGCGGGTTCGAGCCCCGCACTCCCCACTCATGAGGCACCGGACTGGTGTACGAGTTCCCCGACGTCAGCCACCCAGCGCCGGGGGCACCTCCGCAGAATCGGCCATCACCGAAGACCCACTCAGTGCGTTGTTGGCACGCCGCTCCACGAGCAGCGGCACGAAGTCGCGGACATCGATGCCGTCGAAGTGCCGATACGCGGCCTCGACGGCCTCGGCGACCTCTTCGGGCTTCTTGTCGGTGTACATCCCGATCAGGCGGTGCTGCACCTCGGTGACCTGCCTGCGCTCGTCATTGGCGTCCACGCTCCCACGGTAGGCAGCCGCCGGCGGACTCGCAGCCGGGAGCACGAACCGTCGTCGACTGTTCAACTCCGGTTCGGGTTCATCGCTCCACTAGACACCAGTACTCGCTCTCACCGGGGATCGGTGTGAGCCGGACCTCGCCACCGCCGGGCCGGTCGAACAACCGTACGCCCGCGCCGAGAAACACCGGGACGAAGAACACGAACACCTCGTCGAGCAACCCGTGATCGATCATCTGTCGCGCGACATCGGCACCGATCACGGTGATATAGGCGTCGCCCGCGATCGCGGTGGCGGTCTCGACCGCCTCGTGCAGATCGGACACGAAGGTGACGCCATCGACGGGGTCGGCGGGTGGGTTGTGCGTGAGAACAACAGCGGGCCCGTCATATTCGCCACCGAACGCACCTTCGCGGTCGGTGCCCTTGTTGGGATCATCGCCGCGGAACGAGCGATTGCCGACCAGCAGTGCGCCGGTGCCGCGCATCAACCGTGCGGCGGCATCGTCCGCTGCAGTGGACGCCGGCTGCCCGTCGGCGGGCACGTCGAAGAATCGGGTCAGCCACGACATGTCGCCACCGGGTCCGGCGATGAACCCGTCGAGTGATGCCGTCGCCGAGAAGATCGTTGTCGCCATGGATTCCTGCCTCCGTCGGTCGCGTGGGGGGTGCCGACGGGGTAGACCGGGCCGGAGACGGATACTCATCGTCCGCCGGCCCCGCGACCGTCGGTGCGAAAACCTACGCGGGTGTGTCAGCCCGCGTCGACGATCGGGTCGACAGCCTGTTCCAGCAGGCTCCGACGATAGGCCTCGAGAGCGACGAGATCGCCGAAGACCGCGTTGTAGCCGTCGGGATCGTCGCTGGGCGCCATCCGGCGCAGTCGCGACTTGATGTCCGCGATCTGCGTGCCCACCCACACCTCCTGCAGCCGCGCCAGCACGCTGGAGATGTAGCGGGCGATGTTGTCCTCGTCGACCGGCATCGATTCGACGGCGAGCTCGGTCACGAGCGGGTCGATGATCGGATCGTCCACGGCATTGCGCACGGCGTCGACCCAGGCGGCGCCACCGAGACCGGCCGATGTCCCGCCGAGACCGGTCATCGCCTGGCGGATGATCGCGTACGCCGGCTCGTTGAAGCACTCGACGGGCAGCGAGTCGAACACCGTGCCGGCGATCGCCGGATACTGCAGCGCGGCCTTCAGCGCCTCCCGCTGCGGCCACAGGCGCGGATCGTTGGGTTGCGGCCGCGCGGAGGTCGGGGCCGACTCGGCCTCCGGTCGGTTGCGGGCGCCGCGCGTGGCTCCCCGACCACCGGATGGGCTGACGCCCTGCGCTTTCCGGATTCTGGCGCCCTCCTCGCGCACGCGCCCGAGAACCTGGGAGACCTCTTCCCACCCGACCCAGCCGGCGAGCTGCCGCGCGTACTCGTCGCGTAGTGCGATGTCCTTGATCCGGGCGACCACCGGCACGGTGTCGCGCAGGGCGTGCACGCGACCTTCGGCGGTGTCGAGGTCATGTCCGGCGAGCAGCGCCTTGATCGCGAACTCGAACATCGGCACTCGACGCGCGATCAGGTCGCGGACGGCCGCGTCCCCCTTTTCCTGGCGGAGTTCGCAGGGGTCCATGCCGTCGGGTGCGATCGCCACGAAGGTCTGTCCCGAGATCGACTGCTCCCCCTCGAATGCCTTGAGGGCAGCCGCTTTTCCGGCGTCGTCGCCGTCGAAGGTGTAGATGACCTCGCCGCGGAAGTACGAGTCGTCCATCATCAGACGCCGGATCAGTGCCAGGTGATCCTCACCGAAGGCGGTGCCGCACGACGCGACCGCGGTGGTCACGCCGGCCAGATGCATCGCCATCACGTCGGTGTAGCCCTCGACGACCACGACCTGATGGCCCTTGGCGATGCTCTTCTTCGCGTGATCGAGACCGAACAGCACCTGAGACTTCTTGTACAGCATGGTCTCCGGCGTGTTCATGTACTTGCCGAGGTTGTCGTCGTCGAAGAGCTTGCGGGCACCGAAGCCGATGATGTCGCCGGCGAGATTGCGGATCGGCCACAGCAGGCGGCGGTGGAACCGGTCGATCGGACCCTTGCGTCCCTGCTTCGACAGCCCGGCCGCCTCGAGCTCGCTGAACTCGAACCCCTGCGACAGCAGCGCCTTGGTCATCGTGTCCCAGCCGGCAGGCGCGTAGCCACAACCGAATTGGACGGCCGCCACCGCGTCGAAGTCGCGTTCCTTCAGATAGTCGCGCGCCGGTTGCGCCTCCGGTGACTGCAGCGCGGCGGCATAGAACTTCGCGGCAGCCGCGTTGGCCGCCACCAGACGGGCGCGTGTCCCGCGGTCGCGCTTGATGGCGGTGCCGCCGCCCTCGTAGTTGATCTGGTAACCGATCCGGTCGGCGAGCTGCTCGACCGCCTCCACGAAGCTGATGTGTTCCTGCTTCTGCAGGAAGCTGTAGACGTCCCCGCCCTCGCCGCAACCGAAGCAGTGGAAGTGTCCGTGGTTGGGCCGTACGTGGAACGACGGCGACTTCTCGTCGTGGAACGGACACAGCCCCTTGAGGCTGTCGGCACCGGCCCGACGCAGCGCGACGTAATCGCCGACGATGTCCTCGATCCTCGTCTGCTCACGGATCGCCGTGATGTCGCGATCGGGAATTCGGCCTGCCACGCGACCAGTGTAGTGACGCCGGAGAGGCCGCCCGGCCGGGTGCTTCGACAACCCGATCCCCCGGCGCTAACCCAGGTGCGCTTGCGCCCCCGAATTGTGCTTGTCGGTGCGCTCGAGCCGGCCTTCGGTCATCGACGCGATCTGGTCGACGATGACGCGCATGCGGGCGGCGTCGTCGGACGCGGCGTTCCACCACGGCACGAAAATCGGGTCCAGACCGCCGGGCGCCGCCTCGACGAACCAGTTCGCCACGCGGTGGATGCGTTCCCGCTGACGACGTTGGGTCGCCTTGTGGCGCTCGTTGGAGAAGATGAACCGCAGTGCCAGGGTCTTGAGCATCGACACCTCGGCGGCGATGAGTTCCGGTACCTCGAGGTCGGCGTCGTAGCGCGACACCGGCCGGCCCCCGACCACCTCGCGGGTCCCGGTGATCGCCGCCGACGCGAAGCGCCCGATGAATTCACTGGTCAACCGTTTGAGTGCGACATAGGAGTCGAGAGTTCCGTCGAAGACACCCACCGAACGCACGATGTCCATCCGGTGCAAGCGCGCGGCGGCGTCGACGAGCGCCTCGGGATCGAGACCGGGGAACTCCTTGGCGCCGATGTCGGCCAGCGCCCGCTGATCCTGCGGGTCCCCGAGCGTCCGCAGATCGATGCGGCCGCCGATCACGCCGTCCTCGAGGTCGTGCACGGAGTACGCGACGTCGTCGGACCAGTCCATGATCTGGGCTTCGACGCATTGCCGGGTCCCGGGCGCATCCCGACGGATCCAGGCGAGCATCCCGGCATCGTCGTCGTAGGCCCCGAACTTCCCGCCCGGGGTACGCCGGGTCCACGGATACTTCAGGGTCGCGTCCAACGAGGCACGGGTGAGATTCAGGCCGGCACTGTGCCCGTCGGCATCGAGCAGCTTGGGTTCCAGCCTCGTCAGGATTCGGAGGTTCTGGGCGTTGCCCTCGAAACCACCGTGATCCGCGGCCACCTCGTCGAGCGCGCGTTCGCCGTTGTGTCCGTACGGCGGATGCCCGATGTCGTGGGCGAGTCCGGCGAGTTCGACGAGGTCGGGTTCGGCGCCGAGGCCGATGGCGATGCCCCGGCCGATCTGCCCGACCTCGAGCGAATGCGTGAGCCGGGTGCGGGGCGTGTCACCCTCGCGCGGACCGACGACCTGTGTCTTGTCGGCCAGCCGGCGAAGCGCCGCGGAGTGCAGGACCCGCGCGCGATCTCGCGCGAAGTCGCTCCGATGATCGGTCCGCGTGCCGGGCAGGCTCGCGACCTTGGCTCCCTCGGGAACGAATCGCTCGACGGCTTCGTCGCCGTACGCGGCCACCGCCGGGAGAACATGACCGACGGTCTCGGGCCCCTGGCGGGTGTCAGTCAAGCACCCAGCCCCGGGCGACGGCGAAGTCGGTGACGCGCTGCCGGATCGCCACGATCTGGCGTGCGGTGAGGGCGCCGTCGGCGTCGAGCAGCAGTTCGGTCAGCTCCTCGGTGAACGCGGCGGAGTCCAGCGAGCCGCCACCGCGCGGCCGACGGCTGCCGCGGTCGTCGTGGCGTCCGCGGTCGCCCCGATCACCGCGGTCGCCCCGATCTCGGCCGTGATGCTCGTCGCGGCGGTGCGCCCGGGCGCCCGCGGCGTCGTCGGCGGGTGCGGCCTCGGTCACCGCGACGTTGATCGCCTTGGAACCCCGATCGGTCTCCTCGACGTCGAAAGACACCTTCGCGCCGGGCTTCAACGAGTTCTCATCGATGTCGATGTCGTTGATGTGGAGGAACACATCGGCGCCGCCCGACTCCGGCGCCAAGAACCCGAATCCCCGATTCGCGTCGTAATGAACGACTTTCCCGCTGACAGACACGACTCCACTCACTCTCTCGTCACGCGCACGACGGACCCCATGCCCTACTCCACGCGACAACTCGCCATCAAGTGTGACAGACATCCGCAGGTCAGGCGGAATCGTGGGCGTACGTCCCGAGGCGCTGCGACAGTTCTCAGGCGCCGAGCAGCTTGCCACCGAGATACTCGGCGACCTTGTCGAGCGCGACCCGCTCCTGACTCATGGTGTCCCGTTCACGCACCGTGACGGCCTGGTCGTCGAGGGTGTCGAAGTCGACGGTCACGCAGAACGGGGTGCCGATCTCGTCCTGTCGGCGGTAGCGCTTGCCGATGCCCTGCGCGTCGTCGAACTCGACGTTCCAGTGCTTGCGGAGTTCGGCGGCGAGGTCGCGGGCCTTCGGCGAGAGCTTCTCGTTGCGCGAGAGCGGCAGCACGGCGACCTTGATCGGTGCCAACCGCCGGTCGAGCCGCAGGACGGTGCGAGTGTCGGTGCCGCCCTTCGCGTTCGGGACCTCTTCCTCGGTGTAGGCATCGCACAGGAACGCCATCAGCGAGCGGGTCAGGCCGGCAGCCGGTTCGATGACGAACGGGGTGTAGCGCTCGCCCGACGCCTGATCGAAGAACGACAGGTCCTCGCCCGAGTGCTTGCTGTGCGTCGACAGGTCGTAGTCGGTGCGGTTGGCGACACCTTCGAGTTCGCCCCACGGGTTACCGGTGAAGCCGAACTTGTACTCGACGTCCACGGTCCGCTTGGAGTAGTGCGACAACTTCTCCTTGGGGTGATCGTAGAGCCGCAGGTTCTCCGGATCGATGCCCAGGTTCACGTACCAGTCGAACCGCTGGTCGATCCAGTACTGGTGCCATTCCTCGTCCTCGCCCGGCTTGACGAAGAACTCCATCTCCATCTGCTCGAACTCGCGGGTCCGGAAGATGAAGTTGCCGGGGGTGATCTCGTTGCGGAAGCTCTTGCCGATCTGGGCGATGCCGAACGGCGGCTTCTTGCGCGCGGTGGTCATCACGTTCTTGAAGTTCACGAAGATGCCCTGGGCGGTTTCGGGACGCAGGTAGTGCAGGCCCTCCTCGTCGTCGACGGGACCGAGGAACGTCTTCATCAGACCGCTGAAGGCCTTGGGCTCGGTCCAGTTGCCGGGCTGCCCGGTCTCCGGGTCGTTGATGTCGGCCAGGCCGTTGGCCGGCGGATGCCCGTGCTTGGCCTCGTAGGCCTCGATGAGGTGGTCGGCGCGGTAGCGCTTGTGGGTGTGCAGCGACTGGACGAGGGGGTCGGTGAACACCTCGACGTGGCCGGAGGCCTCCCAGACCTGGCGCGGCAGGATGACCGACGAATCGAGACCCACGACGTCCTCGCGGCTGATGACCATCGTGCGCCACCACTGCCGCTTGATGTTCTCCTTGAGTTCGACGCCGAGCGGGCCGTAATCCCAGGCCGACTTGGTACCGCCGTAGATCTCACCGCACTGGTAGACCAGGCCCCGACGCTTGGCGAGGTTGACGACGGATTCCACATTGGACTGGGCGGCCACGGTTAACTGCTCTCCACGGGTTGAGGTGTTCGGCTGGGACGGTCGTGCTGATGCTCGGTGCTCGGCGTGCATCCACGAGATGCAGGCGGCAACCCGTACAGACTACCGAGCAGGTGTCCTGTTTCCCGAAAGCACCGGCAACTCCGATCGTCGCCGCGAACCGTTGGGCGCACGCCGGCGTTCCGGAACTGCCACAGTGGCAGGGTGATCGTTCGAGTACGACGACGCGTCGGCGTCCCTGTTCCGGCGCGGCATGGCCGGCCGACGTTCCTGGCAGCGTCACTGGCACTGGTACTGGCACTCGTCGCGGGGTGCGCGGACGAACAGCCCACAGAGGTCGATCGGCCCTCCTCGGCGCCGGTGTCGACCCCCTCGCCCGCACCCCCGGTCGCCGAGGTCACCCCGAACGCGCTGGGCGAGGCGGTCACCATCGAGAACGTGATGGCCCACGTCCGCGCCTTCCAGCAGATCGCCGACAACAACGGCGGCAACCGCGCAGCCGGCACATCCGGGTATGACGCATCGCTCGACTACGTCGCCGGGCTGCTCCGCACGGCGGGTTTCGACGTGACCACGACGCCGGTCGACTACGAGCGCTTCGACGCCGGGCCGGTGAGCCTGACGGCCGACGACCTGAAGGTCGCGACGCGCATCGTCGAGTACTCGGCAGGCACGGGTGACACCCCGGTCACCGCCGCGCCCGTGACCGTCGACGGGCTCGGATGCGCGAGCACCGACTTCCCGGGGGCGGTGCGCGGGTCGGTCGCCGTGATCTCGCGCGGCACCTGCACCTTCGCCGACAAGGCACGTAACGCGCAGTCCGCCGGTGCGGTCGGGGCGATCATGGTCAACAACGAACCCGGCCCGCTCACGGGCGCCACGCTCGGGCCGGATGACCGCCCCACGATCCCCGTCCTCGGCGTCTCCGCCGACGACGCCGAGCGGGTGCGGTCGGCTGGATCGGTGACGCTCTCGGTCGAGGCGGAGACCACCGGCATCCGCACGCGCAACCTGATCGCCGAGACCCGGACGGGCACCGCCGACGATGTCGTGCTGGCCGGCGCGCACCTCGACAGCGTCGTCGAAGGGCCCGGCATCAACGACAACGCGAGCGGCAGCGCGGCTGTCCTCGAGACCGCGCTGCGGCTCGGCTCGTCCCCACGCGTTGCGCACCGGGTGCGGTTCGCGTTCTGGGGCGCCGAAGAGGACGGCCTGGTGGGTTCCTCGGAGTACGTCCGGGGACTCGACCCGGCCGGCCGCGCGGCGGTCGCCCTGTACTTGAACTTCGACATGCTCGCGTCGCCCAACGGCGGTTACTTCACCTACGACGGGGACGATTCCGAACGCGAGGGAGCCGGCCCCGGCCCGGACGGCTCCGGGGGCATCGAGCGGACCTTCGAGAAGTTCTACGCCGATCGGGGCATCCCCCTCGCACCCGACGACTTCGACGGCCGCTCCGACTACGGTCCGTTCATCGCGGTGGGCATCCCCTCCGGCGGGGTGTTCACCGGCGCGGAGACCGAGAAGAACGAGGCGCAGGCCGAGCTGTGGGGCGGCCGCGCGGGAGAGCCCTTCGACCCCGACTATCACACGGCGCGCGACACCCTCGACAACATCGACACCGACCTCCTGGCCGTCAACTCCTCCGCGGTCGCGTTCGCGGTGGCGACGTACGCGCTGTCGACCGCGGGCGCGGACGGGGTTCCCCCCGTCGCCGACCGCCGTCGCGCGAACGGCGGCTGACCGGCCACGCGACCCGGGCATGGATTGAAAACCATTTCCGTTAGAATGGTCGGATCAGTGGCGCGAGCCAGGCGAGAGGAGCGCGATGTCGACCCAACCGTTGGACGGGCCCGACCCCGTCGAGGCGGCCGATGCCGCGGCCCGGGAAGCCGCCGCCGACCTCCTGCGTGCCCTCGCCTCCCCCACCCGCGTCGCGATCGTGCTGTCCCTGCGCGAGCGGGTGCAGTGCGTCCATGAACTCGTCGGGCACCTGGGTCTGAGTCAGCCGCTGGTCAGTCAGCACCTGCGTGTCCTCAAGGACGCCGGCGTGGTCCGCGGCCAGCGCAACGGCCGCGAGATCACCTACGAACTGCTCGACGATCACGTCGCCCACATCGTCGGCGACGCCCTGATCCACGCGAACGAGACCCACGACGGCCGCGCAGTGCCGACCGACGCCTCCCGGGCGGTGAACGAATGAGCGGGGTCGCCTCCGGACCGCAGCCGGTCACCGGCATCCGGTCGACGCGCCAGCGGGCCGCGATCGCCGACGCCCTGGCCGGCACCGAGGACTTCTGTTCCGCCCAGGAGTTGCACGAGATCCTCAAGGCCCGCGGTGAATCGATCGGCCTGACAACGGTCTACCGCAATCTCCAGGCGCTGAGCCAGGCCGGCCAGATCGATGTGCTGTGGGACGGCTCCGGTGAGACGCGCTACCGCCATTGTTCGTCGGGACACCACCATCACCTCGTGTGCCGCGACTGCGGAACCACCGTCGAGGTCCAGGCCGAGCCGGTCGAGCGATGGGCCGCGAAGATCGCCGCGCAGCACGGCTTCACCGACATCAACCACACCGTCGAGGTCTTCGGCCGCTGCGGTGATTGCCGGGTCGCCGAGAGCGACTGAGCAGGGAGCGGAGGGGCGGTCGCGTCAGGCGGAAGCCGGACCCATCAGCCGCTCGGCGGCGTCGACCCCGGCGGCGAGCACGATGTGCAACACCGTCAGCAGTGGTACGTCGTCGAGCTGGCTCGCCGGAAACGTGTAGTATTGCAACACATCCGTGGTGACCCCGGCACGATCGGAGCGTCGGAGGCTGCCGAAACTGAGCTGGGCTGCGCACGCCTCGACATCGTCGCGCAGGCTCGGCGTGTTGGGCAGGTCCATCGCGACCATCTGAGTCATGGCCAGCACGTCGAGGCCGTCGGCCAGCGTGAGTACGCGGATCGATGCGCGCGTCGGACCGACCTGTACCACCAGCGAATCGGCGTCGGGACGGTCGACGGGCCCGAGTTCGGCGACGATCTCGGCCGTCCGGTCGAGGAGCGTGGCGGCATCGGTCACGACGGCTTCACCCCGCCGAAACGCCGGTCGCGCGAAGCATACTCGAGGCAGGCGGCCCACAGGTCACGGCGGTCGAAGTCCGGAAAGAGCTTCTCCTGGTAGACCATCTCCGCGTACGCCGACTGCCACAGCAGGAAATTCGAGATGCGCTGCTCCCCCGAGGGACGCAGGAAGAGGTCGACGTCGGGCATGTCCGGCTCGTCGAGGTATCGCGCGAACGTCGACTCCGAGATCCGCTCGGGATCGATCTCTCCCCGGGCCGCCCGGCGGGCGATCTCCCGTGCGGCGTCGGCGATCTCGGCGCGGCCGCCGTAGTTGACGCACATCGTCAGCGTCATCGCGGTGTTGTCCCTGGTCATCTCCTCGGCGATCTCGAGTTCACGGATCACGCTGCGCCACAAGCGCGGCCGGCGTCCGGCCCACCGCACGCGGACACCCATCTCGTGCATCTCGTCGCGCCGCCGACGGATGACGTCGCGATTGAAGCCCATGAGGAACCGCACCTCGTCGGGGCTGCGGGACCAGTTCTCGGTGGAGAAGGCGTAAGCCGACAACCAGCCCACACCCAATTCGATACAGCCGCACACGGTGTCCATCAGCACGGCCTCGCCGCGCTTGTGTCCTTCGGTGCGCGGGAGTCCGCGATCGGTGGCCCAGCGGCCGTTGCCGTCCATCACCAGTGCCACGTGCTTGGGTACGAACTCGGCGGGGATGGCCGGCGGACGCGCGCCGCTCGGGTGCGGGTCGGGCGGCCGAACGTCGCCACGGGGGCTCGCGGACTTCCGCCCTCTCGCGGAACTACCCGGCCGCAACGCCATCGTCGACTCTCCTCACACCCACGTCCACACCTGTGTCCATCAGCCTATGAGGCGCGGTGCGCTCGATCAGAGGCAGGGTTCGGAGCTGCCGTTCGAGATGCCACTGCAGGTGCGCGGCGGTGAGCCCGCTGGCCTGACGGCGCAGCGACGGCGTCGAGTCGGTCACGTGATCCCACTGACCGCGGAACAACGCGTCCATGAGGTCGAGCACGCCGGGCGACGGTGTCGCCGAACCCGGCGGGCGACAGGGCAGGCACACTGCACCACCCGCGGCGACGTGGAAGGCGCGATGCGGCCCCGGCGTCGCGCATCGTGCGCACTCCTCCAGGGCCGGCATCCAGCCCGCGCTGTACATGGCGCGCAGCAGATAGGCATCGAGGATCAGTTCACGCGGTCGTCGGTCGTCGGCGAGCGCCTCCAGTGCCCCCACCGTCAGCCGGTGCAACTGGCGGGTGGGAGCGCGCTCTTCGCCCGCCAGACGCTCTGCGGTCTCGAGGACCGCGCAGGCCGTCGTGTAGCGCCCGTAATCGGCGACGATGCGATCGGCGAAGGCGTGCAGGCTGTGCACCTGGGTGACCACGTCGAGGCTGCGTCCCGGATACAGATGTACATCGATGTGGGCGAAGGGTTCGAGCCGGGCGCCGAATTTCGAGCGGGTCCGCCGGACGCCCTTGGCGACCGCGCGCACGAGGCCGTGTTCGGCGGTGAGCAGCGTGATGATGCGGTCGGCTTCGCCCAGCTTGTGCTGGCGCAACACGACGGCCTCATCCCGGTAGAACCTCACCCGGGCATTCTCCCACCGGGCACCGACACGCGCGCCCCCGACATGCCCGCAGTCCTACCCCGGATCGATGTCGAAGGAGTTCAACGGCCGGAGCAGCGACCGCTTCTTCTCCACGTGACCGCCCATCCGGTCCAGGATGGACGTCAGTGCCTCGATCGCCTCGACGATGTACGGCCCCTTGTTGAGCATCACGCCCTCCGCGCGGCGGCTCATCGCCGCATCGGTGACCTCCGCACGAGACGGAACGCCCGTCTTCGCCAGCCCGTCGAGCACCTGCGTCGCCCAGATGACCGGGACATGTGCGGCCTCGCACAGCCACAGGATCTCCTCCTGTACCTCGGCGAGCCGACCGAACCCGACCTCGACGGCCAGGTCGCCGCGGGCGATCATCACCCCGACCGCATCCCAGCGCATCGCCTCGAGCAGCATCTGCGGCAGCGACTCGAAGGCCGCCCGGGTCTCGATCTTCAGCACGATCCCCACGTCCGGTGCGCCCAGACGACCCAGCTCGTCGATCAGGTCGGCCACGTCCTCCGGCGACCGGACAAAGGAGCAGTTCACCATGTCCGCGCGCGCTGCCACGAACTCCAGGTCTCGCCGGTCGGCCGCCGTGAGCGCCGGGATGTGCAGCGTCGTGTCCGGTAGGTTGATCCCCTTCTCGGCCCGGAGTTTGGTTCCACCCGGACCGGCGCGCTCGACGTCGACCACGATCTCGTCGCCGAGCTTCTCGCGGACGCGCCCGGCGATCTTGCCGTCGTCGAACAGCACCCGATGGCCCGGCATCACATCGTCGAAGGCCTCCCCGAGTTCGCAACCGATCCGATGGGGCCCGGTGCGAGTCGCCGGGGCCGGGGTGAGGTCGCGCTGTAACCGGATCTCGTCGCCGGTGCGCACCAGCAGGTGCTGGCGCTTCTCCGGCAGTTCGTCGACGACGAGACTGCGCCGGGAGCGGGCCGCATCCCGACTGGCGTCCTCGGAACCCGCCACGCCGATCGGCATGCCCGTCTCGTAGTAGACGGTCCGATCGGTCTCTGCGTCGATACCCGCCTCGGAGACCGCGACCACCTCGAGACGTCGCCGGCGACCGCGGGCGTCACGCAGGACCAGCTGGTCTCTCTGGACGGCGTCGACGAGTGCGCGCACCGGGATGACCGCGTCGATCCCGTCGGGCAATCGTGCCCCGGGGTCGAGCGGCGTCGTACCGAGCCGCACCCGTGACCGTCGTTCGACCGTGCCGTTGTCGGCGCGGACGGGTTTCACCTTGATCACCTTCGGCCCCGGTTCGAGCGGTCCGGTGCGCAATTTCGGTCCGGCGAGGTCCATGGCCACCCGCACCCGGCCCGGCAGGGACCGGACGGACTCGATCATCCGTGACCACTCGGTCGGACCGTCGTGCGCGCAGTTCACCCGCGCGACGTCCATCCCGGCTGCACCCATGGCGCGGACCAGGTCCGGATCGTCGGCGGCCCGGGTCGGCATCGTGACCATCACGCGGGTGGCCCGCTCGCCGTGCTCGTCCCCGGGTCCGTCGGCGGTCGCGTCGTCACCACCACCGGGGTGTACGCGCCCGAGGAGCCGATCGCGATTGCGGGTCAGGGTTCGCACACCCCCGGCGAGATCACCCCAGATCGGATGCCGGGTACGGCCCTCGGCGAGCGCGTCCACGGTCTCGATGACCGTCTCGATCCACGAATAGACGATCGACTCCATCCGGCCGAGACTCGACAGACCGTGCGCGGACATCGATCCCTGCAGCGGACGAAGGTCGCGGCGTCGGACCGCGACGTAGTGCACGAGGTTGCGGGCGCTGTGCCGGTGCTGATCGGCCACGGCGGCGATGAGCGACTCGGCCTGCAGCTCCGCGCGGTCGAGGTCGTCCCGCAGCTCGTGCAGAGCCGTGGACAGTTCGGGGATCGACATGACGACGGGGATACCCATCCCGCCACGGTGTCAGACCCAGGTGAACGGTCGGGGCGACGCGACCACGTCTCAGCCGGCGTTGACGATCTTGTCCAGCTTCGGCGGCAGTGTCATCCCACCCGGATACCGGTGCCAGCCCTTCCGGTCGTAGTACTTGGTGCCGAGCAGACCGAGAAGCACACCGACGAGCAGACCGATGAAACACTGGATGATCGACCGGCCGAGGCCTGCCGACAAGTCGGCGTCGAAGTACAAGACCGCGCGCACACCGAGATAGATCACATGCATCGGCTCGATCGCGGCGACCCATTCGAAAAATCGCGGACTCGCCTCGAGTGGGAGGGTGCCGCCGGACGACGGCAATCCGAACACCACGAAGAACAGCAGGTTGAACAGCAGACCGGCGTTGCCGAACACCGCCATCATCGCGCTCGCACTCACCCCGACCGCGAAGATGCCGAGCACCGACAGCATCCAGAGCACGAATCCGTTCGGAATCGATGTCCCGACCATCGCGCCGACGGCGATGAACAATGTCGACAGCACCACCGCGACGAGGAACATGATCGTCCACTTCGCCGCGAGGGTCGCCCACCGGCTGATCGCGAGCCGCTCGCGCAGCTGATAGAACGGCCCGTATTCGACGGGCGTCTGGCCGAGCATGCCGTCGACGACGATGCTGACCATCATCGCCCCGGTGAACCCCGCCAGGACGAGGAGCAGGGTCAGATAGAACGCCGACAGACCGTTGCCCGCGCCGTTGGGAAGCGGCGTCGGTTCGGAGACCTCGACGGCCACCGGGCTCGCGAGCGCGAGCTGTGCCGCACCGGTGAAGGTGATGTCGTTGCGGTCGAGCTGGGTGCGGACCTGCTCGGTCAGCTGTGCACCGACCTGATCGTTGACGCGCGTCCGCACCTGGTCGGCGAGGGTGGTGGTGATCGACGACGCGAACGCGCCGGAACCCCGGTTGATGAAGATGTCGATGGTCGGTTTCGCCGGTTCGGCGGTGAGGACCGTGGACCGGCCCAGTGCGACAGCCCGATTCGTGAAGTTCGACCCGACGACGATGACGCCGTAGACCTTGCCGCTGTTCAGCTCGGAGAGGGCGGTCGACCGGTCGGTTCGGCGCACGACGATCCCGTTCTCCGCCGCCGAGGAGATGATGCCCTCGGCGACCTGCTCGCCGAAGTTCTGCTTCGTGGACTGTCCGTCGGCATCCTGCACCTCACCGCCGGCGTCCTCTTGCACCAGCGCGACCGGGAAGTCGTGGAGGTGGCGCTGCGGATCGACGACCGCTGCCATGTACAGCGCGGCCATCAGCGAGAACATCACCGCCACCAGCGCGAGCGGTGCGAGCCAGAATCGGGGCGACCCGAGCACTCCCGCGATCGTGCGTCCCGTCGGCTGGTCGGCATCCGGCGCTTCGTGCGCGCCCCTGCCGAGTGCGTCTCCCGGCTGCTCCGGCGACTCGTGCGTTCCCATCGGCGTACCTCCCCGCAGGCCGCCCCCGTCGGCGTCAGGCCGCCGGGAACACGCTGCTAGAAACCCAATCGACGCAGCTGTTTGGGGTCGCGTTGCCAGTCCTTGGCGACCTTCACGTGCAGATCCAGGTACACCTTGGTCCCCAGCAGCCGCTCGATCTGTGCGCGGGCAACTGTACCCACCTCTTTCAGACGCGCGCCCTTGCGTCCGATGATGATGCCCTTCTGGCTGTCACGCTCGACGAACAGCACGGCGTGGACGTCGACCATCGGCGGCAGCTCGGGATCCCGGTCCTCCCGGTCGATGACCTCTTCGATGACGACGGCCAGCGAGTGCGGCAGCTCGTCGTGCACCCCCTCGAGTGCGGCTTCGCGGATGAACTCCGCCATCAGCACCTGCTCGGGTTCGTCGGTGAGTTCACCGTCCGGATAGAAGGCGGGCCCCTCCTCCATGAGGCCGACGAGCACGTCGGACAGCACGTCGAGCTGCTTGCCCGACTTCGCCGACACCGGGACCACCTCCGACTCCGGTCCGAGGACCTCGGAGAGCGCGAGAAGCTGTTTGGCCACCTGCTCCGGACCGACCCGGTCGATCTTGGTGACCACGCCGACGATCGTCGTGCGGGGTGCCATCTCACGGACCTGCGAGATGATCCAGCGGTCGCCCGGCCCGATCGCCTCGTCGGCGGGAATGCAGACACCGATCACGTCGACCTCGGAGTAGGTGTCGCGCACGAGGTCGTTCAGTCGCTGACCCAGCAGCGTGCGCGGTCGGTGCAGACCCGGGGTGTCGACGAGGATCAACTGGGCGTCCGGCCGGTTGACGATCCCGCGGATGGTGTGGCGGGTGGTCTGCGGACGATTCGAGGTGATCGCGATCTTCTCGCCGACGAGGGCATTGGTGAGCGTCGACTTACCGGTGTTGGGCCGGCCCACGAAACAGACGAAGCCCGAACGGAACTCAGGCATTCGCGCGCCCGATGCGCCGTTGCGGTGCACCCGCGGTGTCGGTCAGGACCGCGTACGCCTCGGGGCTGAGCTCGTGCAGGGTCGCCAGGCCCGGGTCGTCGGACTCACCGTTCACGACGACCGCCGCCTCGAAGGAGCGGGCCCCACTCGAGATCGCGGACGCCACCGCGACCTGCAGCCCGGTGAGGGTCAGGGTGCGAGTGCGCACATCGGCTCCGGCATAGGTGCGGCCGTTGCCGTCCCGGACCGCGGCACCCGACGGCGCCTCGGCGCGCGCCAGCGCGCCCCGGGCGAGCACCACGAGCTTGCGATCCTCGTCGGTGAGGGTCTCGGTCACTGATTCATCCTTGCTCTCGGGTCGTCTGCACTGTCGCGATCGGCGGCGTCGCCCTCCGGGGCGTCGTCGCCGGAGTCTCTCGCCGCTCGCTCGGCCCGCCGTTCGTCCTCGTGGTCACGGCCCGCGGCACGTTCAGAACGCCCCGCCGAGCGGCTCGAGTGGCCGCGGTGCTCGTCGCGCCGGGACTCCTCCTCCGCGCCGGGGACCCGGGTGACCAGCACGGTGATGATGCGTTGGCGGCCTTGGCGATTGGGTCCGCCCTCGGCCACCAGCTGCAGTCCGTGCGATTCGACCCGGGCGCCCGGCAACGGCACACGGCCCAATTCCAGGCCGACGAGTCCGCCGACCGTCTCGACCTCTTCCTCGGCGATCTCGACGTCGAACAGCTCGCCGAGGTCTTCGACGGGCAGTCGTGCCGACACCCGGTAGGACCCGTCGCCGAGGTCGTCGACCGGGGCGAGCTCGTCGGTGTCGTACTCATCGGTGATCTCGCCGACGATCTCCTCGAGAACGTCCTCGATGGTCACCAATCCGGCGATGCCGCCGTACTCGTCGACGAGCATCGCCATGTGGTTGCGCTCGCGCTGCATGTCGGCGAGGACCCGGTCGAGCGGTTTGGAATCGGGGATGAACTCGGCGTCACGCATCACGTCCACGACGCGGAGCGTCGAGGGGTCGATGCGCTGGGCGACCGTACGGGCCACCAGGTCCTTGAGATACACGATGCCCAGGACGTCATCGGTGTTCTCACCGATCACCGGGATCCGCGAATGTCCGGACCGCGTCGCGAGACTCGTGGCCTGCAGCGCGGTCTTGTCGGCCTCGATCCACACCATCTCCGGGCGCGGGACCATCACCTCGCGGGCGCTGGTGTCACCGAGGTCGAACACCGACTGGATCATGCGGCGCTCGTCGGCAGCGACCACACCCGACGCCTCGGCGAGGTCGACGACCTCACGCAGCTCGACCTCGGTCGCGAACGGACCGTTGCGGAACCCGCGACCCGGGGTCAGGGCGTTGCCGATCAGGATCAGCAGACGGGTCAGCGGTTTGAGCAGCACTCCCAGCGCGAACAGCAGGTACGACGATGCCAGCGCGATCGTGTAGGCGTGTTGCCGGCCCAGGGTGCGGGGGCCGACGCCGACCGCGACATACGAGACGACGGTCATCGCGGCGATGGCGACCGCCAATCCTCCGCCGACGCCGATGAGTTGGGTCGCGGCGACCGCGACGAGCGCGACGGCGGCGGTCTCGCAGACCACGCGGAGCAGCACCACGAGGCCGAGATAGGTCGCGCGTGCGCCCAAGATGTCCGCCAAGCGGCGCGCACCCGCGCGCCCCTCACGGACCATGTCGTCGACCCGGGCGTTCGACACGGTCGACACCGCGGTGTCCACCGCCGCGAAGATCCCACCGACCCCGATCAACACGACTGCGGCCACGATGAACCAGTAGTCAGAGGTCACCCTCGGTCCTCCTCGGACCGCGTCGGGGCACCGGGGGCCGGCGTTCCGCCCTCGACACCGGTGAATCCGATGTTCGACAGCAGCCGCGAATCACGGTCGGTCTGTCGTTGCTCCTGCGCGCGGCGGTGACGTTCGGCGTAGAACGCGTCGAGGATGCGGTTCTGCAGCCCGAACATCTCGCGCTCCTCCTCCGGTTCGGCGTGGTCGTAGCCGAGCAGGTGGAGTACACCGTGGATGGTCAGCATCGCCAGCTCGTGCTCGAAGGACCGTTTCGCCTCGCGCGCCTGCTTCCGGGCGAAGTCGGGACACAGCACGATGTCACCCAGGATCGCCGGACCCGGGTCGGTGGCGTCCGGCCGTCCGCCGGGCACGAGTTCGTCCATCGGGAAACTCATCACGTCGGTCGGACCGGGCAGGTCCATCCACTGCACGTGCATGTCCGCCATGGTGTCCTCGTCGACGCACAGCACCGACAGCAGCGCCGCGGGATTGACGTCCATCGCGTTCACCGCGAAGCGCGCGGCATCGATGATCAGCTCGGCGGGAACCTCCACCCCGGATTCGTTCGCGAGTTCGATGCTCATGAGCGACGTCCCTGAGACGCGGCCCGCCGCGCGGCGCGGTTGCCGCCGAGCGCGGTGTTGGGCAGACCTCGCTGCGCCTCCTCGGCCCGTCCGTAGGCGTCGACGATGTCGGCGACCAACCGGTGCCGGACCACGTCCTGGCTGGTGAGCCGCGCGAAGTGGATGTCGTCGATGCCCTCGAGGATCTCCGTCGCCGCCAGCAGCCCGCTCCGGGCACCGCCGGGCAGGTCCATCTGGGTGACGTCGCCGGTGACGACGACCTTGGAACCGAAGCCGAGCCGGGTCAGGAACATCTTCATCTGTTCGCTCGTCGTGTTCTGGGCCTCGTCGAGGATGATGAACGCGTCATTCAGGGTGCGGCCGCGCATGTAGGCCAACGGTGCCACCTCGATGACCCCGGCGGCCATCAGCTTCGGGATCGCGTCCGGGTCCATCATGTCGTGCAGCGCGTCGTACAGCGGACGCAGATACGGGTCGATCTTCTCGCTCAGCGTGCCGGGCAGGAAGCCGAGGCGCTCGCCCGCCTCGACCGCGGGCCGCGTCAAGATGATGCGGTTGACCGACTTGGACTGCAGCGCCTGGACGGCCTTGGCCATCGCGAGGTAGGTCTTGCCGGTACCGGCCGGGCCTACACCGAACACGATGGTGTGGTCGTCGATGGCATCGACGTAGTGCTTCTGGTTGAGCGTCTTCGGCCGGATCGTCTTACCGCGTCGCGACAGGATGTCGAGCGACAGCACGTCGGCAGGCGATTCCTCGGTGCCGTCGGACAACATGGACACGCTGTGCCGGACGAGATCGGGTGTCAGCGGGGTACCCCGGCCGACGAGGTCGACGAGTTCGGCGATGACGCGCTCGGACGCCGCGACCTCGGCGGGTTCTCCGGTGAGCGTGACCTGATTGCCGCGGACGTGGATGTCGGCGGGCAGCAGCTGCTCGAGCGTACGCAGGTTGACGTCACTGGCGCCGAGCAGCCCGAACACGACTCCGGGAGAGACTTCGACAGTGGATGTGACCCCAGACCGGCGCGGCTGCGTACGGCTGGATTGCCCGCTCTGGTCGGGGTTGTCGTCACTCACGTATGAAATCACTCCTGGTGTTCTGTTCTGGATGCTGTTCTGTTCTGGCTCGACCCCGGCCCACCGCTCCCGCGGCCCGCAGAGGTGTGGTCAGTGTATCGCGGTGCAACAGCCGATCAGCAGGCAATATTTCCGTCAGATCCCCAGCACCCGGATCGTCTGCCGCGTGCACGCGCTCCGCGGGTCGACGAAGGCGTCGTGCCCTTCGCCGGGGACCGCGACGAACTCCGCGGACTGTCCGCGGGCGATCGCGGCGTCGACGTACCGGCGGCTGGACTCGATCGGGATGAGATCGTCGGTGTCGCCGTGTATCGCCACGACGTGGGCGTCGACGACCGGCGCCAGCAGGGGCGAGGCATCTGCGTACCGCCGCGGCGACTCACTGAACGGCCGACCCATGAACGCCCGCACCGACTCTCGGTCGGCGGCTTCGACGGTGTCGAGTACGGCCGCCTGCGCGACGACCGTGGTGATGGTGGCCGTGGCGGTGCGTGCGCCGAGCTGTCCGACCGCCCAGACCGCGAGCTGGCCACCGGCCGAGTGCCCGACGACCGCCGTCGAGGAGAAGTCGACGCCGCCCGCCGGGAGCAGGTCACGGACGGACCCGTCGAGGGCGCCGAGTGCATCGATGACATCCCGGCCGGTGTTCGGCCATCCGCCGCCCTCTTCACCGACCCGGCGGTACTCGATGTTCCACACCGCCGCCCCGCGCTCGGCGAGCATGCGGGCGATCGCGGTCTGCGTCGTCGAGCCGAATTCGACCGACCAGGAACCGCCGTGCACCAAGACCACGAGCCGCGCGGGCGCCGCGGCGTCGAAACCGTCGGCGGGCACGTACAGGTGCCCGAACTGCGAAGGCGCCGAGCCGTATTCGACCTTCGTACGACGCACCGAGCGGCGTCCGACGACACTCATCGCGTCCACCGGCGGGTGAGCACCCCGATCGCGCCGAGCGCCACCGCGGCCGCCGTCGACGTGCGCAGGACCTCGGGACCGAGCACGACCGACTGCGCCCCGAGCGCGGTCAGATCGGCGACCTCACCGGCGTCGAGACCACCCTCGGGCCCGACCACGAGCAGGATCTCGGTGGCGTCGGCGAGGGGCAGCTGTGCGAGTGGTTGCGCGGCCTCCTCGTGCAAGACGGCGACGACTCCGCCCGCGGCCACGACGTCCGCGCAGCGGGCACGGACGTCGATGGTGGTCGCGAGGTCGGTGACCTCCGGGATCCACGGACGCCGGCTCTGCTTCGCGGCCGCCGACGCCGCGGCCCGCCATTTGCCGACACCCTTGTCCGCCTTGCCCGTCCATCGCGACACGCACCGCAGTGCCTGCCAGGGCACGATGACATCGACGCCTGCCTCGGTGGCGAGGTCGACCGCGAGCTCGGACCGTTCGGATTTCGGCAACGCCTGCACCAGGGTCACCTGCGGGGTGGGGCGCGCCTCGAACGAGAGGTCGTGGACAGTCGCCACCAGCGTGTCCTTGGCGGTGATCTCCCGGATCTCGCAACCGCCCACCGAACCGGCGCCGTCACCGACCAGGATCCGCTCGCCCACACCGAGCCGGGCGACGGTGACCGCGTGCCGGCCCTCGGGCCCACTCAGGGTCACCTCGGCCCCGGGTGCGGGCACGGAGTCCGCCCAGAACAGCGGTGGACTCACCGCGCACCCGCCGCCCGGGAGGGGCACACCCGCCGAGACCTCATCGCCACGGACACGCCGGGTCTACTTCCCGGCGAACGCGTTGCGCAGCCGCGAGAAGAGGCCACCCGGCGCCGCGGCGGCCGATGTGTTGACCACCTCGATCTCGTCGGCGGCGACCTTGCGGTACTTCTTGAGCGCCTCGGTCTGCGCCGCGTCGAGTCGGGTCGGTACGACGACGTCGAGGTGGACGTGCATGGTGCCGCGCACTCCGGAACTGACGTGCGGCATGCCCTGACCCCGCAGCTTCACGATCTGCCCGGGTTGGGTTCCGGGTGCGACCGTCACCGTGACCGGGTCCCCGAGAATGGTCTCCACCTCGAACTCGGCGCCGAGCGCCGCGTCGGCCATCGGGACCTTGACCGTGCAGTGCAGGTCGTCCTTGTCGCGCAGGAACACCTCGTGGGGACGCTCGGAGACCTCGACGTACAGGTCGCCCGCGGGACCACCGCCCAGACCGACCTCGCCCTGACCGGTGAGACGCACGCGCATGCCGTTCTCGATTCCGGCCGGGATGCGCACGGTCATCGTGCGGCGCGAACGGTAGCGTCCGTCGCCGCCGCACTTGTGGCACGGGTCCGGGATGACCTCGCCGACGCCGTGGCAGGTCGGGCACTCCCGGACGGTCATGACCTGACCGAGGAACGAGCGCTGCACCGACTGGATCTCGCCGGCGCCCTTACAGATGTCGCAGGTCACCGGCTTGCTGTCACCGTTGGTGCCCGAGCCGGTACACACATCGCACAGGATCGCCGTGTCGACGGTGATCTCCTTGGCGACGCCCTTGGCGCATTCGGCGAGATCGAGGGTGAGGTTCACCAGAGCGGGCTCACCCGGCTGCACCCGCGACTTGGGTCCGCGACCCGAACCGAAGCCGCCGCCACCGCCGAAGGCGCCGCCGTTGCCGAAGAACGCCTCGAAGACGTCGCCGAATCCCCCGCCACCGCCGCCGAAACCGCCGAAGCCGCCGGCACCCGCGCCGGCCAGCGGGTCGCCGCCGGCGTCGACGATGCGTCGCTTCTCCGGATCGGTCAGCACCTCGTAGGCCGTGCTGACCTCTTTGAACTCGTCTTCCTTGCCCGGGTTGACGTCGGGGTGCAGCTCGCGGGCCTTCTTGCGGTAGGCGCGCTTGAGCTCCTGATCACTGGCGCCCTGCGCCACACCCAGGATTGCGTAATAGTCACGTGCCACGGTTGTAGTGATCCTTCGGTCTCAGTTGGTGCCTGGCGGCGTGTGCTCTCACGATCGCGCGGGACGTGTGCGGGGCACCGTCCCGACCGCCGATCATCGACGCTGCTTCGTGCGTGCGGGCGGCGGGCCGGGGACAGCGGTCTGCCGGTCAGCGATCACGGGACGTCTGCGGTCATCGTTCGGCGAGCACCTCACCGATGTATTTGGCAACGGCCGCCACCGAGGCGATGGTTCCCGGATAGTCCATTCGTGTGGGGCCGAGCACACCGACGCCGCCGAACACGGTTCCCGATGCACCGTACCCCGTCGACACCACCGAGGTACCACGCAGGTTCTCCGTCCGGGTCTCCTCGCCGATCTGCACCGTGACCTGGCCCATGTCCTGCGTCGTCGCGAGGATCTTGAGCACCACCACCTGCTCCTCCAGGGCCTCCAGGACGGTGTCCATGCCGCCGACGACCGGGGTGAAGTCGGCTGCCGAGCGCGCGAGATTCGACGTTCCGCCCAGCACCAGTCGGTCGTCACCGCGTTCGACGAGGGTCTCGACCAAGACGGTCGCGATGTTGAGGACCGCCCCGCGCAGATCCTCGGGCGCAGAGTTGGCTAGTTCGGCGACCGCCGCCGAGGCGGCTTCGAGCCGTTTGCCGTGGAGAGCGGCGGAGAACAGATCGCGCAACCGGGCGATCTCGTCCTCGTCGTGGTCCTCGTTCAGTGCCACCATGCGCTGTTCGACCCGGCCGTTGTCGACGATGACGACCAGCAGCAGACGCGACGGCGAGAGGGTGACGACCTCGAGGTGACGCACGGTCGCGGCCGAGAGCACCGGGTACTGGATGACCGCGACCTGCCGGGTCAGCTGGGCGAGGAGTCGGACCGACCGCCGCAGCACGTCGTCGAGGTCGACGCCGGAGTCGAGCACCGACAGGATGGCGCGACGCTCGGCGGCCGACAGCGGCTTGATCTCGCTGATCCGGTCGACGAACATCCGGTAACCCTTGTCGGTGGGCACCCGGCCGGAGCTGGTGTGCGGCTGGGTGATGTAACCCTCCGCCTCCAACACCGCCATGTCGTTGCGGACGGTGGCGCTCGACACTCCCAGCTGGTGGCGCTCGACGAGCGCCTTCGAGCCGATCGGTTCCTGCGTGTCGACGTAGTCGGTCACGATCGCACGCAAGATCTCGAAGCGACGATCATCGGTGGTAGACACGCGGTACACCTCCTGACTCGGATCCCTGCCATACAGTTGGGTGCGTTCCATAGTACGAAATGGGATCGCGATCACCGTGCCACGGCGTGGTGTCGTGCACTGACGGTCGACGCATCGTCGAAGGGCAGCAATCGTCGAGGCAGAGGCGTCGGAGGAGTTCGCATGATCTTCAAAGGGGTGCGGGAGGGCAAGCCCTACCCCGACCACGGGTTGTCGACGCGCGGCTGGGCCAAGATCCCGCCGCGACAGTTGCGGCTCGACCAGTTGACGCCGATCACCAAGGTCCTCGCCCTGGACAAACTCCTCAGCGAGGACTCCACGTTCTACGGCGACCTCTTCGCCCACGTCGTGCGGTGGGAGGGCGAGCTCTACCTGGAGGACGGACTGCATCGCGCCGTTCGCTCGGCGTTGCGCAACCGCCACATCATCCACGCGCGCACCCTCGACCTCGACGCCCTGGACCTGGCCGACACGGCCAAGCCGTTGGACGAGCAGCTCGAGGACACCGCCGAGATCCCCGCGCGCCGGCCCCCGAGCGCACCCGACGGGGCGGGCGCGCACCGTCGTGGTCCGCGATCGACGGGCTGGACGAGTCCGCCCCGCCCCGACCAGACCTGGTGACAATCGGCGTGATCCGGGTCAGCCCCAGAGCACGCGACGGATCACCCCGTCGGCGAGCAGCCTTCCCGCATCGGTGAGCACGTAGGCCCCGCTGGTGGCGGTCAACAGACCGTCCGCGCAGAGCTGTTCGGCGTTCGCGGTCTCGGCCTCGTCGAGGAGGTCGCGCGGCAGTCCGCTGCGGCACCTGGTGGTCAACATGACGGCCTCGAGGTGTCGGTCCGCGGGACTCAACTGCTCGGCCGATGCGATCGGCAACACCCCGTCCGCCAACGACTTCGAGTAGCGCGCAGGGTGTTTGGCATTCAGCCAGCGAACGCCGGCGGCGTGGGAATGCGCGCCCGGACCGATGCCCCACCAGTCGTGGCTGTGCCAGTAGGCGATGTTGTGGCGGCACACCGAATCGTCGCCGCGCGCCCAGTTGGACACCTCGTACCAGTCGAGGCCGTCGGCACGCAGGCGCTGGTCGAGGATCTGATACCGGTCGGCGAGGACGTCGTCGTCGGGCGCCGGCATCTCCCCGCGGCGGATTCGACGCGCGAGCGCGGTGCCGTCCTCGACGATCAGCGCGTAGGCCGACACGTGGTCCACCCCGGCCTCCAGGACGGCGTCGACGGTGGCGTGCAGGTCCGCATCGGTCTCACCGGGCGTGCCGTAGATCAGGTCGAGGTTGACGTGGTCGAATCCGGCGGCCCGTGCCTCCCGGGCGGCAGCGACGGCCCGGCCCGGGGTGTGGGTGCGGTCGAGCAGCCTCAGCACGTGCTCGGCCGCCGACTGCATGCCGAGCGAGATCCGGGTGAATCCGGCTGACCGGAGGTCCGCGAAGAACCCGGGCGAGGTCGACTCCGGGTTCGACTCGGTGGTGATCTCCACGTCGTCGGCCAGGTCGAAGTTCGTCCGCACGGAATCGAGGAGCCGCGTGAGACCGGCACCGCCGAGGAGCGACGGCGTGCCTCCGCCGACGAAGATCGTCGAGACCGGGCGGGCCGGCGTCAGCAATCGTGCCGCGACCTCCAGTTCGCGGGCGACCGCCTCCTGCCACGAGTCCGGCGAGGACGAGGAACCCAGTTCGCCCGCGGTGTAGGTGTTGAAGTCGCAGTAGCCGCACCGGGTCGCGCAGAACGGGACGTGCAGGTAGAGCGCGAGGGGCACGTCGGGGTCGACGCCGCGGCAAGCATCCGCGACCATCCCGGCCGCGGGCGTAGCTGTCTCGACGTTCACCCCTCCATCATGCCGATCGTGGCGGCAAGGGCGGAAATCGTCGACCCCGCCGGGAACAGCGTCGTCGTCGGCGGCGTTGTGCCGCGCAGGCGAGGACCTCCCCCGCCCGGTTTCCATCATCATGATGGAAAATAACCCCAAGTAGACGAGCCGATGCGGAGCGTGGCACTATGGACCGCGTGATTTTCCCCGGGGTGTGGCTCGCCGCTCGACGCCACATTGATCTCAAGCGCGTCAACAGCGCTTTCTGTCGCATCTAGCGACGTCTCGGCCCCGATTTGTCCCCATTTCTCGGGGGATGCCGGCACGTTTCAGCCCGTAATTCGTGCAACGAACGCCGGCCCTGTGTGCCGGCACAGGAGAGTTCATGACGTCCACCACCGACGCCCCCGCCGCTTCCGCCTCGGGTGCACCGAACGACGCTGCCGCCGAATCGGTCACCGCAGCACCGGCCGCCGAGAAGCCCGCGCGGCCGGCTCGCAAGGCCCGTCCGACCAAGCGCCGCGCCGAAGGACAGTGGAAGCTCGGTTACCGTGAGCCGCTGAACCCGAACGAGCAGGTCAAGAAGGACGACAACCCGCTCAACGTCCGCGCCCGCATCGAGAACATCTACTCCAAGCAGGGCTTCGACTCGATCGACAAGCAGGATCTGCGCGGCCGGATGCGCTGGTGGGGTCTCTACACCCAGCGCGCCGAGGGGTACGACGGCACGTGGACCGGCGACGAGAACATCGACATCCTCGAAGACAGCCACTTCATGATGCGCGTGCGCTGCGACGGTGGCGCGCTCAACGTCGAGCAGCTGCGCACCCTCGGTGAGATCTCCACCGAGTTCGCCCGCGACACCGCGGACCTCTCCGACCGTGAGAACGTCCAGTACCACTGGATCCGCATCGAGGACGTCCCGACGATCTGGGAGCGCCTCGAAGGTGTCGGACTCAAGACCACCGAGGCCTGCGGCGACTGCCCGCGCGTCGTGCTCGGCTCGCCGCTCGCCGGCGAATCCCTCGACGAGGTCCTCGACCCCACCCCCGCCATCGACGAGATCGTCCGCCGCTACATCGGCGACCCGAAGTACTCGAACCTGCCGCGCAAGTTCAAGACCGCGATCTCGGGCCAGCAGGACGTGGTGCACGAGATCAACGACGTCGCCTTCGTCGGCGTCGTCCATCCCGAGCACGGCCCCGGCCTCGACCTCTGGGTCGGCGGCGGACTCTCCACCAACCCGATGCTCGCCCAGCGCGTGGGCGCCTGGGTCCCGCTCGACGAAGTGCCCGACGTGTGGGAGGCCGTGGTCTCGATCTTCCGCGACTACGGCTACCGACGGCTGCGCGCCAAGGCCCGGCTGAAGTTCCTCATCAAGGACTGGGGCATCGAGAAGTTCCGTCAGGTACTCGAGGACGAGTACCTGGGCCGCAAGCTGATCGACGGCCCGGCCCCGGAGCAACCCGAGCGACCGATCGACCACATCGGTGTGCAGAAGCTGCGCAACGGACTCAACGCGATCGGCTTCTCCCCCATCGCCGGACGCGTCTCGGGCACGATCCTGACCAAGGCCGCGGCGGCCGTCGCCGCGGCGGGGTCCGACCGGGTCCGGTTCACCCCGTACCAGAAGCTCATCGTCCTCGACGTCCCCGACGACAAGGTCGACTGGCTGATCGACGAGCTCAAGCCGCTCGGCCTGCACGGCCGGCCCACGCGGTGGCGCCGGAATCTCCTGGCGTGCAGCGGTATCGAGTTCTGCAAGCTCTCGTTCACCGAGACCCGCAAGCGGTCGCAGGTCCTCGCGCCGGAGCTCGACGAGCGGCTCGCCGACATCAACTCGAAGCTCGACGTGCCGATCACGGTGAACATCAACGGGTGCCCCAACTCGTGCGGACGGTCCCAGATCGCCGACATCGGTTTCAAGGGACAGCTCGTCGAGGACGCCGACGGCAATCAGACCGACGGCTTCCAGGTCCACCTGGGCGGCAGCCTCGGACTGGATTCGGGTTTCGGTCGCAAGTTGCGCCAGCACAAGGTGCTGGGCACCGAATTGGGCGATTACATCGAGCGCGTGGTCCGCAACTTCGTCGACCAGCGCACCGAAGGTGAACGGTTCGCGCAGTGGGCCGTTCGTGCCGACGAGGAGGCACTGCGATGACCATCGAGACGACCCCCCGGACCGGGCGGCGCTTCAGCGAGGAGCAACTGCGCGACATCGCCGAGAAGGGCGCCGCGGACCTCGGTTCCGACGCCACTCCCGAAGAGCTGATCCGCTGGACCGCGCAGACCTTCGGCACCAATTTCGTCGTCGCGTCGAACATGCAGGACGCGGCGCTCGTCGATCTCTCGGTGAAGCACATCGATCGCGATCTCCTCGACGGCGACCCGGTCAAGGTGCTGTTCCTCGACACCGGATATCACTTCGCCGAGACCATCGGCACCCGTGACGCCGTCGAGCAGGTGTACGGCGTGGAGATGGTGAACCTGACGCCCGAGCACAGCGTCGCCGAGCAGGATGAGCTGTTGGGGCGCAATCTCTTCGCGCGCGACCCGGGCGAATGCTGCCGGCTGCGGAAGGTCGTGCCGCTCAAGGCCGGACTCGCCGGCTACGACGCGTGGATCACGGGCATCCGTCGCGTGGAGGCACCGACACGGGCGAACGCCCCGCTCATCTCCTTCGACGAGGGCTTCGGGCTGGTCAAGATCAATCCGATCGCGGCTTGGTCCGACGAGACGATGCAGGACTACATCGACACCAACGGCGTGCTGGTGAATCCGCTCGTCGACGAGGGCTACCCCTCCATCGGGTGCGCACCGTGCACCGCCAAACCCGAACCCGGATCCGATCCGCGCAGCGGCCGCTGGGCCGGACGCGCCAAGACAGAATGTGGGCTGCACGCATGACCGTGACCGAAACACCGTCCGTTCCGGAGACGCCCGGCGTCGCCGCCGCGGCCCAGACGAGCGGCGCCGCCACGGAGGCCGACGAGTTCACCACACTCGACGCCCTGGAGTCCGAGGCGATCCACATCTTCCGGGAGGTCGCGGGCGAGTTCGAACGTCCGGTGATCCTGTTCTCCGGCGGCAAGGACTCCACCGTTCTCCTGCACGTCGCGTTGAAGGCGTTCTGGCCTGCGCCGCTGCCCTTCTCGTTGCTGCATGTCGACACCGGGCACAACCTGCCCGAGGTGCTCGAGTTCCGCGATCAGGTCGTCGAGCGGCACAACCTGCGGCTGCACGTCGCCAGGGTCGAGGACTACCTGGCCGACGGCCGCCTCACCGAGCGTCCCGATGGTGTGCGCAACCCCTTGCAGACCATTCCCCTCCTCGACGCCATCACCGAGAACCGTTTCGACGCGGTGTTCGGCGGCGGTCGCCGCGACGAGGAGCGATCGCGCGCCAAGGAGAGGATCTTCTCGCTGCGCAATGCCTTCGGCCAGTGGGACCCGAAGCGTCAGCGTCCCGAGCTGTGGAACCTCTACAACGGTCGCCACGCCCCGGGTGAACACGTGCGGGTGTTCCCGCTGTCGAACTGGACCGAACTCGACATCTGGCGCTACATCGCCCGCGAGCAGGTCCTCCTCCCGTCGATCTACTACGCCCACGAGCGCGAGGTCTACCAGCGTGACGGCATGTGGATGACCTCGGGAGTCTGGGGCGGCCCGCGCGAAGGTGAAGAGCTCCAACGCCTGTCGGTGCGCTACCGCACCGTCGGGGACGGCTCGTCGACCGGTGCGGTGCTCTCCGACGCCGCCGACAACGAGGCCGTACTCGCCGAGGTCGCCGCATCGCGGCTGACCGAGCGCGGCGCCACCCGTGGCGACGACCGGGTCTCCGAGGCCGCCATGGAAGACCGCAAGCGCGAAGGATATTTCTGATGAAACACGCCCCTGATCTCCTCCGCATCGCGACCGCGGGCAGCGTCGACGACGGCAAGTCGACGCTTGTCGGCCGACTGCTGTACGACACGAAATCCGTTCTGGCCGACCAGATCGACGCGGTCACCAAGGCCTCGGTGGACCGCGGACTCGACACCCCGGACCTGTCGCTGCTCGTCGACGGGTTGCGCGCCGAGCGCGAGCAGGGCATCACCATCGATGTCGCCTACCGCTACTTCGCCACGCCCGCGCGCTCGTTCGTGCTCGCCGACACCCCGGGCCATGTGCAGTACACCCGCAACACCGTGTCCGGGGCCTCTACCGCGCAGCTGGTGATCCTGCTCGTCGACGCCCGCACCGGCGTCGTCGCCCAGACCCGCCGCCACGCCGCGGTGATGGCTCTCCTCGGTGTCCCGCAGCTGGTGCTGGCCGTGAACAAGATCGATCTCGTCGCCGATCAGGCGTCGGTGTTCGCCGAGATCTCCGCCGAGTTCGCCGAACTCACCCGGTCGCTGGGCTGGTCGGACGAGCAGGTCACCGCGATCCCGGTGTCGGCGTTGCACGGCGACAACGTCGCGAACCGTTCCGACACCACCAGCTTCTACGACGGGCCGACCCTCATCGAGCACCTCGAGACCGTGCCCAACCTGGTGGAGCGCAACGAGGTGGGCCTGCGCTTCCCCGTGCAGTACGTCATCCGTCCGCGCACGCCGGAGCACCCCGACTATCGCGGCTACGCGGGCCAGATCGCCGCCGGCCGGGTCTCCGTCGGCGACGAGGTGGTCGTCCTGCCGTCGGGGCAGCGGACCACCGTCAGCCAGATCGACACCGCCGACGGCGAACTGCCCACCGCACACACCGGACGCAGCGTCACGATCCTGCTGGCAGACGACGTCGACATCTCCCGCGGCGATGTGATCGCAGCCGCCGCCGATGCCCCGGAACCGTTGCAGCAGTTCACCGCAACGGTGTGCTGGCTCGCCGAGAAGCCGTTACGTCCGGGCGCGCGCCTGCTCCTCAAGCACGGCACCAAGACCACCCAGGCCATCGTCGGCGCACTCGACGCGCTGTTCGACGAGCAGAACCTGGCCCTGGTGGAGGCTCCGGAATCGGTGGAGCTGAACCAGATCGTGCGGATCTCGGTGCAGACCGCCGAGCCGATCCCGGCCGACGACTACCAGGTGAACCGCGAGTCGGGAAGCTTCCTGCTCATCGACCCGCAGGGCGGCAACACGCTGGCCGCCGGGCTCGTCGGCGACGCATTGGCTCCGTTGCATCTCAAAGAGCTGGTGTGACACCGAGTCTCGTCCTCGTCGCACACGGCAGTCGCGACCCGCGCTTCGGCGCGACCGCGCGCCGTGTGCGCGACGCCGTCGCCTCGAGCCTTCCCGGCGTCGACGTGGTGCTCTCCTACCTCGACCTCGACGAGCCACCGGTCGGGGATGTGCTCAGCCACATTGCCGCCGATCCGGTCGTCGTACCGATGCTGCTCGCGGCGGGATACCACCACAAGGTCGACCTCCCGTCGATCATCGCGTCGTGCCGCCCGACGGCGCGACAGACCGACGTCATGGGCACCCGCTCGTTGACGGGCGCGCTGACCGATCGTCTGCTCGAGGCCGGCCTGGGACCGCGCGACGGGGTCATCCTGTCCGCGGTCGGGTCGTCTGACCCCGACGCCGATCGGTCGGTGCGTCTGCGCGCGATCGAGCTCTCGACTCGACTGCACCGGCCCGTCGAGGTGGTCTTCGCGACCAAACTGGGCGCGGGACAGCGTGCGGTGGCCACGGCTGTGCGACGGTTGCGCGCCGGCGGCGCCGACCGGATCGCCCTCAGTCCGTATTTCCTGTCGGCCGGACTGCTCACCGAGCGGGTCGAGTCGGCGCTCGACGCCCTGGTCGACGACACACTTGTCGCCGGCCCGCTCGGCACTCACCCAGAAGTCGTCGACGCGATCGGCTCGCTCTACCGCGCGGCCGTCGACCGACGCGCGGTGCCCGCCGGACACTGACTGTCCGCTCGCCGAAGACGCAAGCGACGACCCTCTCTGCTCCCTGAGGGACGCGAGCGACGCCCCCCTCTGCTTGAAGGTGCAAGGAGCGCAAGCGACGCCCCCCTCTGCTTGAAGGTGCAAGGAGCGCAAGCGACGACCCTCTCTGCTCCCTGAGGTGCGAGGAGCGCAGCGACGCCCCCTCTGCTCCCTGAGCCTGGATCCGTGGACGGGTGCGGGGTGTCGATAACGTGAAAATGCCCTCTGAGCTGGAATGATTGGTGGTGTTGAGACAACAAAACATTCCAGCTCAGAAGGCACTTTCAGTGAAAGTATCGCACACGTTCTCCGCCGAGTCCGCCATC